>CANNJI010000005.1 GCA_947504875.1 Legionellaceae bacterium
AGGATAATGTACGAGCCATTTAAAACATCAAATAATTTAATCCCTACGCTTTTACCTCGAGTTAATCATCATTGAATATGATATAAATCGAGTTGACTAACGAGCGCTCATCCGACGCGTTAAAGTCTCCCGTTAAATCCCAGAGCATAACGCCTGCGTAGCCATTTTGAATAAGCCAATAGGCTTTGTAGGCGGCTGATTGGTCATCGTCATATGTGATGAATAAATTGGACGCATATCCCCAGGGGGTAAATGCGTATTGGCCTGGATTTTTTTCAGTGGGCTGCATCAATGTTAAAGCGGGCAGTTTAAATCCATTGCCGCAATGCGTAGGTTCAACAATACATGCATAATCGACCATGCCCGTATTGCCTGACTGTTGATTATCCCATTCACCAGGAGGTGTGCCTGTGATGGTTTGATAAAGACCATCATTTGAACCTACGGCTTCGATATTCATCATTCGGCCATAAACAGGGATCCCAACGATGAGTTTTTCTTTAGGTACGCCTCGGCTTACATAAGCATCCATTGCATCAATAACATTATAGTGACTTAATATGGGGTTATTGACGGTCGGATCAAGCGTTGGATCGAGTGCCATGGCTGACATAAAATTACTACCTGTTTGACCTTGATCCCAAGCGCCGTGAAAGTCGTACGTCATGACACCGATATCATCTACTGTAGCTGCAATGGTTTGCCATTGTGAGGGGCTAAGTTTTGATATTTTATCGATGCCTGCAGCAACCGCAACGGTAAGATAATAATGTGTACTGTCTGTGTTGCCTTGCGCATCAAGTGCACCACGCAGTTTTTGTAATAAATTCACATAATTTGACGCATCTTCTGGGGTGAGCGGATATTCCCAGTCAATATCAATGCCATTAAAATGAACTTCTTTCATTGCCTTGACTGCGCTGTTAACAAAACGGGTAACGGCTGTTGGGTTCGCAGCCATTTGGCTAAAACAAGCTGCTGGGCCTTGAGGGCTAGCGCCTGTTGTGCATTGCCAGCCGGGTGGTGTGCTGGCCCAAGACCATCCACCAAACGATAACGACGCATTTAAATAGGGAAATTGTTGTCGTGCTTGTGAAATCATGGGCAGATTAATTGCATCTGAGTCGGCGTCGTACAAACTGATGTTGCCGTTGCTATCAAAAATAGAAAAGGCGTACCCTACCATATTAATTTTATTAAAGGGGAGTTGGTCGGCTGTAAATTTAGGGCTGCGCCAATAAGCCCAGTTGGGATAATATCCCATGATGCGTTTTCCATTGCCTGGATCATTACACGCCGTGTCTTGGCAATGCCCTTGTATTGGAATGGATAGGGGCGTTGCTGAGTCGACAAGTTTTATGTTGATGTTGGTTGGATCCATGGCTGCATTATAGGGAGAGAGCGGTCCGCCGATTTTAGTTTGATCTATGTTGAAACTTAAAACCACGGCACTCGAAGGCGGGATGGTGATGGTTGGATTTTCTGTGATCATATAATGGGTATTGATTTCATCGGGTTGAGGTGTTTTTTGGAGGGTGGATTTATAGCCCCATAAGGTACCCCAAGGATTATTCACAATGGTTGCATTGCTATCAAACATGACGTTTGAAATAGACACTGGTTCTGCGCCATTATTGGTGATGGTGAGCGCACCACCGCCAACATAAGGAACGGTGTATTGATAAGATAGGTCAGTGGCGTGTGCAGAGGTTATGGTGCTTAAACAAAGTAAGCTCATGCTGATAAGATAAGAGTGCTTCATGGCAAAGTATTCCTTGAGTATTTGATTAAAGCGTAGATTACGTCTTAATAATAGTCAATGAAGTTTTTATTTTTACAAATTATGACGGGTGAACAATGGGGATCCCTTCTTTATAGATGGCTTGAAGCAACTTGGGATTTTGTAGGGTTTGTAAGTGAACCACATCTAATTTAAAGATGAGAGGCAAATCGTCTAGTGCGTTCCACAGTTGTGAAAATTCTTGAGTGGACATGTGTGGGGCATCGATAGCAATATCTATATCTGAACCCATATGATAATCGGACCTTGCACGTGATCCATAAAGAATAATGCGCTCAACTGATTTAAAATTAAAGCACGTGTTGAGTAGCATGGTCCAAATTTTTTCACTGATACCATACGGGGTCATTTTAATTTATCAAGTGTATGTTTAAGTTCTAAAAACAAAGACAAACCCTCGTTTTTTAAATAGATATAAATTTCTTCTGCTAGTTTTTCATCATAGGTATGGGTTGTTAAATTTCGTTTCATGTGGAGTTCGCTCCATGCATTGGCATTGTGTAGCAAGCCTTGTTGATAGGCAATTTGTAATGTTTCTTTAGGGCTTAAAACGATAATATCTTTTGATGAAAGATAGGCTTTGAGTGTTTTCCATGCAAGCTCGTAAGTAAATTCAAACCGTTGAATCGATGCATCACGAAGGTACTCTGAAGCTGGTTCATTCAATGCTTCTTCAAGCTTACGTAGCGCTGCGTTAAATGATTGTTGTTTTAATTTGAATGATTCAGAAGACATGAGGGCTAATTATTGATTGTGATGATTTTATAAGTATAAAAGGGTTGGGGCATTTAGTATATACTCCTCAGAACCGAAGATAAAAATCAAGTCGCGGAATTATACGTGAACGTTAGCGACTGTTTCCGGGGTAGTGGTGTGCTAAGCCCAGTCTTCTATCGTCAGATCTGGAACACGTACAAATTCTTTCTTATTATTCGTGACCAAAATAGATCCCAGGCATTGCGCATGTGCAGCGATCATCATATCTAATGGCCCAATCGGCATACCTTCCTTTTCAAGATAAGTTCGGATTTGTCCATAATGTTCTGCGACAGCTTCATCAAAGGGCATGATGTCCAATGGTGATAGAAACTCATTCAAAGCAGCTTGGTTTTTTTTCTGATGCTGACTTTTATGCACGCCATAAATCAATTCAGCCAAGGTGATCGACGAAATACAAACATCGCCTATAGGAAGTGTAATAAATTTTTTTAATACTTTTTCAGGATGCTGTTTAATTAGATAAATACACATGTTAGTGTCGAGCATATATTTCATGAAAAAAGATCCTCTCGGTCTTGCTGTTTTGGTTGTTCGCGCGAGTTCATGAAGTCATCAGAAAATTTATTTAAGCTATCTAAGAGAGGTCCCCATGGATTATTCATAGGTAATAATAAAATAACTTTTCCAGATCTTTTAATATAAACTTCATTTCCTTCAAATCGAAATTCCTTTGGTAATCGTACCGCTTGACTTTGTCCATTTTGAAATAGCTTGGCGATTTTCATAAAGGATCTCCTCTGATATATATTTTAAAGTATATACTTCGTGGGGGTTAATATCAAATTTTGGTTAAGCCTCAACATTTTTTTATTAGGTTGGAGCGAAATTCTTTTGTTGTATTAGCTGGGGGACTATGGTCATTAAAAAGTGATAAGCCATATCATGAATGCCATCCCAGCTTGATTCTCGTGGGCCTGCAATATTTAATACGAAAATATCGTTTTCGAGGAACCAAGTTTTAAATAATTCAATATTAGCCTCGTTAGCATCTGTGAGGCTAATCATAAAATAGGGCTTATGTTGTTTTTGTGTTTCTTCAATTGTGAGTAACGTTCCATCCTTTATACTCTCTGGGATCGGCAAAGAAGGGAGTAAAATTAGTGTGGCATCTGAGTCTCTAATATTCATTCTTGTACGCGTGTCATAATTTTCTTTATCACAAGCGTAATCACCATCAATTTCACGGAGTTTGCTATATTGCAAAGGAAGCAAGCCATTTTCATTAATTCTCCCTTTAGGACACCATCCACCAAAATCAAAGTCTAAGGCTAATGCTGTATCTAAGGCGGCACTATCGACGCCGGTTTGACCACCGGATATAATTTTTTCAAGCATGTTTAGACCTTTCAATTAGTTTATAATATTTTGAGGGTGTAAATTTATAGTTGAAATCATAGATATCTATTCCTGTTTGATTTCGAATATAATTTACAATAAGTTGCAATGGGTATATCAAAAGAATGTTGTATATTAATTTTATGAGATAACTGATCGTTAATATTTTAAGAATTTGTGAAATGTCAATTGATTGGATTTCCATTAAAACAATTGCTATAAGTGAATATAATCCTTCTGAAATAAAATTTGCGCCTAAGCTTCTTAACCAAAATTTTTTGCCTTTGAGTAAAACTTTCCATTGCGTTAATATCTTTGTGTTAATCAGTATTGCTAATAAATAAGCAAAGCAGCCGCTCAAATGAATGCGCAATAACGAAGCGCCCAAAATAGCACTATAGTCTTGATTGTTTTTTAAAACGACAGGATAGGGAGATTGTATTATTAACTGACATAGTATTACAAAAATAGTTTGCGCCACGATAGCGTAAATTATTATGCTTCGTGTGATTTTATATCCATAAATTTCAGCAATAATATTGTCCAGTAAAAAGACAAATGGAGACGTGAGGGTGCCTCCTAGTACAAAAAACGAATTATATCCAACGTAGCGGTTGGTTAAAATGGCATTGAATAGCATTATAGTTAAGTAGAGCATTCCTAGAAAAGCAAGGTACTTAAAAGCCAATGGATTGCTTAGCAATGACTGATGCGGTGTATTTTTCTGTTTTGATAAATAGAGAATATTATTCATATTATTTTCTATCTGGCGTGTTGTGTTGGGCACTATTCTTTAAGGTTAGTACTTTGCTTTGCTTTTTATATAGTTCTAGTCCTGCAAGCAAGCCAATGTAGAATGCATGTTCGGCATGAAATTTACTGATTATTTTATCTGAAAAAGCGATATCTGTTGGTTTCATAACAAAATGTTCATTTGTAGAAATTTTAATAAAATAAACATATCCTTTTCTATCTTGTTGTTTTATGAAATATTCGCCATATGAGTATTCCAAGTAAGAACTACTCGGTGATATATTTGTCTTTGTATTGTTATCTTTCATATGCCTTGCGTATTCTATGCCAATGAAGCAAGACTGTAATGGGTGTAAACCAAATAGAAGGGCTTTGTTGTCGGTAATTTCAGATATGTCGGCTTGAAAAACGGTTTTTGAGTAATAGCATTGAAGTGTAAATATATTCAGGTCATTTATATCTATAATTTTATATAAAATATATTTAGATATTTTTTTATTCAAAAAATGCGATTGTACCCATGAAATAATTTTGCCTGGAAAGTCCATTAAATTTACACCGTACAACATGATTCCATTTCTGATCCATTACACCTACCGCCTATTATACAACACACTTAATACAACAACACCAACAATTTCGTGTTGTTCTTTATTAAAAAAAAGTAATTCAGAACCTGGGATAATGGGTTGTAGTTGCCATTTTGGCGAGTCGATTGCTAATTCACGTAAAGATAGTTCATTGTTGTCTTTCATTTTGATTAATAAAATATCACCGTCAATGGGTTTTTCATCTGGGTTAATGATGAATAATGTTCCATTTGGAAAACGTGGCTGCATGGAGGGCCTGCTTTCAAGGGCAAACGTGTGTGCGCTCGATACAAAATTATCTTGTGTAATTAATGGATACCAAGAGCCCCATCGTTCAAAATCAATTTCTTGAATTAATTTGAACTGTTGAAATATATCCCAATTAAGCACTGGGATATATTGAGGTGCGTTTTTTACCATGAGACGTAGAGGTTTTTGATCGTTGGTATCCAGCAGAGCGTCGATGCTGATATCAAAATAATCTGCAATGAGCTTGAGCGTGGAAATCCGTGGATCTTCGGTTTCACCTGAGATAACACGTCGTATTGTCATTACCGAAGTGTTAAGAGAGCGAGCTATTTCAGTTTCTGAAACGCCTCTGTGAAGCATAAGTAAGTGTAGTTTTTTTGCTATGCATGAGGCGTCTAGATCATTTACAACAAGTTCTTGTTTGTTATTCATCAAGTTAACTTACTTTTAAAAATATTATTTTATATCAATACAACGTCTTTTATCAATTAATTATTTATTTTTAACAAATTTGATATTTTAATGTTTTTTTTAACACATTTTTGTTGTATTGTTCGCTTGAAGGAAAACTCAAATTAACACTATGGAGCATTATCATGAGCTGTATTCAAGAAATAAAATTTACGAATGAGGATTTTGAGCTGGCTTTCTCAATGAGTAAAAGTAAGCAACGCATATTCATTGATGCTGTATTAAAATACAGTGTTTTAACGCTCACTGATCTTTCCATTGTTCTTAATGTGCCTTTGGATGTGATCAAGGCAGTTCGTTTAGGACAGCAATTTTTTGAGGGGAAGCATGCTAATCATTTGATGATTGTATTTTTAATATTTTTTGGTGGTGATTCTAGCAAATTAACGCATGACTAATCTATTGCCGTGACATTAAGGCAACTGCCACCATTTCACATGGACAACATGGACTGTTTGGCAGGATGCCACCACAAATAGCGTAGCGCAGCGGAAACGCCACGCCATGAATCTTTTTTGCATGACCAGATCATAAAATATATATTTTAATTTAATTATTAACATAAATATGGTATTATGGTGGGGTTTATTAATAATCTACATACGGAGATTTTGAATGAATATCTTTACTCTTATTAATTCCTGCGATCCAGTTAAATTGCAAGCAGCACTGGATGAAGATAGAAGTATCATTAATCAAAGAGATGGCGCTGGAGATACGCCGTATTCTGAAGCTGCGCGTGCGCTTAAACATACACTATCATCACTTCATGATGAAAATCAAAGGCCTGAAAAAAGGGTTGCAAAAATACAAAAACTTGAAACAAGGATTGAGGGGCTTCGGGCAGTGGTTACCATTCTTCGTGATATGACGTTACAGGATGCTATCGACAAAGAAGATATTGCTATGCTCAATGCCATGGTTAAAGTGGGTGGAGTAGTTATAGAAAGTGAATTTGAAACAGGACCTTTGGTAGATAAGTTTCCAATACGGTATGCTCGGGAAATAGGAAAAGTCGTGGTTGTTGCTTGGTTCGAACAACGAAAAGAAGACGTCATGGGAATTTTTACTGGGTTCCAAGGGAAATTGTTTGATGCCTCTCACCGAGAAGCTACTGCTATAGAACAACAACTACGAGATCTTGAGCTTTCTCGCATACAAGAGACAAAAGAAGTCATCCAGGGTGCACAGGGCGAGCTTTTGGCCATAACAAAAGCAGCCGTGGATAGTGCAAGAACCGCCCGTCTATAATTTTTTGTGAAGCTCCACTATGCACGACTTCTCCAGCGTAGCGAGGAATATCCTGGTAGTAGCACCCTGCTAATGCAGGAGCTTCCTCGGTAGGGCTCGGAAGGACGTGTGGTTATAATTTTTTTTAATATTTAAAGGTGTGTGCACCCCAGCATACACCTCGTTTAAGCAAAATCTTATTCAATGTCTATAATTTCAGTATATTGTATTTTCAATAAGCTGACTTATTGCCATGGAAGAGGAAAAAGATAAAAAAACATCAGCTTTAAACGATACGCCAGCAACAAGAGCGCATGATGTTCGTATTCGAAAAGCCAGCGGTATTAAAACGCAAGAGGATGTAAAAGAAGAAATTGAGGCAGCATATGCCTTGTTTATTTATTTGTGTAAAACGGATTATATTTTTTATCTGAGGGTGAATCATTTATTTGATGAGCTTTTCACCTATTTAAATGAGCTGACACCAAATAAAAAAACAGGGGGAACTCAAAAGGCAACCAAGCCATTAAAGCCCCGAGAGTTTACCACAACAGTACACAAAACACTGGAATCCAGTGATGAGTTACGCAAAATTCATCAGCTTCTTGACGAGTTAAATAGAAAAATTATTGAAGACGACTCGAAACTTGACCAATGGCTTTATACTGCTCGGCAATTAAGGGAGGTTAAATTTGAGCATTATTTTGCTGTTCGTGACAATCGGCATGAAGCCCATGTTGCATTGTTTAATGTGTTAGAGCAAGCAGTTAACGATCAAGCACTTAAAGGCCAACCTCATTACGAGGCGTTAGTTCGTGTTTACGAGCAGGAGAAGGTTAATCTAGCGCATATGCGGCATGAAGTGGCTACAAATTATATTAATCCAGATGGGTCGCAAAACCTTAAAGCCATGCAGGAATCAGCAGAGGACGTTTCTCGACGTTATGAGTCAGCAAAAAACAACATATTAAGTTTACTGCAAAAGCCTGGGCTTGGTGTTTATAAAAAACAAGCAGATGATGTTATCACGCAAGCGGATGAGAAACTTGAGGCAATTAATATAAAATATAATACGATGATAGAGGCGCTCGAGCTTAAGTTAAAAACACTTTCTATTGACAGCAAAAAAGAGAAAAAAAATATTATTGCCGGTATATCATCCATAATTAAACAGACGCAAGAGGTAATGAATGAGAACCTGAGTCCGCGAGAACATGCGGCTTTTCGAGATCTATTGCGACAGATGAATAAACACAGCGAATCGATAGATAACGTAACCACACCAGAAGCTTTACAAGGCATTCTTGGTTCAGTTGCACACGATTTAAATCAGTTCATTGACGTAGTTAAGGATAATCCAAATTTAACTACGATCCTTCCCAAATTAAAAGAAGTTCAGGGGTTATTGGCTACAAAAGCGCGTCAATCGCCTGTGGCTTACGAGCCCTCAAGCCCTACTGAAGAACATAAGGTTAAGTTAACCTCGCCTATCGCCCCTGTTGATATTGGCATCAACGCATCTTCTGCGGATACCGGCGCGCTCAAAAATGATGCGCCATTGCAGGCCCATAGCGCAATATACAAAGATCAGTTGTCACAATTGCGAACGGAGACTATTCCTGAAGCGCATACCGCAGATAATCCTCTCTCTGCGTTACTGTCCCAGGTAGAGGACAGTTTTACACAAGCCAAAGACGCGATGGATGAGGTTGAATTGTCAGATGCTGAAGAGGATTTAACAGAAATAGGTGAATTAATTCAGCAGGTTAAAGAGGACCTTGCGACATCGAAAGAAGCACCTCATAAAAATATAGAAAAACTCACGAAAAAAATGGGTGATTTAAAGCGAGACTATCCGGAAAATAATCATTTTAGAGAAGCTGATATTTTACTAGAACAGATTACCGCCAAATTAGAAGAGCCCGACAGTTTAACGCCGCCGTCACCTTGACTCAATTTATGAATCATTTTTGATTATTTATATATTACAAATCTTGATAGTCATACGCTAATAGCTCTTTTTTCACTATCTATTGTCTCAGGTAGCAGGTTTAATGCAACACCCGTTCCGCATCTTGTAAAACGGGTGTTTCTATACTCCATGTACATGTGCACATATTAAGGGGTTAAATTCTGCAAGTTATGCTTGTAAATAGGGGGCTAAAGAATCGTTCGCTGATGAAATCACTACTCGATTGGAAAAATAATCCAAGACGATTGGCTTTATTATTACGGGGTGCAAGGCAAGTTGGAAAACCCTATTTTGTTGAAGATTTTGCTTAAAAAAATTTCGATGAACATTTTACGATTTCACGTTACGCAGCGTCATAGCCCCAATGACATGTCGTCCCGGAATTTAGGGCTGCTTGGTGAGCTTGCGAACCTTAGCAATCCTTAATGTCCGGGATCCTTTTTCAAAGTGGCACTTTGCTGGTTGATGAGTAGATCCCGGGATTTAGTGCGACTATGCTCACTGCGCTCGCCAAGTCGCACCGACAGCATTACGATACTGCGTAACGTGAGTTACGATCAATTTTGAATCTCAGCCTGAGTACGCCAGTTTTTTTTGATACGTTTGATTGCGTTACTATTTTAAATAAAATCAGAATATTAAGTGGTCGTCATTGCCGATAAAATGAAGCAAATCTGTTTTCATGGATTAACCGTTTGAACATATTACCGCGTCTGTCCGGCATCATAGGTCATTCGTATGAAATGTTTGAGCCAGTTAATAAACCGCTTGCAAGCCTTTTGAATCTCATTTAGGCTTGGCTTGTGATTTTCGATTCGTTATAACAAGGGCTTGTTAGAGAGAATACAGGATGTATGATAAAAAAGGTGATGCATGGGAGCAGTTGCTGATACATGCTCGAACATTTACACCGCTAAGTCAGCGTGATGTAAATTTTAACGTAAGTTCTTCAAATATTACTCTTGACTACCAATACCAAAAAATAACCCAAAATACTTTAAATCATCTTTTTGAGTTGGCTCATGCTTGCGATTTAGACCAAAAAATTAAGGCTTTGTTTGACGGGGATATTGTTAATATCAGTGAGCAAAGGCCAGCATTGCATACGGCGCTTCGCGCATTGGGTGCACACCCCATTTGGGTTAATCAGCACAATATTATGCATGATGTGTTGCTTGAGAGAGAAAGGCTTAAAACAATTTCTAGTCAAATCAGAGCCAAACAATGGCTTGGATTTTCCGGAAAATCAATCACAGATATTGTCCATATGGGCATTGGGGGCTCTGATTTAGGGCCGCGATTTTGTATGAAAGCCTTTGCTGATGATATAACCCCAACACTTGGTTTTTATTTTATTTCGGATGCTGATCCTCAGGCGTTTAGCCTGGCGGTTAAAACATTAAATCCAGAAACAACCTTATTTATTGTAGCGTCTAAATCATTTACAACGCAGGAAACGTTATTCAATGCAAGAAAAGCAAAAGCATGGTTGGGTGACGAAGCGCGAATGGCGCAACATTTTATTGCGGTTACAACAAACCGTGAAAAAGCAGAAGCGTTTGGCATAAAGACCATTTTACCGCTATGGGACTGGGTCGGGGGGCGTTATTCATTGTGTTCCTCTGTTAACTTAATTGTTGCCATTGCCATAGGATTTGATGCGTTTAATGAATTGCTGGCGGGTGCTCGCAGTATGGATGAGCATTTTAAATCGGCTGAATTTAATCATAACTTGCCGGTGCTGCTCGCATTGCTTGGCGTTTGGAATAATAATTTTTTAAATTTACATCAACTGTTAATGTTAACTTATTCGCAAAATCTAGAGCCATTTGTACCTTATGTACAGCAGCTCGATATGGAAAGTAATGGGAAGTCGGTTGATAACCACAAAGTGGATGTTCAATTTGCGACAGGGCCGCTTGTGTGGGGTGGTCCTGGGAATCAGGCGCAACACAGTTATTATCAGTCGCTTTGTCAGGGTACACATAAAATAGCCGCAGATTTTATTACGTTGGATGCTTATGATGGGCAGATGATCAACGATATGTGTGCCGATAAAATTCGTGTGCTTTCAAGTGGCATTGCTGATGTTGAACATCCAAAAGATAAAATTCAAGGTGGTGTGCCTATTAATCATCTTCGTTTGCTTGATGCATCTCCTTATACGATAGGGGCATTGGTCGCACTCTATGAACATAAAGTATTTGTTCAAAGTGTTATTTGGGATATTAATCCGTTTGATCAGCCGGGGGTAGAGTGTGCGAAGCGGGGGCGATGGATGACTATTGCTCATGAATGTGTCTTAGATGAAAATAGTTTGTGAATTTTGATGAATGCATCTTGTGTTGTGATGGGTATTTCAGTATTGTCTAGCTTGAATAAGCGCGATGCTAAAAATGGATCTTAAGTTGTAAACAGGGTTGTGTGGGCGTCTATGATTCAAAGTATATTGATGGTTTGCATGGGAAACATTTGTCGTAGTCCCATGGCTGAGGCACTTCTTGCTGATAAGCTTAAACAAGTGTATCCAAGCGTTGTTGTTCTTTCTGCGGGGCTTGGGGCGATGGTGGACTGGCCTGCAGATCCTATTGTCCAATCGTTTATGACTGAACGCGGTATTGATATTTCAGCTCATCGGGCACGTCAAGCAACGTCTACTGTGTTGTTTGATTCTGAACTTGTATTAACCATGTCTACAGATCAACAAGAACAAATTGAACAACAATATCCCAGCATGCAAGGGCGCGTGCATCGTTTAGGTAAATGGGGTAGTTTTGATATTCCTGATCCTTACAAAAGACCCAAGGCGATTTTTGAACAGTCTTTGGTTTTGATCGAACAGGCGGTTGATGAATGGTACAGGACGTTATGGACTTAATATGTTAAGACAATTAACTGCAGTAAGTAGTGCCCTTTTGTTGTGCGGATGCAATGCAAGCTTGTTGCCTGGTATGCAAAACTTGAATACAGCACCCATGAGAAAATATACGGTTCCACAACGGATACATGTGCAGCCTACGCTGATTCAAATTACGCCTACGCTGATTGCAGATCAGCGCGTTAACACTTATTTTTATCATATTGCGCCGTCTGATGTGCTGCATATTAATGTATGGCAGCATCCAGAATTTCAAATTGAGCCTGTTCCAGGAGCAAGCGCACAGACTGCTGCAGGTCAGTCTGGTTATTTGGTAAGCCCCGATGGCAAGATTTACTTCCCCCTTGTTGGTTATGTGACTGTAGTGAATAAAACGGTTGATCAAGTCCGTCGAGAGATTACGTCTAAATTAGAAAAATATGTTCCAAATCCACAAGTGAATGTGCGCGTTGCAGATTTTCGTGGACAAAAAATTTATGTATTAGGTGAAGTTGCAAAAACTGGGTTCATTCCAATTACCGATCAACAGTTAACCATCGCCGATGCCTTGTCGCAATCCGGCTGGTTCTTAGCCAATGCTGCGGATACCAGTAATGTGTATGTTATTCGAGGGGATTATACGCGTCCTGAAATTTTTTGGTTAGATGCAAAAACGCCAGATAAATTGTTATTAGCAGAACACTTTAGTCTACAACCACGAGATATTCTCTTTGTTTCTACTGCACCCATTGCACAAATTAATCGTGTATTGGATCAGTTCTTGCCATTGGTTGAGTCCATATGGTTTACGAAGAGTTTGGTGAACAGTTAACCCTTTAACATAGGATAGTTATGAGTCATCTATTGCATAAGCAAAGCGCTCATCAGGAAGATCAAGAGGTTGATTTACGAGCCCTGTTTCATTATTTTTTAGAAAATAAATGGTTGATTTTGTTAATCACCGCAATTGCTTGTGCGGTGGGCTTTGTTTATTCCTCTCGCCAGATTCCGCAGTATCAGTCGGATATTCTATTACAAATTGAAAACAAGACGTCCAATTACAGTTTTGCGAATCAGGGGTTTGCGGCGTTTGGTTCAGGTAACCCTATTTCAACGCAAGCTACGCTGATTCAATCACGTTTTATTTTAAAACCTGTGATAGAGTCTTTGGGTTTAAATATCAGTGCGGCACCTGAGAAATCACCCATTTGGCAACGTATTTTTCATCAAGATACACGTACAATTAAAATTAACACATTTAATGTTCCACTTAATAAAGTGAATCAAGTGTATGACTTGGTTTATGATAAGCCGAACCATATCCGTGTTTCTCAGAATAAAAAATTGATTTTACAAGGCAAGCTTGGGCGGATGCTCCAAACAAAAGATAAACAGTATCACCTAAAAGTTGATTCCGTTCGAGCGCCCATAGGCACGCATTTTACACTTAAAAAACGTTCAGCGGTGTCTTTGGTTGATTCTTTACGTTCACGGATTAAAATTGAAGAATCAGCAGGGGATATGGGCGGTAATACAGGTATTGTTGTTGCTAAGTTCACCGGACCTGATGCTAAAAAAACAACACAACTGTTAGATGCCATTGCTGCAGTAGCGCAAGTGAAAGATGCAGAAAAAAAATCGCAAGAGGCTTCTCAGGTTTTGGGTTTTTTATATCAACAATTACCCATCACGAAACATGAAATGGAAAAAGCGGAGGCAGCGCTTAATCAGTATCGCGCTAAAAGTGGAAAGTTTGATATTAAACTGCAAGCGCAATTTCTTTTGGGACAATTAGGTAGCCTCGATTCAAAACTCAGTGAATTGCGTATTAAACGAATTGAAATGTTACAGCAATATACGCCGATTCACCCAGCTATTTTAGCGCTTGATTTACAAAAAAAATCACTTGAGATAGAGCGTACAGCACTTGAGAAACGGATTAAAACATTGCCAGCAGCAGATCAAGTAGCGGTTAATTTATCGCGTGATGTACATTTGAAAGAAGGGCTTTATTTGGTTTTATTGCAAAAAATACAAGAGTTACAGGTGGTTAAAGCAGGAACCGTGAGTAATATACGTATTCTAGCGCCTGCAACGGTACCTGAAGGGCCGCTACCCAGTAAAGCCCCTGTTATTTATCTTGCAAGTTTAGTATTGGGTTTATTACTGAGTGTGGTGATTGTATTTGGGCGTAAAATTTACTCTCCTCGTGTTGAGGACCCGCATTGGAGCGAGCGGCACTTTAATCTTGCAAATTTAGCAATCATCCCATTTTGCAAAGAGCAAGCGGAGCATTCCTTAAAATTAAAAACGCATTTAAGCAAGGATTTTCCTTTACTTGCGCATCATAATCCACGGAATTTATCCATTGAGTCTTTACGTAGTTTAAGAACCAGCTTACAAGTAGGGCTGTTGTCTGCACGTAATAATATCGTTTCTATTTTGGGTATTTCGCCAGGCGTTGGAAAAACGTTTGTATCGTCTAATCTTGCATATCTATTAGCTGCAGCGGGTAAGCGCGTATTGCTTGTGGATTGTGATTTGAGACGGGGTGCTATACATAAATATTTTAATCTGCAACCATCGCCTGGTTGCAGTGATGTTTTGATGCATACGGTTTCTATAGAAAAAGCCATTCAACCCACCGTGACTCCTAATTTGTTTGTCTTACCACGTGGTGCCTATCCTAAAGACCCGTCTGAGCTGATGATGAGTGAGGATTTTAAAGCATTAATTCAGTCCTTGTCACAAGGGTTCGATTTGGTGGTGATTGATACTGCACCTATATTATTGGTAACCGATGCTGTATTGGTTGCTGGACTTGCGGCTACTAATTATTTGGTGGTTGGTGCTGGTGCACATCAACCCGCTGAATTTGAAATGGTATTAAAGCGCTTGGCGAGCTCGAGTGTAACAATACAAGGGACCGTATTTAACTTCCATCGTGCGCGTACCCTCACGCAATCGTATGGGGCATATTATGGTAAATATGGACGTTATCATACGTATTATTATGATGAGTCTTCGAAGAGTAAAGAAACATAAGGGAACATCGGGTACATTAGCCGGATCGACATAAGGTTTTAGGACTTATAGTGTCTGACAGATAATTTGATGAACAGGTAAGCGCGCTATGTTTGAGCGCAGCGAGTTTAGTGCGCTTAATCGGTCATCAAGCTATCTGTCCGGCATTATAAATATATTAAAGGATTAAGTAGAATGATCACTAAGTTTGAACAAGCTAAAGCAGAACTTATAGACAAACCTTGTTTATGGCTAATCACAGGTGTGGCCGGATTCATTGGGTCAAATCTATTGGAGTTTTTATTAAAGCTTAATCAACGGGTGGTTGGTTTAGATAATTTTGCAACGGGCTTTCAAGAAAATTTAGATGAAGTCTCTCGCAAGGTAACAGAGCAACAGTGGTCTCGCTTTACCTTTTTTGAGGGGGATATTCGAGATTTAGACACCTGCAAAAAGGCATGTGAAGGGGTCGATTATGTTTTACAGCAAGCAGCATTAGGCTCTGTTCCTCGTTCAATCAATAATCCTATTGCGACCAATGCAACCAATATTGGTGGTTTCTTAAACATGTTGGTTGCTGCACGCGATGCAAAAGTAAAAAGCTTTACGTATGCTGCATCAAGCTCTACGTACGGAGACCATCCTGCGTTACCTAAAGTAGAACACACCATCGGTAAGCCTTTATCCCCTTATGCGGTTACAAAATTAGTGAACGAATTGTATGCGGATGTTTTTGCAACAACCTATGGTTTTCAGACCATTGGGCTGCGATATTTTAATGTGTTTGGGCCGCGTCAAACGCCCAATGGCGCTTATGCTGCGGTTATTCCCAAATGGATAGCTGCCATGGTTAAACAAGAGCCTATTTTTATTAATGGGGACGGTGAAACCAGTCGAGATTTTTGTTTTATTGATAATGCAATTCAAGCCAATATTTTGGCGGCAACTGCACCAGCAGAGGCCAAAAATCATATTTATAATGTGGCATTAAATGATCGAACCTCGCTAAATCAGTTGGTTCATGCCTTACGCGAAGCCCTTTTAGAACAAGGAGTTGACTATCAAAAAGCACCTGCGTATCAGGCAGAGCGTATGGGTGATATGCGTCATTCTCAGGCTGATATTTCAAAGGCTAAAACATACTTGGGGTACGAGCCAGAGTATAGAATTCGTGAAGGATTAAAAAAAGCAATGCCTTGGTATTTGGAGCGGGTTTAAAATGGTAATTTTTGATAAGTTAAAGGCATTACTGACACGAGCAGAACGTAAGCAAATGTTGGTTTTACTTTTTTTAATGTTCATTGGCATGGGGCTAGAAACCTTGGGGCTTGGCTTAGTTATTCCGGCCATTGGTATGATGACACAAACTGAATTCCTCCAACATAACGTTTATTTACAACCCATCCTTCGATTGCTTCACTATCCAAGTCAAGCGCAATTGATTATTGGCGCTATGCTTTCTTTGGTGATGATTTACACCATAAAAGCTGCATTTTTAATTTTTATGAGCTGGAAGCAAAGTAAATTTGTGTATGGGCTTCAAGCAAGCTTGTCGTATCAGTTGTTTAGTGGTTATTTGAAGCAGCCTTGGTCTTTTCATTTACAGCGTAATTCAGCGCAGCTAATTTCTAATATTACGAATGAGGTTTCTCAACTGGTGAACAGTGTTGTGCAACCGGGCATGATTTTATTAACGGAAGGTGGGGTTCTTGTTGGTGTTGGCGCATTGCTGTTTGCGATTGAGCCTTTAGGGGCTTGCATTGTTCTGAGTGTATTGGGTGGTGCCTCAATTGCTTCACAGCGCCTGATTCGTGGTTATTTGACGCGTTGGGGAGAGACACGTCAATACCATGATGGTTTACGCATGCAGCATTTACAGCAAGGGTTAGGCGGGGCAAAGGACGTAAAGCTTTTAGGTCGTGAAGCGTATTTTTTGAAAGATTATCAAACGCATAATGTGGGTAGCGCTGAGGTCAGCCAAAAATATCGAACAATGACAGACTTTCCAAGGTTGTGGCTAGAATTATTGGGAATGACAGGATTGGCAATGCTCGTGTTGATGATGCTGGCACAAAATAAGCCAGTGGATTTAATCATTCCAACGCTAGGACTTTTTGCAGCTGCGGCATTTCGTTTAATGCCCTCCCTTAATCGGGTGTTAACAGCAGTTCAAGCATTACGTTATGCACGCCCTACACTTAATCGTTTATTTGAAGAAATTAAAATAGCGCATGCTGATGATAAAAATCATACGACTTATTTACCTGTAACTTTTAATAAAAATTTATCATTACAACATATTCAGTATAAATATAAAGGTGCGAGCCATGATGCACTACAGAATATTTCATTGAATTTTGAACAAGGAAAGTCGATTGGTTTTATTGGTACAAGCGGTGCTGGTAAAAGCACGTTGGTTGATATTATTTTAGGCTTACTTACCCCAGAAAAAGGGCAGGTGCTGGTTGATGGCGTGGATATTCATAGTAATTTAAGAGGATGGCAAGACCAAATTGGTTATGTGCCGCAAAGTATCTTTCTAACGGACGATACACTAAGACGCAATGTTGCATTTGGACTGCCTGATGAGTTGATTAATGAAACTGCTGTATTAAATGCACTTAAGTCTGCGCAATTATTAGAATTTGTCGTAAATTTACCTGACGGCTTAAATACCTATGTTGGTGAGCGTGGCGTTCGATTGTCGGGAGGGCAAAGACAACGCATTGGGATTGCAAGAGCACTCTATCACGATCCAGCCATCCTTGTGCTTGATGAGGCAACGAGCTCACTTGATTCTGCAACAGAAAAAGAAGTGATGAAAGCCGTCAATGCATTGCATGGAGAAAAAACTTTGATTATTGTGGCGCACCGAATGTCTACGGTTGAACATTGTGATTGGATTTATAAGATGGTAAAGGGACGGATTTTGACGGAAGGGAAATTTGAACATGTAGTGAAGGAGCTTGATTCACAATCCATCTTGAAAAGTGAGGAGAAAAATTGTGTTCCCTAAGATTCTAGGTAATATTTTATGTTAGCTCATTCTCTTTTAATTCATGCGGAACCTATTTCAATCGCTGAATTGAACGAAAATACCATTTCAACACACCGTAAGGATATTGATGGATTAAGAGCGATTGCTGTTTTATCCGTTGTCTTTTACCATCTTTTTGGAAATTTTTTTGCTGGTGGTTTTATCGGTGTTGATGTTTTTTTTGTTATTTCCGGGTATTTAATCAGTAAAATTTTGATTGATAATTTAGAAAGAGGACACTTTTCTTTTAAAGAATTTTACATACGCAGGATGAGGCGAATTTTGCCTGCTTTTGTTTTTGTTTTATTTATATCTGGAGTTGTAGGCTTTTTGATCTTAACCCCCCCTGACTTGAAAAACTTTTCTAAATCCGCTTTAGCTTCAATTTTATCCGTATCAAATTTATATTTTTGGAAGTCAATTTCAATAGGTTATTTTGCTACAGATGCTAATGTTTTGCCATTATTGCACACATGGTCTCTTAGTGTGGAAGAGCAGTTTTATCTAGTTTGGCCTGTTGTCTTGTTCATTATATTTCATGGTTTAAATAGGCAGGGGAAGAGAGCATGGCTAGGTCCAATCACCATGGCCATAGGTCTTATATCATTTTTTTTGTCTTTCTATTTTAGAAAATACGAATTAATGGCATTTTATACTCCAATTACAAGGGCATTTGAACTTCTTATGGGCTCTAGTTTGGCAATATATTGGGGGCAACTTAAAAGGCCAACATCTACACGGGCTTTTTTCTTGTCATTATTAGGTTTGTTTTTAATTTTCTATTCAATGGTTTTCTTTGAGAAAAATGACTATTCTATAATATATATTTTACTTTCTTGTACAGGCACAGTACTGCTTCTATATGCAGGTGTAACGAAATCATCAATTACTCGGTGTATATCATTTTCAATTATCACTTTTTGGGGAACAATTTCATATTCGCTGTATTTATGGCATTGGCCAATTATTGCTTATACGCATTATTTAGGTATAAACATAGACTTAAGTGTCGGAGCTATTATTTTTTTTGTTTCATCGATATTATCAGTTATTTCTTGGTATTTCATAGAACAAAAATGTCGAAATAAATTTAAACTCAGTTTTAATAAGATTTTATTGTTATTTCTTGTATTACCAATTTTTTTGAGCTTTATGTTATTAATGAGTTGCTGGTATATTCCAAATTTTGGATTTAATACCACTAGCCCTGGCGTTCAGGAAATAATAGATAATTATGAAGGTCCTTTTACAGGGAAAAAATGTATAGATGCGCCAACCCTTAAGCCAAGGCCATTCAATGATTGCTCTCTTGGTGATTTATCTAAAATAAATCCAGATGTTTTAATCGTGGGTGACTCTCATGCAATGGCTTTGTCCGGGATGTTGAATATTTTACTGAAAGATGCTCATTTGAAAGGCTATGTGGTTACACAGAGTGGAACACCTTTTATTTTAGGCGCTTTAAATGATTGGCGAGAAAATCTTCCGATGAAGAGGAATGATCTGATTTTAACAATGATTCAGAAAAATCATTATAAGTATATTATCTTGGGTGGGTTTTGGAATTATTATCCTGATTCTATATTAAAGAATAGCAGCGAATACAGTGATAAAAGTTATATGGAACTTAAACAGGGATTGGAGCATGCTATAGAAATGATAGTCTCAAATAACAGCATACCTGTTTTAATATCAGACGTACCTCCATTATTAAATATTCCTGTGCAGTGTGGTTTCTTACGTGTGGGTCTAAATAAGTGCGAGAATTCTATTGATACAATTAATAAGATTCAAGCAGATACAAAAAATATTCTATTAAGTATCAAGAATAAATATCCTGATTTAATATTTTTAGATTTAAATCCAGTTATGTGCCAAGCCAATCAATGCTCTTCGGCAGCAGGAGGAATTCCTTTGTATATGACAGGGCAGAGTAACAGTCATCTTAATTACGCGGGTTCTAGTTTGGTTGGTGATATTTATTTGCATAATTATATTAACCCGTTAAGCAAAACGGATTAGGAGTACTGATGAATAATTCGAGAAAAAAAATATTAATTACAGGCGCCGACGGTTTCATTGGCTCTCATCTTACAGAAGCGTTAGTACGCGCTGGTTATGATGTTCGTGCCTTTGTGTATTATAACTCATTCAACTCATGGGGGTGGCTTGATCACTGTGAGTCGGATGTAAAAGGCCAATTCGAAGCTTTCTCTGGTGATATACGTGACCCTCATGGGGTGCGTACTGCAATGCAAGGCTGTGATGCGGTGTTACATTTAGCTGCACTCATTGCAATTCCGTTTTCATATCATTCACCAGATACTTATATTGATACGAACATAAAAGGAACGTTAAATGTTGTTCAGGCGGCAAAGGCTTTAGATATTGCTAAGGTCATTCATACCTCAACGAGTGAGGTGTATGGCACTGCACGATTTGTTCCTATTACAGAAGAGCATCCTTTGCAGGGGCAGTCGCCTTATTCGGCAAGTAAGATTGGTGCTGATCAAATCGCCATGTCTTTTTATAGTTCATTTAATACGCCGATTGTAACCGTGAGACCATTTAACACCTATGGTCCAAGACAATCCGCCAGAGCGGTTATCCCAACCATTATCACGCAAATTGCTAATGGTGAGCGGCAAATTAAATTAGGCGCCCTTCATCCAACCCGTGATTTTAACTTCGTCAGTGACACGGTAGCAGGTTTTATCGCTGCATTAAAGTCAGAGCAGGCTATTGGTGAGGTGATTAATATTGGAAGCAATTTTGAAGTATCCATTGGTGATACAGCGCATATGATTGCTGAACTCATGGGTGTAGATATTAATTTTTTTAGCGATGAAGAGCGCTTAAGACCAGAAAAAAGTGAGGTTGAGCGATTATGGGCGTCTAATGCTAAGGCTCAGCGTCTGCTCGACTGGCAACCCCATTATGGTGGGCAAGATGGATTTAAACGGGGCTTAGCCGAAACAATTAACTGGTTTCAAAAGCCAGACAATTTAGCGAGATATAAATCTGACCTTTATAATTTGTGAGTTTATTCATGTCTACAGATATTTTAGTTCGACAAGTGATTGATGGTATACGTGGAGCAGTTGGTTCACGGACCTGTGCTTTGCATGAGCCTCATTTTTCTGGGCGTGAATGGGATTATTTAAAGGAATGTTTAGATTCAACCTTTGTTTCGTCGGTTGGCCCTTTTGTTGATCGCTTAGAAGCTGATCTAGCCAATTATACCGGATCAAAACATGCTATTGCAGTTGTGAATGGAACAGCCGCGTTGCATATTGCGTTAAAGCTTGCAGGCGTTCGAGCTGAGGATGAAGTCTTAATACCTACATTAACGTTTGTTGCAACAGCCAATGCGGTGAGTTATTGCGGTGCCACGCCTCATTTTGTAGATGCAGACGAGCAAACCTTAGGGCTTGATCCGCTCGCTTTACGCGAGTATTTAGGAAAAATATCCGAGTTGCGCAATGGCCAATGTATTAATCGTAAAACGGGGCGTGTTATACGAGCATTGGTTCCAATGCACACGTTTGGCCATCCTGTTAACATGGAGGCATTATTAGCGGTTGCTCGAGATTACCATTTGGTTATTGTTGAGGATGCCGCTGAGTCGTTAGGCAGCACTTACTTTGGTCAGCATACGGGAACCTTCGGTTTATTAGGTATTTTAAGTTTTAATGGGAATAAAACCATTACCACCGGGGGTGGGGGGGCCATATTAACGAATGACAGTGATTTGGCAAAGCGAGCAAAACATTTAACAACCACTGCGAAAAAACCTCACCGATGGGCCTATTGGCATGATGAGATTGGATATAATTATCGTATGCCAAATATAAATGCGGCCCTTGGATGTGCTCAATTAGAACAGTTACCTCAAATATTAGAGTCAAAACGTGCATTATTTCAGCGTTATCAAAATGCATTTAAAAAAACATTAGAAATTCAATTGATTCAAGAGCCTTATGGTTGTAAAAGTAACTATTGGTTACAAACACTTCGTTTAAGTGCTGTGGATATTGAGCTGCGGGATGCAATGCTAGATGCAACAAATGGTGCTGGTTTTATGACACGTCCGGTGTGGGGGCTAATGCATCGTTTATCTCAGTTTTTAAGTTGTCCTGCTATGGAACTATCTGTGGCTGAGCGTTTAGAAATGCAACTTATAAATATACCAAGTAGCGCTTATTTATTCGATGAGAACCATAGCCATGCGTGAGTCTATTATTTTGATTGGGGCAGGCGGGCATGCTCGATCGTGCATTGATGTAATAGAACAAACAGGGCGTTATCATATTTTAGGGCTTATTGGTTTTCCTGAGCAGGTTGGATTAGAGATTTTAGGGTATCCTATAATTGGTTCTGATGATGATTTAGGTACGTTGATGAATGAAGAAGTTTCATTTCTAAATGCATTGGGGCAAATTAAAACACCAGCACATCGGATTGAAATATTTAATCGAATAAAGCAGCAACAGGGTATTTTACCTGCTATTATTTCGCCTCGTGCGTATGTTTCTGTTCATGCGGTGGTAGGCGAAGGGACCATCATCATGCATGGAGCGGTTGTGAATGCGGGTGCACGTATAGGTGAAAATTGTATTATTAATACCAATGCTTTGATTGAGCATGATGTGGAGGTTGATGATCATTGTCATATATCAACCTCTAGTACGCTAAATGGCGGTGTGAAAATTAGACAGGGTACTTTTATCGGTAGTGGTTCAATGATTCGCGAGTCAGTCATGATTGGTGAGAACTGTGTGATTGGCATGGGCCAAAATGTATTAAAAGACTGTGGTAATGGATATTGGTTGTCTGCTAGGGAGAGCAAATATGAAAACGTTGATCATTGCTGAAGCGGGTGTTAATCATAACGGGGATATTAATTTAGCTTATAAGCTGATTGATGCCGCAGTTGATGCCGGTGCAGATTTTGTAAAATTTCAAACGTTTAAAGCGGAGTCTTTGGCAATACCTAGTGCATCAAAAGCAGATTATCAAAACATAACCACCAATCAAAACGAATCTCAGTATGAGATGTTAAAACGCCTTGAGTTAACGCTTGAGATGCATGAAAAATTAATGAGCTATTGCCACGAAAAAAACATTGCATTTTTATCAACAGGGTTTGATATTGATAGTGTTGATCTCTTGGAGGGTCTAGGTCAAAAAATCTTCAAAATTCCATCGGGTGAAATTACCAATCTACCGTATCTTCGTTATATTGGGCATTATGCCAAGCCAATTATTCTTTCCACGGGGATGGCAACACTTGGTGAAATTGAAGCAGCTTTGGATGTGCTGATTGATGCTGGTACTTCGCGTGAATTAATTACCGTCTTACATTGTAATACAGAATACCCAACGCCCATGCGTGATGTTAACTTAAAGGCAATGTGCTCCTTAAAAAATGCATTTGGCGTACGTGTTGGTTATTCGGATCATACCCAAGGTATTGAGGTTGCAATTGCAGCCGTTGCGCTTGGCGCTCAAGTGATTGAAAAACATTTAACACTAGATAAAAATCTTCCTGGGCCAGATCACAAAGCAAGCCTTGAACCTGATGAATTTAAAGCCATGGTGATTGCTATTCGAAATATTGAGCAGGCATTGGGCGATGGTATCAAGCGTCCTAGTCAAAGTGAGATTAAGAATAAGCCGGTTGCGAGAAAATCATTGGTTGCAGGTCGAAATATTGAGGCGGGTGAGTTATTTTCAATCGATAATCTAAACATAAAGCGCCCTGGTACAGGTATTTCACCCATGAACTGGGATCAAGTGATAGGGAAAAAATCCAGCCGTTCTTATCTAGAAAATGAGTTGATCGAGTTATGATGCGTAAGATTTGTGTGGTCACAGGAAGTAGAGCTGAATATGGCTTGTTGCAATGGGTGATGAAAGGTATTCAAGATGCACCTGATTTGGAATTACAAATTATTGCAACAGGTATGCATTTATCTCCTGAATATGGGTTTACTTATCAAGAAATTGAAAAAGATGGATTTAAGATTGATCGTAAAATAGAAATGCTTGTGAGCTCAAATACCTCTATTGGTGTGTCGAAATCAATGGGTTTGGGTATGATTGGTTTTGCAGATGCATATAATGATTTAGAACCCGATATGATTCTTGTTTTAGGTGATCGCTTTGAGATATTTGCGGCTGTTTCAGCGGCTTTAGTCTCGCGTATTCCTGTGGCGCATTTGCATGGTGGAGAAACAACGGAAGGCGCTTTTGATGAAGGTATACGGCACTCCATTACTAAAATGTCCCACTTACATTTTGTTGCGGCAGAACCTTATCGACAACGTGTTGTTCAATTAGGAGAGAATCCTGATCGTGTATTTTTAGTGGGTGGTTTAGGGCTTGATTGTATTAAACGTTTACCGCTGTTGTCGCGTTCTGACTTAGAAGTTGCATTAAATTTAAAATTTGCGGCAAGGAATCTACTCGTTACTTTTCACCCAGTTACATTGGAGTTTGCAACAGCCGCTGATCAAATGGGGGAGCTGCTCGCTGCATTGGAGGTTTTAGAGGATACACAACTCATTTTCACACTGCCAAATGCAGATGGCGGGGGGCATGAAATTGTTGAGTTAATTGATGCCTATGTTGCTACGCATTCAAATGCCAAGGCATTTACTTCGCTTGGTCAGCTACGTTACTTATCGTGTTTGCAACAGGTTGATGGCGTTGTGGGTAATTCGTCGAGTGGATTACTCGAAGTGCCATCTTTTAAAAAAGGCACCATTAATATTGGTGATCGTCAGCTGGGTCGGTTAAAAGCGCATAGTGTAATTGATTGCGCGCCGAATAGAGAAGATATTTCACACGCAATTGGTAAGCTATACACGCCTGATTTTCAGTTGCAGCTAAAAACCGTGATTAACCCCTATGGTGAGGGTGGAGCAAGTGAAAAAATAGTGGAGAAATTACGCTTAGTTTCGTTTAATAACTTACTTAAAAAACATTTTTATGATTTGAACTAGTAAAAAGGACTTGGGTGTATATATGGACGAAGAAAAAGACTGGAAAAAAGCTATTTTGACTGAAGGAACAACACTTCAGCAGGCCATTACGAACCTCAATGAAACGGGTTTTCAGATAGTCCTTGTAACTGCACCTGATAATACGTTTGTTGGAACAATTACAGATGGGGATATTAGGCGCGGACTTTTACGTGGGCTGCAACTTGACTCTTTAATCAAGGATGTGATCAACAAAACGGCTTTAATTGTGCCCCCATATATGGAAAGAGAATTGGTATTACACTTGTTAATGACAAACAAAATTCATCAAGCGCCAATTGTTGATGTCGATGGTTATGTTGTGGGCTTACATCTTGTTGATGATTTGTTAAAGCCTGTTACGCGGCCAAATATTATGGTCATTATGGCAGGCGGAATGGGCACTCGCTTGCTACCACACACTGAACTTTGTCCTAAACCTTTGCTTTCGGTTTCAGGTAAGCCAATGATTGAACATATTCTGGAGCGGGCAAAAGCGGATGGATTTGATCGCTTTATATTTGCTATCTACCATTTGGGGCACATGATTGAGGATTATTTTGGGTCTGGTGAATTTTGGAATGTAGATATTAATTATTTAAAGGAGGAGTCCCCCCTGGGAACGGCAGGGGCCTTGGCCTTAATTTCCCCAACGCCTCAAGAGGCTTTTTTAGTTTCTAATGGGGATATTTTAACAGATATACGTTATGGTGAGTTACTTGATTACCATAAAAGACATAATGCAGCTGCAACAATGGCAGTTAGGCAATATGAGTGGCAAAATCCATTTGGGGTAGTTCAAACAAAAGGGCTTGATATAGTTGGTGTTGAAGAAAAACCTGTTACGCGAACTTACGTTAACGCAGGAATTTATGTATTGGAACCTTTTGTATTGGAATATATTAGGGAATCGGAACATTGTGATATGCCTTTGCTTTTTCAACGGATTAGACAAAACGGATTTCGTACAATCGTTTATCCGATTCATGAACCATGGTTAGATGTGGGGGAGCCGGTATCCTTTGCTCTTGCAAACCATATAGCGTAGAGAGAATTTTATGTTGGAATATCAAAAGCGGCTAAAAAATGTGATTCCAGGCGGTGCGCATACTTATTCGCGAGGATGTGATCAGTTTCCATTGAATGCGCCAAAAATATTAGAAAAAGGGCTAGGGGCTTACGTCTGGGCACCAGGGGGCGAGCAATATCTAGATTATGGAATGGCGTTGAGGGCTGTAACTTTGGGTTATGCAAATAGTCGTGTAAACGCGGCCGCGTGGCGGGCAATTGAGCAAGGTAACAACCTTACACGGCCAAGCACAGTTGAGCTGGAAGCTGCAGAGTTGATGACGGATTTAATTCCTTCAGCACATATGGTGAAATTTGCCAAAAATGGTTCTAATGTAACAACTGCTGCTGCTAAAATTGCCCGTGCTTATACAGGTCGGCGTTATATCTGTATACCTAGGCAGCATCCTTTTTTTTCTTTTGATGATTGGTTTATTGGAACCACACCATTGACGCGGGGTATTCCGAAAGAACATGTCGGTTCAACGCTTGTATTTGATTATGGTGATATTGGTTCTTTAGAGACTCTATTTGCGATGTACCCGGATAGTATCGCCGGTGTTATGTTAGAACCGGCAACGACGCAAATTCCGTGTGCATCGGGGTGTGAAAATAAATTGACATACTTAACACCTTGTACAGCATGCACAAATGGCCAAAGCAATTTTCTACAATCTATTGAGGTGCTGTGTAAAAAAAATGGTGCCTTATTTATTCTTGATGAAATGATCACGGGGTTTCGTTGGCACCTGCAAGGTGCACAAACTTATTTTGGTGTCACCCCTGATTTATCCACTTTCGGGAAGGGGATGGCAAATGGGTTTTCAGTTGCCGCATTGGTTGGTCGTCGCGAAATAATGGATGTAGCGTCTATTGATAAACCAGGCGCAGAGAGAACTTTTTTGTTGTCGTCAACCCATGGTGGGGAGATGTCGAGTTTGGCAGCATTCATTGAAACAGTAAAAATTTATAAAGAATATGATGTGTGTGCGCATCTTTGGAGCTATGGAGAAAAATTTAGCTTAGCATTCAATGCTGTGATTAGTGAGATTGGGTTAAATGAATATTTTTCAATTGTTGGGCCAGCTATTAGTATGAATTATTTGACTTATGATTCAAATAAAGTTTTATCAATGGATTACAGGACTTTGTTTAATCAAGAGATGATAAAGGCCAATGTTCTGATGCCATGGATTGCTCCGAGTTTTTCTCACGGAGATAAAGAGCTTGAGTTAACAATGAATGCTATAAAATCTGCACTTATTATTTATAAAAAAGCGTTAAATGATGGGGTTGAGCAATATCTTGTCGGTGAAGCGATTAAACCTGTTTTTCGAAAATATAATTAGGGATAGGAACAGTTTTATAACGGAGTAGTTTATGTTGCAGGAAGAGGTGGTTGTTGTTACTGGCGGTGCTGGGTTGCTTGGAAGAAAATTTTGTAATGCTATAGCAATGCAAGGTGGTGTGGCTATTGTTGCAGATCTTGATTTTTCTCAAGCGAGCCAGGTTGCGCAAGAAATTGAAAAGGCAGGGGGAAAAGCTCTTTCTGCATGTTTAGATATATGTGACAAAACCTCCATTGATAAATTGATTCGGGACTTAAATTGTCAATATGGTCGTATTGATGCAGTTGTGAACAATGCCTATCCTCGTGGTAAAAATTATGGTCGAAAATTAGAAGATATCGAGTTCCAAGATTTTTGTGAAAGTTTGACCATGCATGTTGGTGGATATTTTTTGATTTCACAAAGGTTTGCTGAATATTTTAGAAAAAATGGAGGGGGTACAATTGTAAATATGGGATCTATTTATGGAACGATTGCCCCACGTTTTGATATTTATGATGGTACAGAAATGACTATGCCGCTTGAATACGCGAATATTAAGGCTGCTATCATTCATATGACACGATATTTTGCACAATATTATAAAAAAGATGGTGTGCGTTGTAATTCTTTATCGCCTGGTGGTATTTTTGATAATCAAGCTAATACCTTTGTATATAACTATAACCAGCATAGTGGTGTTAAAGGGATGCTTGATGCAACCGATGTTCTTGGCGGCCTAATGTTTTTGTTGTCGAGGGAGTCAAAATTTATGACGGGACAAAATCTTATAATTGATGACGGTTTTTCACTTTAACTAGAGCATAAATGATGTCAATTTCAGGGGCTATGGTTGTTCTTTCAAGAATTCCGTTTACAGACGCTGTTGCTGAACAAGTAAGGATAGTTGCATTAGTTGCATATGGTGTTGATGTTATTGTTTATGATTTGTCTTTTTTAAATAAAAAATATCAAAATATAGAGGCTACGGTTACAAAATGTCCGGTTGTCAAAATTAAAACAATTTCAGAGTTTAAGCATAGACTTAAGACTTTTCATCCTCATGTATATCTTGATTTAATTTATGGTTTATCAGGTATACAGGCCGATGCTTACCACATTATTTTTCGCTTGCTTAAAAAGTATAATGCCCAATATTATGTTCTGGCGATGGGCACATTGCCATCAACCTTGGTTCGAGATAATCGCCGTTCTTTTCAACAGATAATGAAGAAAATAAAATTAATAAAGAACTTGTCTGTATTGTCTGCTTATGTAAAAGCCTCATGTAGAATAATTGGTAATAAGTTAATAAGGCGTTTAATTGATCATTATCAATTACCTTTAAATATTTTTTCTTGTACAAATGAAGTTTTAGACTCATATCTAACAAGATACAATTTGTCTAAAGTAAATGTTATACCAATTCACTCATTAGATTACGATCGTTATCTTTTAAATCAAAATAAAACCAAGCCTGTTGATATACCAAATAATTATTGTGTGTTCGCTGATGACGGACTTGTCGCGCATCCTGATTTTTCAGTTTTAAATGATACTCAAAAACCTGTAATGGCAAAGAGTTATCAAAGATCAATTTGTCAATTTTTCGATAGGGTGGAAGAACTCACCGGTTTGGAAGTTGTTATTGCAGCGCATCCACGAGTAAATTATGATGCTTCCCCAAATTTATTTGGTAATAGAAAAATCATACAGGGAAAGACCATTCAACTAATAGAGCATAGTCAATTAGTTTTAACACATTACAGTACATCAATTTCTTATGCAATTTTATATAATAAGCCACTAGCACTATTACTAACCGATGAGATGATTCAAAAAAACTATGACCGTATGTCATATACATTTAGTGCCACTTTGGGTATACCTGTGTTTAATATGGATGAAGATAGAGAGCAAAATGATAATCTAGCCGATTATAGTAATTGGGTAAAAGATTATGATCACTATAGATATTCTTATATACAATCAAAATTATTAGGAGATAGTTTTTTTTGGGAGACTGTTGTAAAGGAATTAAAACAAGATTTTAATAGGGAGATATAACAACTATATGTTTAATAATAAAAAAATTATTGCCATTATACCGGCAAGAAGTGGATCTAAAGGGTTACCTTTTAAAAATGTTAAAAATCTTTGTGGGAAGCCACTGATCACTTGGTCGATAGAGCAAGCGGTTCATTCAGCTTATATTGATACAGTTCTTGTGAGTACAGATTGTGAAGATATTAGAGCTATTTCTATGGCTGCGGGTGCGGAAGCGCCTTTTCTTCGGCCAGCGGATCTTGCAACAGACACTGCTTCAACAGCAGATGTTGTTAGACATGCAGTCGCATATTATGACGTTATATTAAATAAAGAATTTGATTATGTTATTGTTCTTGAGCCAACCTCACCACTCAGATCGCTCTCTGATATTGATACAGCTATTTCGATGCTTTGTTCGGCTGATATTGACTATGATAGCTTGGTTTCATTGGGGGAAGTTGCCCACCACCCCTCTATTATGAAACGCCTTGAGAAAGGGGGCGTAATTCCTTTTAATGACGAACTTCCACAAACAACACGTCGCCAAGATAATGAGGTTGTTTATTTTCCTTTTGGTGTAGTGTATTTGGCAAAAACAGAGCGTTATTTGAAGGATGGCACATTTTATACGAGTCGCTGTATGGGGATGAACATAGAAAGATATCAGTGTTATGAAATAGATGATTTGTATGATTTCGTATGCGTGGAAGCGGTTATGTCATTAATTAGGGAGAAAAAATGAGATTTTTGGTCGTTGGGTTGGGCTCTATGGGAAAAAGACGTATCAGAAATTTGCAGGCTCTTGGTTATGATGATATTGCTGGTTTTGATTTGCGAGAAGATAGAAGAAATGAGTCAGTTGAAAGATATGGTATAGAAATTTATGATCAATTCGAGAGGGCGCGTTCGGAATTTAGTCCTGGTGCAATGATTATCTCTACTTCTCCTCAGCATCATATGCATTATGCATGGATTGGATTGCAGAATAAAATACCTTGTTTTATTGAAGCTTCGGTTGTAGAGGCGGAGCAAATTTTGGCTTTATCTCATGAGGCTAAGTCGAGTAATGTCTTGATGGCGCCTTCTTGTACTATGCGATATTTCCCTGGGCCTAAAAAAGTGAAAGAGCTAATAAAAGCCGGTGTTATTGGAACGCCACTTAATATCAACTATCAAACAGGCCAATATTTAGAGGATTGGCATCCGTGGGAGCCTATTGATAGTTACTATGTCTCACAACGAGAAACTGGTGGTGCTCGAGAAATTGTACCTTTTGAACTAACGTGGTTGAATGATATTTTTGGTGTACCTGTGGCGCTTAGTTGTATGAAGACGAAGTTGACGAATTTGAATGCTGATATAGATGATATTTATCACTGTTTATTACAATATCCCAATCACCTTTTAGCGAATATAACGATAGATGTTGTTTCTCGTCCATTAGCAACCCGAGAACTACGAATTATGGGCACAGAAGGAGTACTTGTGATGAGTTCTGATGAGCAATGTGTAAGATACTCCAACCTGCAACATAGTGATTGGGTGAAATATATGCTTGCAGAAGGTAAAAAAGAACAGGGGTATATTAATGCTGAGGAGCCATATATTGAAGAATTATCAGACTTTATTTCTGCCGTTAATTTGAAAAGTTCGGATGTTTTTCAAAACACTTTAGAAGATGACTGGCGAGTCTTGAACGTTCTATCCGAGCTTGAGATGTTAGTAAAATAAAATATGTAAGTTTAATTCATATGGATATCGAATAATGAAAAAAAAACTAGATTTAGGATGTGGTAATAAAAAACGCGAAGGCGCAGTTGGTGTCGATTTTAATGAGCGTACGGATGCGGATGTGATTCATGATTTGAATTCATTTCCTTATCCATTTGAAGATGCATCTTTTGATGAAATTTATATCGATAATACATTAGAGCATCTTGATAATGTGATTGGGGTGATGGAAGAGGTTCATCGGATTTGTAAACCTAATGGGCTTGTAAAAGTAATTGTTCCTTATTTTAGGTCGGTATGGGCGAGTATAGACCCAACGCATAAACATTTTTTTACGGTTAATTCATTTGCATATTTTGATCCTGATCATATTATTTCAAAAAAATATAAGTATACAACCAGTCGATTTAGCCCAAATAAAATCATTTTTAATGAAACCCTGACGAATAGATGGTTTAAAAAAATGATGATTAAACTTGCTAATCGTTTTCCATCGCGTTATGAGTATTATTTAAGTCATTTTTATCCATTAGATGATATTACTTATTACCTTTCTAAATGTTAGAGTTTTTTGTAATAGGATAAATTTGTATGGATGCACTAAGAGGCTGCTCAATATTAGTCACCGGAGCCAATGGTTTTGTTGGAAGGCATTTATGTCCTGTCTTACGAAATAATGGATGTGTTGTGCATGCTGTAGGTCGCAAGATTTTAATGGACTCTTTTTATTATTCGTGTGATTTACGTGATAAGACGAAAATTTCTTTATTGTTACAAGAACTAGCTCCAGATTATGTGATTCATCTTGCAACAGTAAAAAAACGAGATGGTATTTCTTTATCAGATTATCGTCTTTTTTATGAGGAAAACTTTATAACCTCGCTCAATTTAATTGAGGCCTGTGATCAAGTTAAAACAGTTAGGCGTTTTATTTATTTAGGCAGTTGCGAAGAGTATGGTGTTCAACAATCACCGTTTAAAGAAACTCAAAAAGAGATGCCCCTATCAGCTTATGGCGTAAGTAAACTTGCCGTTACACAATTATTACAGTCTCTTGTGAATTCATCACATTTTTCTTCTGTCGTTTTGCGACCATCATTAATTTATGGGCCAGGTCAAAGGCATGATATGTTTTTGCCGGCAATGCTTTATTCTCTTATTCATGAAAAGTTTTTTGATATGACCCATGGCGTGCAAACCAGAGACTATATTTATATCGATGATGTTGTTCGTGCGATTATATCTTCGTTATGTTTTGATTTAGACAATAAAGTAGAAATTATGAATATAAGCTCAGCGCAACCTATTTTAATTAAATCTTTGGCTTTGATGTCAGCTCAATTAATTGGTAATAATAGTGAACAGTATCTAAACTTTGGTGCGAAAGCATATCGACCACAAGAAGCAATGGAGTATAGTGCTGAGAATCATCGTGCAAAAATAAAATTAAATTTTTCTCCAGAAGTAGCATTAGCGGATGGCTTGTTACGGACAATAGAGAGTATTCGAAATAGTGAGTGTTTGACTTATGCCAGCTAAAATTCATTATCATTCTGATTGTCATTTTTTTGCGGGTTGCGAAAATATGCTCGTAAATTTTTGGTCTGCAGCAGATATGCGTGAGCATTTTGAGGTGAGTTTTAGTTATCGTTTTTCTAGAGTTTATGCGCAAGGCTTAAATGCTCGAGCAAACATAGACTTTTCTACTTACCCACTTTTTTTTCCTGAATTATCTAATTTTAATTTATTACCAAGAAAAATTCCTAGCTTGGTTCGAAGAGTAATGCTGCTTGTTGTTCGAGCGGGTTTAAATATTCCATTATTACTGTATCAAGTATGGGTTTTATCTCGATTGTTTAAGCGATTAAAGCCCGATGTGGTCCATATTAATAATGGAGGCTACCCTGCAGCATTATCTGCTCGTGCGGCGGTGATTGCAGCGAAGCTTACCGGGATTAAAAAAATTGTGATGGTCGTTAATAATATGGCGATGGATTATCAACGCTTTTCTCGTTGGTGGGAGTATCCGATTGACCGGTTTGTTGCCCGTACAGTGACAACATTTGTTACTGGATCTTCTGTTGCCGGGGAGCAATTAAAGAAGGTACTGAAATTACCCAATAATAAACTAAGAATAATTCATAATGGTATTCAATTGCGCGCCGTATCTGAGTCAGTAACTGAAACTCGAAACCGACTTGGTTTATCTGAATTCGATGGCGTTATCTTGGGTGTGGTGTCGGTTATGGAGCAACGAAAAGGGCATGTAGTTCTTTTGAAGGCATTGTCTTATTTGCCCAAAAATTTACCATTTAAGGTGTTAATCGAAGGCAATGGGATATTGCGTGCGACTTTGGAGCAATGTGTTATTGATCATGATTTAAGCGACACTTGTGTTTTTGTGGGGTTGGAGCAAAATATTATGAATCTGATGGCTTTATTAGATGTGCTTATTTTGCCCTCGATTAGTCATGAAGATTTTCCAAATGTTGTTCTTGAGGCTATGGCATTAGGTAAGCCTGTAATCGCAAGTCGTATAGCGGGAACCCCAGAACAAATTATTGAGGGTGAAACAGGAATTCTAGTTCCGCCTGCTGATCCTATAGCGTTAAGCGCTGCAATTGAGTATCTTATTGAAAATAAAATAGTACGCGAGCAAATGGGTGCGCAGGGAAAAAAACGCTTTGAAAGTAATTTTATTGCAAATATTGCAGTAGAAAAATACCGTACGTTATATCAATCGATGTTAAGGGAGTAAATCATGAAAGTTGTTATTCTTGCGGGTGGGTATGGTACACGCATTCGAGATGTTGCGGACGATATTCCAAAACCAATGATCCCCATTGGCCCTTATCCTATTATTTGGCACATCATGAAAACTTATGCCCATTTTGGATATAAAGATTTTTTAATTTGCTTAGGATATAAAGGGCAGGTAATAAAAGATTTCTTTTTAAATTACGAGGCCTACACACGCGATTTAACCATTCGGTTTGGTGAAAATGGAGGCATTACTTACCATAGTGATCATGATGAATCGGATTGGCGAATAACACTTGCAGACACAGGCCTTAACTCAATGACGGGCTCTCGTATTTCACGTATTCGTGAGTATATTGGGGATAATGACTTCATGTTGACTTATGGGGATGGGGTCAGTGATGTTGATATTTCAAAGCTCGTGGCCTTTCATAAAGCACACGGCAAAACCCTGACGGTAACTGGTGTTTATCCACCGGCGCGTTTTGGAGAAATGGTTTGTGCAGCGGATGGAACGTTACTTGAGTTTAATGAAAAGCCACAAGCCACAGGGGGGCGTATTTCAGGTGGATTTTTTGTTGCAAAACCCTCCCTTTTTAATTGTCTAGATAATCGAGAAGAGCTAGTGTTTGAGCAAGAACCCATGCGCACTTTAGTGCGGGATGGAGAGCTCATGATGTATCAGCATGATGGTTTTTGGCAGCCCATGGATACCAGTCGTGAATATCAGTTGTTGAACTCATTGTTTAATCAAGGAAATGCGCCATGGGTCAGATAGTTAACATGCGTGATGCGCTTCATGCATTTGTAGGTAAGCGTGTTTTTATTACAGGGCATACGGGGTTTAAAGGTTCTTGGCTTGCTTTTATATTAAAAGAAATTGGCGCTGAGGTTATGGGCTATGCCTTACCGCCAGAAACTTCACCCAATCATTTTGATTTATTAAAATTAAGTTCTCGTATTCAACATGTATCTGGTGATATTCGTGATGCTGAAGCATTAAATGCTGCCATGCAGTCTTATAAACCTGAGTTTGTATTTCATTTAGCTGCGCAAGCGCTGGTTAAAAAATCTTATGATGATCCAGTGCTTACCATTGGCTCTAATGTTTTGGGTTCTGCTCATTTGTTAGAAGCAGTTCGACAGAGCTCTTCTGTTCGTTCGTTGGTTTATATTACTTCAGATAAATGCTATGAAAATGTTGAATGGGTTTGGGGATATCGTGAAAATGATAGGTTAGGCGGGCATGATCCTTACAGTGCTTCAAAGGCTGCTGCAGAACTTATATTTTCAGCCTATGCGCGTTCGTATTTTCAGCATCGGCCTGAATTAGGCGCGGCAACTACGCGAGCAGGCAATGTGATTGGCGGGGGCGATTGGTCGCTTAATCGTATTATTCCTGATTGTGTTCGTGCAATTGAAAAAAATAATCCCATTATTTTGCGTAATCCGGCAGCAACAAGACCTTGGCAACATGTTTTGGAGCCTTTATCAGGTTACTTGTTATTAGCTGCCAAATTACATGAACAACCTTCGATTTTTTCTGGCGCTTGGAACTTTGGCCCTTCATCACAAGAAGTACGTACAGTGCATGAAGTGGCAAATAAAATGGTGTCGTATTTTCGTCAAGGGCGTGTTGAGGTCGAAACATCAGGACATCATCCACATGAAGCGCAACTATTACAATTAAGTTGTGATAAAGCGCATCAACAATTAGGTTGGCAACCCCGGTGGCGTGTTGAACAAACTTTAGAGGCAACAGCCTCTTGGTATCAACATGTTTTGGCAGGAGGTAATGTAGAAGCCATTACACGCGAACAAATCTATACTTATTTTCCGGAGTTATCATGATTGAAGGGGTTGTCATCACACCGCTGAAACAAATTTTTGACGAGCGTGGAAAAGTGATGCATATGTTACGTGAAGATTCTCCTCTGTTTTCTCATTTTGGAGAGATATATTTTTCTTGTACGCATGCTGGAGCAATTAAGGCCTGGCATTTGCATAAGCAAATGACTTTAAACTATGCCGTTATTTATGGCGAAATTAAGTTTGTTTTATTTGATGATAGGCCAGGGAGCTCAACGCAAGGTAAAACGCAGGAGCTGTTTTTATCACCTGAAAATTATTGCTTGGTGACCGTGCCGCCTTTAATTTGGAATGGATTTAAAGGGATTGGTGATAAAACTTCAATTGTTGCTAATTGTGCAACGCTTCCGCACGACCCAGATGAAATTGAACGACGCCCCGCAATGGATGCAAGCATTCCTTATGATTGGGACATTCACCATCGTTAAAGGATAACAGCAATTGAAAATTCTCATCACGGGGGGCATGGGGTATATCGGCGGTAGGCTAGCAAAATTTTTAGTTGGAGCCGGCCATGAGGTTTATTTGGGATCAAGGCAATTATTAAGTCCCCCGCGTTGGTGCCCTGAAGCCCGAATGGTTCAAATGCAGTGGGAGGATGATGCCGCATTGGCGTCTGTGTGTCGTGGTATGGATGTGGTTGTGCATACTGCAGGTATGAATGCTCAAGATTGTGCACAAAATCCTAGGGCAGCATTGAATTTTAATGGCGTTTGCACAGAACGTTTGGTTAACGCAGCAATTCATCAGGATGTATCGCGTTTTATTTATTTTTCAACAGCACATGTCTATGCCAGCCCATTGGTGGGTATAATTAATGAAAAAACGATACCAACCAATACACATCCTTATGCAACAACGCATCGAGCGGGTGAGGATTTTGTATTAAGTGCCGCTTCAAATAAGCAAATTGATGGTTGTGTGATTCGACTCTCGAATGCATTTGGTGCGCCAATGTATGCTAATGTTAATTGTTGGTCTTTGCTGTTGAATGATTTATGCAGACAAGCAGTGATATCAAAAAAAATGGTGTTGCATTCATCTGGCTTGCAACGACGAGATTTTATTCCGATGGCAGATGTTTGTCGGGCAATAGCTTATTTGTTGTTTTTGCCTGCGTCCCGTCGCGAAAGTTTAGAACTGAATTATTCGCAATCACCATCAAAAGATACCGTCATTCCGAGCCAGCCTATATTTAATTTAGGCGGCTTATGGTCTCCAACGGTTTGGGAAATCGCTTCTTTGCTGCAATTACGATGCGAGGAGGTTTTGGGATTTCGACCTTCACTGGCTCGCCTTGAGGCAACATTAGGTGAACAATCAGCTCAACTTGAATATAAAATGGATTCTCTCTCTCAAATGGGCTTTAAATTAAAGAAAGATCCGGTTTTTGAGCTTGATCAATTACTACTTTTTTGTAACCATGTGTTTGCGTGATCGATATTAAAGGGATGTAGTCATGAGGGCGCTTATTTCAGTTGTTATACCTACCTATAATCGCGCGAATGATTTAAAACGCGCACTTACCTCCGTGCTTGATCAAACCTATTCCCATTGGGAGTGTTTGGTGGTTGATAATCATTCAATGGACCATACCGATGAAATAGTTGCAGCGTTTAACGACTCACGTATAAAACTTTATAAAATTCATAACGATGGCATCATTGCTAAATCACGAAATAAAGGCATTCGAGAAGCAAGTGGCGAATATATTGCTTTTTTGGATTCGGATGATTGGTGGACACCTGAAAAGTTAGAAGCTTCTCTTGTCGCTTTAGAACAAGGGGCTGATGTTGTTTATCATGATTTATATTTAGCGAAGAAGAATAATCAGCGTTTTTTTTTGAAGAAGAGGTATTCTCAATCAGTTTCAAGTCCGGTGTTTGAACATATGATTGCCCATGGGAATGCCTTGCTTAATTCAAGTGTTGTCATAAGACGATCATTATTGATTGAGTCTAAAGGATTACGAGAAGAAAAGCGGCTTATAGGGATTGAAGATTTTTATGCTTGGCTTGATGTAGCAAAACTGACAGAAAAATTTACCCGACTATCAAAAACCTATGGTTATTACTGGGTTGGTGGAGGTAACTTTACCACACTTGAACGCTATATAAAGTGTATAAATGAGTTTAAAAAAGATTATGCTTCTACCATCACGCAATTACTTGACTACAATGATTTTTTTTGGATTTTTTATAATGAAGGAATGGCTCATTATCGCGTTGGCTCATATTTTTTAGCGAATCAAATTTTATGTGGTCTTTCTCTAAAAAATAAGAAAATAATAATTAAATTAAAATTAATGTTGATGCGTGTAATATTAAAAAGGAAAGTGTTATGAATATAGTGTTTCTTGTTAGTTCGTTAGGTGCAGGTGGTGCAGAACGTGTTGCAGTTACATTATCCAACGCATGGGTGCAAAGTGGGCACGAAGTGACATTACTTTCAACTTTTTCAGGTAGGGGAGATTGTTTTTATGAGACCTCAAAATCAGTCGACTTGGTTTTCTTAAGTGATTTGGTTGGTAATCGCTCTAAAAATATCCTGACTTATATACAACGATTTTTAATTTTAAGAAAATTTATTCAAAAGAAAAAGCCAGATGTTATTATCTCTTATTTACCTAATGTCAATGTTGCAGCTATTTTATTAAGCTTTTTCCTAAAAACACCCCTCATTTGCTCTGAGCATACAGATCCCAGGGTTGATGAGCGTTCAAAATTTTTGAAGTTTATGTGCAGAGTAACTTACCCGTTTGCGAAGGTCATGATCGTTCAAACAGAAGCAGTTATGGCAACAATTGGGAATGTATACCCTAATTTAAAACGTGTTTATCAACTTCCGAATCCATTAACGCTAGAAGTTCAATCAAATGAATGGGTACCAATAAAAAAAGAACGGAAAGTATTACTAAGTCTGGGACGTCTTGGTCCTGAAAAGCAAGTCGATAAAATTATTAAAGCCTTTGCTGCTGTGGCGCATAAAAACCCTGATTGGGATTTACATATTTATGGCGAAGGAGTATGTCATGATGCATTGGTAAATCTAATTCGTGAATTAAATTTAAATGATCGAATAATGATGATGGGCCGCACATATACACCGTGGTTAGTTATGTTAAAAGCAGATATTTTTGTTATGTCATCTAAGTTTGAGGGTTTTTCAAATGCACTTTTAGAGGCGATGGGTACTGGTTTGCCCTGTGTTGCTTTTAACTGTCCCAGTGGCCCTGAAGAAATCACAAGAAGTGGATTAGATGCTTGTCTTGTGCCATTAGATGATATGCTTTCCTTTCAGAAAGAAATACATCATCTGATGCAGCATGAGTCTTTACGTATTTCATTGGGAAAGCAGGCGCGTCTATCTGTAATGGAACGTTATAGTTTAAATAAAGTTTTACTGGGCTGGAATGATCTTTTTCATGAGGTTGGGGTGCTTTAGTTATATTTAATAAGGTTTTTTTGATGAATGGAAGCAAAATAGTAATTACAGGAGTCTCTGGATTTATTGGAGATTATTTTGTAAGAGTTTTAAAGCGTAAGTATCCAGGTAGCGAAATATTTGGTATTACTCGAACAGGTTCAGTGGTTAATTGTTGTTCTTATAAGCTTGATTTATGCAATGAAAAGGACGTATTGGATATCTTAGAGAGTATACGCCCAGATTATCTCTATCACTTAGCAGGTCTTGTTTATTCTTATGATCTTAACGCACTGTATCATGCGAACGTGGTGTCTACTTTAAATATACTCAATGCGATTAAGCGTTGTAAATTAAACACACGATTGGTTGTTGCGGGCTCTGCCGCTGAATATGGCAGCATTCTAAAAGAACATTTACCCGTTACAGAAAAACAGTGTGCTCAACCACAATCACCGTATGGCATGACTAAATTGTGGCAAACGTTAATGACACAATATGATATGTTTGATGCTGTGGATGTATGCGTTGGGCGAATTTTTAATGTGATTGGTCCACATATTTCAGAGCATTTAACAACAGGTCAGTTGCTTGGGCAACTTGAACGTGTGAGAAATAAACAACAAGAACCCAAATTATATGTAGGTAATCTTACTTTAAAACGTGATTTTTTAGATATAGAGGATGTTTTTTCGGCTTTGATTGCGCTTGCTTTAAGAGGTAAACCTCGAGAAATATATAATATTTGTTCTGGCGTTTCATTGTCATTTAATGAACTTTTGGATGTTTATTTGTCAGCCTATCCGTTAAATCTTGAGGTGGTGGTTGATTCTAAGCAGGCACAAAATAGCTATATTCAAGATATCTATGGATGTAATGAAAAGCTTAAGAGGGATACAGGGTGGATGCCGCTTGTGAGTATAAATGACAGTATAGTTAAATGGAGTGATGCTCGTGATGTCAGAGGATAAAGTCGATAATATAGTTGAAGCAAAAGCACCTAGAATTTTACATATTATTGGTAGTCTAGACATAGGGGGCGGCGAGCGATTTTTATTACGACTTTTGTCTTTAGATGAATTGGATAAAATAAAATGCACTGTTATATCACTGACGGATCTTGGATTTATCGCACATCAGCTTTCTGATGTAGGCGTGACTGTTTATGCGCTTGGAATGAAGCGTTTCTTGTTTGTGCCATTTCACTTCATAAAACTTGTAAGGCTGATTAAACAGGTTAAACCTGACATTGTACAAACCTGGTTGTATCATGCTGATTTTTTTGGTGGAATTGCTGCAAAATTTGCGGGTGTTAAGCATGTGAGTTGGGGGCTCTTGGGTACGGAGATAAGTAAGTCAGTTTTTTCTGTTACAGGCATCATTCGCAAAGCGTGCGCATTGCTGTCTTATGTTCTTCCCTCCAAAATCATGTGTGTGGCAGAATCCACAATTAAAACGCATCGGGCATTGGGTTATTGCGATAAGAAAATGCAATTTTTTCATAATGGATTAGATTTTTCCTCATTACATGCAACAGAAACAGAGCGCACAGCATTTCGTTTAAGACACGGTATGGATGAAAAGGATATCGTGATTGGAAGCTTGGGTCGATTTAATCCACTCAAGGATCATTATACGTTGATTCGTGCGGCTGAAAAATTAATCACAAAAATCCCTAACGTACGGTTTTTAATCATCGGGCGAGAATTAACGCCATTGAATGAAGAACTTATGGGATGGATTAATCAAACCGGGTTGAGAGAGCGTTTTATCTTATTGGGCGAGAGCTCTAAAATTCCAGTGTGTTTGGCGGCAATGGATATATTTTGTTTGCATTCAAGAGCAGAGGGGCTTCCAACCGTGTTAGCAGAGGCGATGGCAATGGGGTTGCCTTGTGTTTCAACCGATGTTGGGGATGCAGGTATACTCATGGGCGAAGCAGGTGTTTTGGTTGAAAAACAAAATCCAGAGGCTTTGGCTGATGGTTTGCTGAAACTGCTGTATATGACCCCTGAAGAACGTCTAGCCTTGGGAAGCGCTGCACAAAAAAAGGTTAAAACCGAGTATGCGATTGAACAAACACAACAAGAGTTTTCGCAGGTGTATGATTCATTATTCATTAAAAAAAGTAATTCCGCGTTCGTTATGTCACGAACGCATCAACCCGGGGCCGAATAATCATGTGTGGTTTACTCGGATTTTTAAATGCTCAATTAAATCATGACGATGCTACACATGTATTAGGAAATATGGCACAAAAACTTGTTCATCGAGGGCCTGATGCACAAGGGGTGTGGTTTGATGAACAAACACAAATTGGTTTAGGGCATCGGCGTTTATCTATCCTTGATGTTTCTGCTGCAGGAAGTCAGCCGATGACATCACCCTCTGGCCGTTATGTGATCGTATTTAATGGTGAAATTTATAATCATTTGGAGCTTCGTCTACATTTAGAAAATACTAAGGGCTGGCGAGGACATTCAGATACGGAAACACTGTTGGCTGGTTTCGATACATGGGGTATTCAAGCCACAATAGAACAAGCTGTGGGAATGTTTGCATTCGCTGTGTGGGATAAAGAGGAACATGTTTTAACCCTAGGGCGAGACCGCTTGGGCGAAAAGCCTTTATATTATGGTTGGCAGCAAGGGTGCTTTTTATTTGCTTCTGAATTAAAGGCCATTCAGGCTCATCCTGCATTCAATGCAGCCGTTGATAGAAATGCGCTGTGTTTGTTGATGCGCCATAACACGATACCTGCACCTTATTGTATTTGGCAGGGCATGTCTAAATTAATGCCTGGATGTTTATTGGCCGTATCTCTGAAAAATCCTGAGCCTCGAATCACAAGGTATTGGTCAAGCAAAACCATCATCGAGAAGTCCCAACGCTCGCCTTATAAAGGCACCTTTGATGAAGCGGTGTTGGATCTTGAAAGCTTACTGATGGGTGTGATTCATCAGCAAATGATAGCGGACGTCCCCGTGGGGGCATGTCTTTCGGGTGGAGTTGACTCTTCCTTGGTTGTTGCGTTAATGCAAGCGCAATCAAGCAGGCCCATTCATACGTTTTCAATTGGATTTAATGAGTCACAATATAACGAAGCACATCATGCAAAGGCTGTTGCAAAGCATTTAGGTACCCACCATACAGAGTTATATGTTAACGCGCAAGATGCATTAAATGTTATCTCTTTGCTACCTTCAATGTACGATGAACCTTTCGCTGATTCATCACAAATCGTGACCTATTTGGTGTCTCAACTGGCAAGGTCTCAGGTTACCGTGTCCTTATCTGGAGATGGTGGGGATGAGTTGTTTGGTGGTTATAACCGTTACCTGATGTTTAATCGCTTGCGCGCAATGATTTTAAAGTATCCCATTGCATTGCGTCAGATGGCACAGCGAGCAATCTATAGTTTATCCCCCAAACAATGGGATATGTTGCTTTTTCCGTTTATACAATTTATGCCGAATAAATTACAGGCGTTAAGTAACAGGCCAGGAGATAAATTATATAAAGGCGCTCCTCTTTTAACACTGCAAACCCTTGCAGGATATTATCAAGCCCTTGTTTCGCATTGGGGAGATCCTGCTCGTCTTGTCTTAGGTGCAACGGAACCTGAAACATCATTAAATAATTCTTCGTTGCATCCGAAGCTTGCAACAGATATTGAACAGATGATGAGTTTCGATTTAACAACCTATTTGCCTGATAATATTTTAACAAAGGTTGATCGCGCAGCGATGGCTGTGTCGTTGGAAACACGCATTCCCTTTTTGGATCATCATGTGGTTGAGTTTGCTTGGTCCTTGCCATTGGCGTATAAGGTGAGGCAGGCTGAGGACAGTAAACGCGTTTTACGATCAATTTTATATAAGTATGTACCGCGCGCTTTAATAGAACGCCCTAAAATGGGGTTTGGATTACCGCTTGACGCGTGGCTTCGAGGGCCGATGCGTGAATGGGCAGATGATTTATTAGATAAACAACGTTTACATCATGAGGGATATTTTGATGTTGAACAGGTGAATATAAAATGGCAGGAGCATTTAAGTGGCAGAAAAAATTGGGCTTACTTGTTATGGGATGTATTGATTTATCAGCAGTGGCTTGGTGTAAATAAAAGGATATAAGATGTTAGATGGATTAATTTGGGGCGTTTTCTTTTACTCAATAGCTATAGTTATTGCCTTTTGGGCTTACAATTTATACTCCCCACTGTATCAGAGAACATGTGTTGTTATATTGTTTTGTGCTTTAGGCCATTATATAGGCACCATTATTTATCCGCTGGTGCCACAAGATTCTTTCGTTCAGTTTTTTCAAGGAGCAAACCCTAATTTTAGATGGGGAAATTCAACGCAAATTGTAAAATCAATTACTTGGATCGTAAGGGAGTATTTAACCGGGGACTCTTACTTGGCAACATTGTACTTTTTTTCTGCCTTTTCATTTGTTGGGAGTGTTTTGTGGTACTTACTTTATTTGCAATTATCGCAAGCGCTAAATATCAGTAATCAGAAATATATTTTTCCTGCGTTAGTGATTATGTGTTGGCCCTCTTTTTTATTTTTTACCTGCGGAATTGTTAAAGATTCATGGTGTTATTTTTTAATTCCGCTTGTTTTCTTATCATGGAATCAATTTCATTATGTGCGAAAAAATCGGCTTATGATGCTTTTTTTAATTTTTCTTAGCCTTTTTGTTATGATATTAACGCGTTCTTATTTATTGATGGTTTTTGCTGGCGCTTATTCCTTATCAAAATTTGAAGGATTTAAAAAATTAACGCTGCTTAATGTTGTTTCCATATTAATTATTTTACCTATTTTTGTTTACGTTGTTTATTGGGTTAATGGGTCAGATACAACGATTGAGACCGTTAGCAAGAGAGCTGTTTTTCAACAGACACACCAAAATATCGGCAGCTCTTTTCCTATGTTAACAAAAGATCCAAAATTTATTTTGTTCGCATTACCCTATAACTTTATCATGAACCTAATCATGCCGATGTTTATTTTTGCGCGTAATATCGTGGGGTATACAGCATCACTTGAAAATGTATTTTTAGTTTACCTCATTTATCGATTTTGGAAAAAAAGACGGGTGTATCAGTTAATAAAAAATAAACTGAAACCCGTTAAATTATATATGTCGTTTTTTATTGTGGGCATGTCGTTTATGAGTTTAATTAACACTAACCTTGGGTTGGCTATGCGACAAAAATCAATGTATATGCCTTGTTTGTTGGTGATTATGATGCTGGTTTGGCAGTATGGGAAACAAAAGAAAGTACCTGTAGAAATGAATACTGATTCATTAAAAACGCAAGAGAATCAAACAGGATTTTTAGCAACTTAAAGTGTTACCGCCTAGGAGGCGTTGTTTTAATGAAAGTAATGATAGTTCTCAACACCGCATGGAATTTAGTGAACTTTAGAGCAGGATTAATTCGTGCATTGGTGAGCCAAGGGCATGAGGTGATTGCTGTTGCGCCGATGGACCGTTACGCACAGTCGCTTGCTTTGCTGGGTTGTCGCTATGTTCCTTTACCCATGGATAATAAAGGAACGCACCCTTTAAAAGACGGGTTATTGTTCTTGCGATTTTTAAAATTATTATGGCGTGAACAACCCAATGTGGTGCTCATGTATACCATCAAGCCTAACATTTATGGTTCTTTGGCGGCCCATTGCCTAGGTATTCCTGTGATCAACAACATTGCGGGTTTGGGCTCAGTATTTATTAAAATGAACTGGCTCACCCAAATGGTGAGGGTGATGTATCGTTTCGCTTTAAGGCGCTCTGCAACAGTTTTTTTTCAGAATAAAGATGATTGCGAGATGTTTGTTGAGATGGGGTTAGTGAGCGCAGAAAAAACTGATTGTCTTCCCGGTTCAGGAATCAACTTAAAACAATTTTCATCCCAAGGTATGCTGACAATACGGCCTTATGAGGATGTTTCATTACAAAAGAAACTTCGTTTTATGCTTGTGGCCCGTATGTTATGGGACAAAGGGGTAGGGGAGTATGTTCAAGCTGCTCGTATTATTAAACAAAAATACCCTGATGTAGAGCTTTGTTTGTTAGGTTTTCTTGATGTAGACAATCCGTCGGCAATTTCTCGTTCACAGATGGATGAATGGGTGAGTGAGGGGGTTGTTAATTATTTAGGTTTATCGGATGATGTGAGACAACACTTGTTCGATGCTGATTGCATTGTATTGCCCTCTTACCGTGAAGGGCTGCCGCGGTCGTTACTTGAGGCAGCAGCAATGGAGCGCCCCATTGTGACCACCGATGCTGTGGGGTGTCGAGATGTGGTTGAACATGGCCTTAATGGTTTGATTTGTCGCGCGCGCGACGCTGATGATCTTGCCAATAAAATGGAAGACATGATCAACCTAACGCCTGCTTCACGTCAAGCGATGGGGCGGCAGGGGCGTTTGATGGTAGAGCGCCAGTTTGATGAACAGATTGTTATTGATAAGTACTTGAAAGCGATTGCATTGATTACATTGAAGTAATACTTCACGCTAAGTGTATGTTTTTTTTAAAAGGATTTTTTGTGATCACATTGAATACATTGAATTTATCTATGGTTTGGGGTGCGGTTGGTTTTATTACAAGCACTTTTTTGTTGATGGTCTTTGCTAAACGCTTAAAATTATTAGATTATCCTGGCGGGCGAAAGTGCCACCTGAGCCCAACGCCTGTGATTGGTGGTCTTTGTTTATATGTCGGCTTTACATCAGCGCTTTTGAGCGATACCGCTTTGTTCCATCAGGCATTTTATTTTTGGGCTTTTGCAGGTCTTATTGTATTGATAGGGGTGATTGATGATCGTCACGAAGCAAGTGCGCGCACGCGGTTGATCGTTCAAACCGTAGCTACGTTTGGGTTGGTTTATTTTTCCGGTGTTCAGCTAGAAAATTTAGGTGCATTGATAGTTCATGAGCCAATTCATTTGCATTGGTTAGCCATTGGGGTCAGCATTCTTTTTATTATATCCTTTCTTAATGCAATGAACATGTTAGACGGGATTGATGGCTTGGTCGGTGGTATTGCGCTAGGGCAGGCGAGTTTGCTGTGGATTTTGAGTGCTCGAGCTGGCTCTGGTTTACAGGATCTATTGTCAATTTTTATAGGTCTTATGGTTTGCTTTCTTTTTTTCAATGTTTCTATTCGCAAAGGCAACAAAGCTAAGATTTTTCTGGGGGATGCAGGGAGCACATTCATTGCATTTTTCTTAATATGGGTTGCAATTTCTCTTTCTCAGCAAACGCATGTATCAAGCATTAAACCGATTACCGTATTGTGGTGCGTTTTATTTCCTTTTATGGATTTGGTGACGGTATGTGTTATACGTTATCGCGAGGGTAAGCCATGTACCCTCGCAGGTCATGATCATATTCATCATATTTTAATGCGGCGAGGCATATCTCCTATTGGGGTGACGCTTCGTCTGAGTTTGTTTTCTTTGGGCATTGGATTGGTTGGATTGGTTTTTCAATATATTGCTATGCCAGAAAACGCACAGTTTTTTGTGATGGTTTGTTTGATCTTTGCATATGTTGTTAAAGTCAATCAGTTGTATTATCGTGAAAAAATTCTTCCATCAGAAAAAATAGGCATTGCATAACTGCGCTATATTTTTGTATTTTAAAAACTTCGTATAGGATTTTTATGTCATTAGAGCAAGGTGTATTTACTATTTCACTTGATTTTGAGTTGTTTTGGGGTATGCGTGATAAACTTAAAATTCAAGAATATGAGCAAAATCTTATGGGGGTAGGACTGGTAGTACCAAAATTACTAGACTCTTTTGAAAAGTATAATATCCATGCCACTTGGGCTACAGTAGGATTTTTATTTTTTCAGAATAAAGAGCATTTGAGCCAACATATGCCGTCGCATCTTCCCATGTATTTAAATGAAAAATTATCCCCTTATCAATATCTTGTGTCTTCAAATAATTTAGATGAAAAATATCATTTTGCGCCAGATTTAATTTCATTAATTAGACAAAAAAAGGGGCAGGAAATAGGAACGCATACCTTCTCACACTACTATTGTCTTGAAAAAGGGCAAACAGAAGCAACATTTGCTAGTGATATCTCAAAAGCGATTGAAGTAGCACAAAACAATGGTTTGGAATTGAAAAGTCTAGTGTTTCCAAGGAATCAATGGAATCAAGAATATCTTAAAACACTTCGACAATTAGGTATTCTATGTTACAGGGGAAATGAGCTGGGTTGGTTATATACGGCATCAAGTGGTCGAGCTCATAAAATAAAGAGGGGATTACGTCTTATTGATTCCTACATTAATCTTTCAGGCTATCATACTTATAATACAGAGCGCTGCATTAATGATGAATTGATTAATTTGCCTGCGAGCCGTTTTTTACGTCCATACTCAAAAAAAATGGCACTTTTTGATGGGCTACGATTAAAGCGAATAACAAAAGCAATGGATGAGGCTGCAAAAAATAAAAAAATATTTCATCTGTGGTGGCATCCACATAATTTTGGGATTAACATCTCTCAAAACATGATGTTTCTTACCAAAATACTTGAGCATTTTAAATTACTTGAAGCAAAGAGGGGAATGGCTTGTTTGAATATGGGTGAGTTAAGTTCATTATTAGGTGTTGCGCATGGAAAATAAAAAACTCCGTGTTGTCATGATGTGTGGTGATAGTGTATCAAGCCGGGTTATGTATCATGGTGTAGCCTGTGATGTAGAGGTGGTAGCTGTTATATTGGATACCAAAATATCTGCGCGAAAGATGATTAAGCGACGCATTAAAAAATTGGGCTTTACCAAAGTTCTCGGACAGATAGCCTTTTTTTTATTCAATAAAATTTTGTTTAAATTAACGAAAGATAGAATAAAAGAATTATTTGTTAGCTTTGAATTAAATAATTCTCCAATTCCAAATCACCTGATGTTTAGCGTAGATAGTGTTAATAGTAAGGAATCAATAAAATTACTACAGACTTTGCAACCAGAAGCTGTTGTGGTTAATGGGACAAGAATCATCTCAGGAGAGGTTCTTTCTTCAATAAAAGCGCCATTCATTAATACACATGTTGGAATAACACCAAACTATAGGGGCGTGCATGGTGGATACTGGGCGTTGGTAGAGGGAAAACCTGAGCATTGTGGTGTTACTGTTCATCTGGTTGATCAAGGGATAGATACTGGCGCGGTGCTTTATCAAGATATTATTTATCCGGGTAGGCGTGATAATTTTAATACATATCCTGTCCATCAAATGGCTAAAGCGATTCCCTTGATGCGGCTTGCGTTGAGAGATGTTTTAATGAATCAGATACAACCCCAAAAGTACCATGATGCGTCGAAATTGTGGTCACATCCTACGCTATTTGAGTACTTAAAAAATAGGATTTATGAGGGGGTGCGCTAAGTTTAAGCGAAGAACAATGAGGGAACAATGGAACAATAGGGTCAGAGTCGATTGGTTATTTCGTTGTTTCAATATATTTTTTAGATCTTCGATCCCCCCCTTTGGCAGAAGGTTCCACTCGACGAGCCAGCTGCTGCGCCACTGACTGTTTGAATTTACTATCACCGAGCGTCCAGCATTTATTGGTTGCCTCACGTATTTCATTTAATAGCTTCTGTTCCATTGGGCGCTGAAATAGTTTTTGGTAGTTTTGTTGCTGTTCTGTTGGAGTATTTCCCAATCTATAATATTCCAAATGAGGTTGAATCAGAGGATCTAACTGACCAAGTGCATTATGATGATAACTAGACCAAGGGTATTCTGAAAGATGCTCAATCATCCTTGCACGTATCGGATTCAGTTCGATGTAACGCATACAAGTGAACAAATATTGCTCTGTACTAATCAAACTGGCTTTGTACCGTCCTTCCCATAATGTACCTGTTCGTTGATAATGAGTATTAAAATATTGCACATAATAGCGGCCCAGCATTTGCATCATTTGAGCAAGTCCATCTATTCTTGTTGGGGTGTTAACAGTGGTGTAAAAGCGCGTATATATGGCGCAGCCTTTAATTGAACAAGGCTAGCACAAACGAACTTAAAACATCCCCGTTGATTCGCACTACGATCACCTTGATTGACAGACTATTAAAAC
>CANNJI010000006.1 GCA_947504875.1 Legionellaceae bacterium
GTGACCTTTCGGCAAGCCCGCGTAAAAATATATTTTTAAATTTATGCCTTTAGGGGTTGACAGGGTTTTTGCGTGTTTTTTGTAAATTAGCATGTAATTTTGCCCTGGTTAAAACGGTACGATGAGGCTAAATCCTTACGTTATACAAGCAGATATAAACAACGCATCCAACCCCGTCCCTGCCTTAAAAATAATAATCACTCAAAAACGATCTCAGGAGGTAAAAATTGGCTTTTAAAACATGGGGTATAATGATGCCAACTTAAGATGTTGGTGTGATGCGTATGTCTAAAAAGACGAAAGCAGATAAAACGAAAATGCCCAAGGTTACAAAACTCAGCCAAGAGCAAATGGATAATTTTTTGGCCGCGATAATGAATTCAAATATCGGCGCCGAAAATGCTGAATTTGCGAAAATGCTCATCCATGGCAATGCTTGGATGGCACGGCAATTGGAGCTTGGACAATTAAGCATAGCGAAGCTGCGTAAGCTATTTCAAATTCAAGGCAGTGAGAAAGCTCCCAGTCGAAAACCTAAAAACGACCCAGCCTCATCAGATAATAAAGGTTCGAACACCGCAGAAGCGGATACAAAAGGCCATGGGCGTAACAGTGCTGATGCCTATCAAGGTGCCGCTATTGTTGAGGTTTCGCATCCTGAATTAAATCCTGGTGATACATGTCCCGCTGAAGCTTGCGATGGTCGCTTATATGAGATGAGCGAGCCTGGCGTTTTAGTCAGTGTTACGGGTGCACCATTGGCGAGTGCTACACGTTATAACATGCAGAAACTACGTTGTGCTATTTGTGAGATTATTTATACAGCGCCTCTACCCAATGGTGTCAGCAATCAAAAATATGATGCAACGTTCATCGCCATGTTAATGATTAACAAGTATTTTATGGCCGTGCCACTTTATCGCCAAGATAGATTACAAAACCATTTAGGCATACCCCTTCCTGCATCAACACAGTGGGATTTAATGGTTAAGTTTGAGCCGATGTTAAAGGCTTTATATAAAGCATTATCTCAAGATGCCGCCAATGGTGTGGCGCTTTGCTATGATGATACGTCTGTAAAAATCATGAGCGAAATCAAAGCCGCAAAATCAGCGCAAAAAGGTGAAAAAAGCCAACACACCTGTTACACCACAGGCATTGTGAGCCTTCATGAAGACCATCGTACGTATCTTTACATTACAGATAATCGTACAGCAGGAAAGTGCATTGCGGACATCATGCTGATGCGCGATGCCAAATTAGACTTACCCATCATGATGTGTGACGCCTTATCAGCCAATATTCCGCAAGGCATAGCGGATGACTTGTACATCTTATGTTTTTGCCTAGTACACGCCAGGCGACAGTTTTACGAGCTGCCCAATGGCTATGATGATGTGGCCGATCACGTAATAGGGTTAATTGGCCGTATTTATGACCATGAGGCCCACACAAAAGGTTTTAGCCACGAGAAACGACTTGCGTATCATCAAGAAAAAAGCGCGCCCGTTATGGCTGAGCTTAAATTATATCTTGAAGAGCAAAAGGCAGAGTTTGAGCCTAATTCCGTTGCTGGCAAGGCCATTGACTATATCTTAAATCGCTGGACACAATTATCTCAGTTTTTGCGCCATCCCCATGCGCCTTTGGATACGAATATCGTTGAGCGCGCGTTGAAGCTTGTGATTCAGGTACGAAAGTCCTCTATGTTTTATAAAAGCTTAAGCAGTGCCGCCTTTGCGAGTTTCGTGCAATCGGCCCTATACAGCGCGGCTCAAAACGAGATTAACCCATGCGAGTACATGTGCGCATTAATAGATAACGAAAAAGCGGTGATACAGAACGCACGCGCTTGGTTACCTTGGCACTACAAAGAAACGCTCAAGCAGAGCTTGGAAGCGCGCGCCACGCAGGACTCATTGCCGCCGGCTGTCCCTGATTGAGAATAATCGCCATGGTCGTTGCGCACACTCGCTCGTCACAAGACGTGGGCCAATAACGCAGTTTGCCTTGTGAAAATCGTTTCGTGCACAGCCAAAATCCTGTGCCGTCGTAAACCAATAGTTTGACGGCTATGCCGCTTTTGTTTCGAAAGGCAAACACGGTCCCATTATATGGCGAACCCATGCTTTGGCGACAAAGGCCAACTAAAGCGTCGATGCCTTTGCGAAAATCAATTGGCTCAACGCGTAGATGCAGACGGTGCTGCGTTGTGATGTGAATCATAGCAACGCACCGATATGAGGTAATATGTGTAATAGTACATCCGGACTAACAGAAAACGTTAATGCTCGCTCTTTACCTTGTATAACCAATTGCACGTCTGGGTGTACTTTAGAGTCCGCCACAGGCTCATCATTCGAGGCTAAGACAAAACCTTTGTCACCAAATGCGGGACTATAACCATCTAAACGCTGCTTAAATTGACCGCCACTAAGCCCCAGCCGACGACAAATTTTAGATCGCATGTATTGGGGATAAAGCCCTAAAGCCATGTTCCAAAGGTGCTCTGGAATCAACTCAGCGCGACTACTACGCTGCGCACGCCATTGATGAAATGATGCTTCTACAGATTTCATGCTGATGCTTTCCATTGAGTAAAGCTCGAATAGTTAAGAAGCCAGTACTCTACGAAATCATCTACATCATGTCACACAGCCTTGCCGAAAGGTCACCATTCATTTAACGAGCAAACCGTCGAAAGCTGCTTTAAGAAAGACGACATTCAAGCATTAGCAAAACACATGAGAGATTTTTACTCCTCTTGTCTCTGGCAAAAAGGAGACATACTCATCGTCGATAATAAACAAGTCGTGCATGCAGGTATGCCTGGCAAAGGCCCACGCGTTATTCGTGCCATGATTTGTGATCCGCTTGAAATGAACTATTCATACTCAGAACCAGGCACACTAAACTGTAAAACTCGAACAACAGAGAGTATTGGCGCTCAAATGATGTCTCAACAGGGAATGGATTTCTTAAATAATACAATTTAATTTATCTCAACATTTGGTGTATCATCGTTCCCTGAGTGTAAAGTGGAGCGCATGAATGGCTGATATATATACAATAAAACAATGTTTAAATGGTGAAGCCCCCGTTGGAACCCCAGTAACTGTTCGCGGCTGGGTAAAAACACGTCGAGATTCTAAAGCAGGCTTATCTTTTATTTCTCTCCATGACGGCCTTTGTTTTTCACCCATTCAAATCGTTGTCACAAATGACCTGGTTAATTATGATGAGGACATTTTAAAACTAACGGCTGGCTGCTCTATTGGCGTAACGGGTATTTTGGTTGAATCACAAGGAAAAGGCCAATCCTTCGAGATTCAAGCTGAACGCATTGATGTTATCGGTTGGATTGAAAACCCAGAGACCTATCCTATACAAGCTAAGCGCCATACCTTAGAATTTTTACGCGAAGTAGCACACCTTCGTCCACGGACCAATACCATCGGTGCTGTTACACGGGTCAGAAGCTGTTTATCGCAAGCAATCCATCGCTTTTTTCATGAGCGTGATTTCAGTTGGATCCATACTCCCATTATTACGGGGAATGATTGTGAAGGCGCAGGCGAATTATTTCGTGTAAGCACCTTAGACATGCTCCATTGTCCAAAAACACCGGATGGTCAACCCGATTTTTCACGTGATTTTTTTGGCAAAGAAACTTTTTTAACGGTTTCAGGACAACTCAATGTTGAGGCATATTGCCTGGCCATGTCGAAAGTCTATACTTTTGGTCCAACCTTTCGTGCTGAAAATTCCAACACAAGCCGTCATTTAGCCGAATTTTGGATGGTAGAACCTGAACTTGCTTTTGCTACATTAGACGACATCTGTCAGCTAAGCCAAACCTTTTTACGTTATTTATGCAAAGCAGTATTAACTGAACGTGCAGATGACATGGCTTTTTTTAATGAATTCATTGATAAAACATGTATTGCACGACTTGAAAGTTTAATCACTTGCGACTTTGAAATCATGACCTATACGGATGCCATTACGGTTTTACAAAAAACCAATCATCCATTTGAATATCCCATCAGCTGGGGCATTGACTTGCAATCAGAGCATGAACGCTATTTAGCAGAAGTCTTATGTAAAAAACCTGTTATTATCACAAACTACCCCAAAGGCATTAAAAGTTTTTACATGCGAGTTAATGATGATGGCCAAACCGTTGCCGCAATGGATGTTTTAGCCCCTGGGATTGGCGAGATTATTGGCGGCAGTCAACGCGAAGATCGTCTAAATGTTCTTGATGAGCGCATGTTGGCTTCGGGATTAAGTTTAGCTGACTATGGTTGGTATCGTGATCTTCGTCGATATGGCACAGTTCCTCATGCGGGATTTGGTCTAGGTCTTGAGCGGCTGGTGAGTTATGTCACGGGTATCTCAAATATTCGAGACGTGATCCCCTTTCCAAGAACACCTGGTCATGCAGATTATTAACACTAGACAAGAAATTTAAGGATTTAAAGTGGCTTCATCAAAACGTGTTTTAAGTGTTTTTTCATTGGTTATGATCAACGTTATCGCCGTTGATAGTCTACGCACACTTCCTATTTCTGCAAAACTTGGGTGTTCACTGATTTCTTATTATCTTGTTGCAGCGTTTGCATTTTTTATTCCTGTTGCTTTGGTTGCTGCAGAATTAGCAACCGCCTATCCAAATACAGGAGGAATTTATATTTGGGTCAGAGAAGCCTTTGGCAGACGCGCCGCCTTCATTACCATTTGGCTGCAATGGATCTATAATGTGGTCTGGTACCCAACAATACTGGCGTTTATCGCAGCAACCCTGGCCTATCTTTTTTCCCCCGCTCTCGCAAATCATAAAGTTTATCTACTAACAACAATCATTGGCTTATTTTGGGTATTTACCCTGCTTAATTGCTTTGGGATGAAAGTCTCGAGCATGGTGAGCACACTGGGAGCTATTTTTGGAACCATCTTACCCATGTTAGGAATTGCTGTTTTGGGACTTATTTGGATTATACAAGGACGCCCACTGGCAATAACTCAACCCATTGAATGGCTTCCTGATTTTAGTGCCTTGGGTAACTTATCTTTGTTTTCCGTTGTTCTCTTTGGACTACTTGGCATGGAAATGTCTGCTATCCATGCTGAAGAAGTTAAAAATCCACAGCGCGATTATCCTCGGGCCCTCTTGTACTCTACACTCATTATTTTTTCCACACTTGTCTTTGGTTCACTGGCCATTGTGATCATGGTCCCTCAAGAGAGTTTAAATATTGTCTCTGGATTAATTGATGCATGTGATATTTTCTTTAAAGCCTATAACATGCCCTGGATGACATCGATTACGGCAATCCTGATTATTTTGGGCGGTGTCAGTGGATTATCAGCATGGATCATTGGCCCAACCAAAGGACTATTGGTTGCAGCACACGATGGATGTATTCCAGAAGCATTTACACGAACCAACCGACATGGTGCGCCTACAACAATTTTATTACTTCAAGGGGTTATTTTTACAATTTTAAGTTCGCTTTTTATATTGGTCGATACCATCAGTGCCGCCTATTGGATATTAAGCGCGCTCTGTGCGCAAATGGCGTTGTTGGCGTATATTATGATGTTCAGTGCCGCAATTAAATTACGTTATAGCCAACCCAACCAGCATCGGGCTTATACCATTCCTGGTGGAAAATTAGGAATGTGGATTGTATCGGGAACAGGACTCATCTGTTGCTCACTCGCCGTTCTCATTGGATTTGTTCCTCCAACGCAAATTCCCATTGATAACCTTGCCTTTTTTGAAGCATTCTTATGCGGTGGACTCGTACTTTTTGTTGCCATACCCTGGTTTCTAGCTAAAAAAAATGGGCAATAAAGCATCTGTATCGTGCACGGCATATGTACCGCTCTGATGACTTGATGAACAGGTAAGCGCGCTGTGTCTGAGCGTAGCGAGTTTAGCGCGCTTAATCGTTCATCAAGTCGAGCGGTACATATGCCCCCTACTTACCATCCATTTGTAGCAATTTAGGTTGATAAGTAATGCTGAGTTGAACTTCATTAGTATAAATATGATTCATATATAAACCACCGCCCAGCGTTTGTCCTGGTGCGGCACTCAGATTACTTGTGCCCCAATCAGCGAACTCATAACCAAGCCCAATGATCCAATTTTTATCCACCCGTTTTTGAACCCCAGCCCCAAGCGTATACGTAACAGCTAAAGCTGTGTTGGATTGAAAATATGGCGCGGGAACTTCTTGATAAATTTTAGGCGTTATTGAAAAATTGTAGGAATGATTAAATCCAAGCGCGACACTGGTGCTAAAATAAGGCTCATAAGGTGATTGCAATTCTTTAATGAGTTTAGCTTTAAAGCCCACATGTGCATGATTCACATTATATTTATAAAAATAATTATTAAAATCATTATCAGCGTCTTCAAGTATATCCCCATACAAGCCAACATTTGTTGCACCAGCAATAGCGATGCCCAATTGTGCTCTCATCTTTGAGCGCAGCGGACGTTCAAAGCCATAAAATAATTCGCCATCAGCAATGGCACTTGCTCCGTTCGTTGAAATATAGCTTTTTTGAACATTGGACTGCAAGAAAAAAGTTTGTGTTTTACCTGGTGTACTCCAGGCAGGACCAAAGCTAAGCGTTGCAATGCTCGAAGGTCCATCAAAATAATAATCCTCCTCGGGCGCATCTGTATTATTTTTTAGACTAGAGTAAGTTACCTTTTTTGGAGGATCCTCATGAACATCAACCCATGATGATGCATGCGTCAAGTCACTTGCTCCAATCAATAAGAGCAAACGAAAAGAACGTAAAATGAGGCACTGTTTATTATTAATGTCCATCTATAAAACTTCCTGTTTATGGCGATGTTCTTGTACTCAATACTGTCAAATTATAAAGAAACAAACAATATCTTTACATTTTATTTGCAATTCATTTTAAAACCTTTTAAATTGGATTTAAATCATAAAGGAAGGACCCCGTTATGTTTAAAAAAATGACAACAGATGCGTATTTTAAAATCATCCAACAAAATCATAAAGCGTATCTCGAAACCAATATTGTGACTCATCTTGGTTTAGACCAAAATAAAAAAAACAGTGCTCTTTCTCGCTATCTTGAATGTATCAGCGATTATCAAGAAGTGATTAAAGGGGATTTAAATGAAGCCATGGAAGATCTCTCAACCAAAGACAAAATTAAAAACGCAGCCGCTGCAACAGTGATTGGCTCGGGCATTGCAGCACTTGCTTTTACAAAAACACAAAGCATACCCTCTGCTGATTTATTTGGCGCCAAAACTGCCATTCAAGGCGGATTTGCGACACTTATCGGCGCAAGCTGTAGTGCATTAGTGTATGAAGCTTGGGTATCCAGTAGCGAAAAACCCTTAAACGCAGACTATCATGCATACGTTCTGGAGATGAAGAAAGCAGGGTTCACAGATGAAAAATATGCGGAGATTGCAGGCCACTTAATGAAATTATTTCATTACCGAGAGTGCCTACTCAACGGGCCCGTTCGCGAAGAGTTCATACAACGCTATTATACCAACGAAAAAAAATTAACCACACACAACGAGACTGATCTTAATCTCTCCATAGAAACCTACTTTATAGAACAATTAAATACTTTATTTCATGACTCATTCCACTCAATTTATGCTTTACATGATAAAGAAATTGAAGCTGAAAAAGAACTTCCTTCGTTTTTGAAATTTTTTAAACAACATTTCCAAAGTGAGGACTCCAGAAAACGCTTTACACAAAATATGCAGCTTCAATTTATGGATGGATGTATTAAGTTTCTGAAAAAAGAAATGGAGGAACCTGGCTTTCTTGGAAAATATCTGTATTTTATCGACACAATCATTGGCTTAATGGCAGCGACACTTGCTGTGGCTTATGTTGCAATTCATGTTTTTTTTATCTCTACGTTTGCTCTTGTCTGTATTGGTGTTATTAGCGCCTGTATGACAGCCATGTGTACACATTTAACCATTCTCAATACGGCATCTCTATATTATCAACGCAATACAGTCAATCGAGCCGCTATTTACCATGCGGTTGAGAGCATTACCAAAGAACAAAAACGATTAAAAAATCTAACCAACAACACAGTTAAAACAACATCTAAAGATCTTGACGATTTAAAAAAATATGATAATAAAGAGAAAACAGGCTTTGCAAATATCTTGCAATTAAAACAAGAGCATACGATTGCGTTGGGTGGTGTTAGAGCATGGATCAGAGAATTTGCTAGCCGATTTCAAGAAAGTAAATTTATTCAAATCGATTTATCTGAGCGTCTCAAATCAATTATCAGTGACGCACACGATCAAACAGTGTCGCTAGCCAATACATTAACACGTATTGTCTCATCCGCGCACCCATACGCAGCTGATCTGACTTTATTAACGAAGTTTATCGAAGCGACAAGTCAATATATATTGAACCCAGAACATCAAGCATTTATTCATACCTTTGAATATGTGCAAAAAACAAAAGAACAAGTTCTAGAAATAGTATCCTGTATTCCTGAACGACATATAAATGCACCCTTACCGCCCGCACTTATTGCCTTTTATACTCGAGCCATTAACGAAGGAGGCCTCGGTGGATTAATCAGTGATTTAAACCAAACAAAAACCTTAGCACCCGTTGTTGATGAGCATACACCAGCTGATGATGCCCATCCTTATCATCGGTTTCTAAAAGCTGCTCTTTTAATCGACCTCAAATTAAATGCAAGCACCAATGCATCAATGATACTCCATGGCGATGCTCATTATAGACAAATTTTAGGCCTTTCAACCCCCCATACGCAGAACCTGGAAGAAAAAATTACCCCAGCGAACATAGAAAACTATCTGGCTAATTCATTTAATTTTCTTTGTTCACTCAACGATTATCAAAATCACTGTGGGTGGCGCGAACCATTTCAAAATCATGACCAATATATTTTATATCGTATGTTACTGATTAAACAATTAGCTAATTTAGCTGATCCCAACAATGTTCGAGTGGATAAACTGGTCAAATCAGACATCAAACGATTTGCACAGGAAAAATTAAATTGCAATGCAGAGGTTGCTTTTGATGATATTTTGAATCAGGCCTTACTGGTCGAAAAAAATCCCCACTCGGCCACAATCAAGGATCAATTCAACAAAGCTCATTCTGTAAGCGAGCTTGCATTTATCGCAAATGCCATTCGTGTTGACATTGCATATTGCTCCACAACGTTTTGCCCGCAACAACTGATTCAATTTGAAGCTCTAGATTATTTTAAAAATAACAATAACAGCTTACTCCTGGGTATCAACACGGATGATTTGCTGGTTCCTGCCTACTCGGAAGATTTTTATAACGACATGAATCAGTCTATCACTTCAACAGAGGACTTCATTACACACATTAAAACACGTCCATTATTAATTCAAACAAAAACAATCGATCGATATTATGAAGTGATTTCATCAGAAATCGAAACCATAAAAATAAGAATTAACCGTCTCATCGAACTAGAAGCGCAACAACAACCCTTAAATAACACTGAACTTACAGCTATTATAGCCAAACTAGAAAGGTTTAAAACAACACACCTCCCGCAAACAACGACCCAATTACCAACAGCCGCACCAGTACTATCCATGAACTCATCTATACCAGAACAACACATAGCAGCAGATCAAACAGTCGACCATGCACCAGCGCCAACACACGTTCCGGAATCGATTTTAAATGAGGTGGCCGAAGAGTTAAGCGAGATGGGTGATTTTTTTCATGAACATATTAGGGCTGTTTTCTCTGGCAATCTATTTGCTGACGCGAAAGAAAACCACGAGGAAGAAAAAGAAGATACCCCTACACACAACGCTTCACATGATATATCACCTCAACAACATGCTGATACTAAAGGAGAAACTAAAGACGAAATTCCAGCAAAAGCAGAAGAAGAGGAGAACCTTACAACTGTTCAAAAAACCAAGATAGCGCAACTGCGAGCATTCATAATCCATGAGGACCAGAAAAAATTTACATTGTTTTGTCATCACACAACTGAGGAAAAAAAATTAGCTGCAGCAGACGCCATTAAAGATATCAAAGCGCATAAAGATATCTCAAACCCCGTCTGCTTTTCCAACAAGCATTTAAAAGAAATTATTGGTTCAGCACATGCTTAATCAGTGCTGCTGTATGGGTAGGACACTCAAAGGGAAACATGTGTGTTCCTTGAACTTCAAGTGTTTTTATTCCATAGTGCTTTTCCATATAGCGCCGCTCTCGACGATGAATGATATGACTAAGATCACCATAAATTAAATGGGCAGGCACATGTAACTGGCCTTCGTACTGAAACAAATTATGCGGTATCGTACGATAAATTAAATATTCTATGTAAGGATCAAACCATAGCGAGTAACCGTTTTTGTCTTTTTTCATACCGTAATCAATATAGTCATATAAACAAGACTCAGTAAAATACTTAAAAAGCGACCGACGTTTTAAATAAGCATAAACTTCCTCACGCGTTGTCCAATGCTTACGCCTTCCTTGGGTTCGGTGCGCCGGTGTTATCCTATCAATAAAACCCAATCGTTTTGAACAAGCAATCGCTAACGATTGCGTGCGCGTTATAAGCGGTGAATCCAATAAAATAACCGCTTTGAACAACTCAGGTGCTTGAATAGCAGCAAGAACACTCAAAACACCACCCAAGGAATGCCCTACAGCAATCACTGGGTTCTGCGCTTGTAGTCGAATACTTTCAATCACTTCCTGAATTAAATATTCCCAATTATCTGTAACCGGATACACTTTTGAATGACCAACCCTATCGAGATAACAACACTGATATGCTTCAGACAATGGTTTTAATAACTGTTCATAACAACGGGACGGAAATCCGTTGCCATGAACAAAATGTAAGGTATCTTTCATGCGTGAACCATTGCCCTATTCTCTCGACGCACATGAATTAATCCAAAGAAAAAATAGCCAAAAAACAGAAACAGAAACAATAATCCATTGCCTGGAGGCAATATATTGAAGGTCATTAGTGGAAAAAATAAAGCCGCAGATGGCGTTACCGCAACAGCCAAAAGCCTGAAGGACGCGGCAAACGATAAAGGAACTCTAAAGAACAGATGCGCGACCAACTGCGCAATAAACGCTAAAACAAAAATAAAAAATAAATAGAATGTAAATAACATCGAAAGCATAGAGATATACAATAAACAAACCAAAAACCATTTTAGATGCACTGCATGCGTTAAACTGATGATGTCTTCGGAGTGAATAACAGTTGTTAAATACTCACTGAATTTTTTAGTCGTAAAGGATGGCGTACTTGATTTTTTTATGCTCATTTTTTGGAATGGATCCGGCGCAACTACTTCTTGATCTGGAAGGGTCTGCTGAGCGTAAATTGTGTTTTTATCAATGAATAAGATTAACTCAGGATTTTCTTGCTTTACTTTTTGAAACGACCCCTGAGTATCAATCATTGCGACAATATCACCTTTATTATTTCTAATGGCATAAGGCATCATTTTATCGATTGAAATCTCACCATTGGTCACCGTAATAGGAGGTAACTCTTTTAAAACTAAAATAAATTGTTCATCAACTTTCGCATTATATGCAGCAACACTTTTAATCACATAAGGACAAGTTGTAATAACAATTGCTAATAAAAGATAAATTAGACCAAGCCCCTTCCATCGCTTTGCAACATCTACATATAAAGCCGATGAATAAAAACTTAAATACAATGCTTGCCAGCGACTAAAATGGGGTCTATCCACCAATTGTATTGTATTATTATGCTTCATGCTTCCCCCTAAAAAAGTCTTCTCTTCATTAACGTAAACCCTTATCATATTCCTTTAAACACAACGTATTGAAGTCGACATCGATGAACATCAATTTAATCAACACGCTGCGGCAATCGGGCCTTCATGCAAAAGACAATGAAATGATTGACCTTGCAAATGAAGTCGACGCCATCATCACTTATGTTGAACAATTAAAAAACATAAAAACGACTCATGTAAAACCCTTCCAACATCCTGAAAATCATCATCAAGCCATGCGTCCTGATACGCCAAACAATACAGACCTTGTAGACAGCCTTAAACAAAATGCGCCGTGTTTTGAAGAAGGCTTATTTCTTGTTCCTGCTGTACTGTAAAAGGCCTAGCGCATGCATACTCACTCGATTAGTCAATTATCAAAACTACTTCACAACAAAAAAATATCCAGTGTTGAATTAACAAGCTATTATTTAGATCGAATCAACACTGCAAAAGAATTAAATACATTCATTAGCATAGACGAAGAAGAGGCGTTTAAACAAGCTAAAGCAGCAGATAAACACATCAACACAAAACAAGCGTCCATGCTCACTGGGATCCCATTTGCACATAAAGACAATATTTGTACTAAAAATAGATTAACAACCTGTGCGTCTAAAATACTTTCAAGCTTTAAATCACCCTATGATGCGACCCTGGTAAAAAATTTAGCCGAAGAAAGACCCGTCTTGCTTGGAAAAACAAACATGGACGAGTTTGCCATGGGGTCAAGTAATGAATCCAGCTATTTTGGCCCTGTCAAAAACCCATGGAACCTCAATCACGTACCGGGCGGCTCATCCGGTGGTTCCGCCGCGGCCATTGCCGCAGGCCTGATCCCATTTGCAACAGGTTCAGATACAGGTGGCTCCATCAGGCAGCCGGCTTCTTTTTGTGGTATTTCTGGTTTAAAACCTACGTATGGATTGGTTTCCCGACTCGGTTTAATCGCATATGCATCAAGCCTTGATCAAGCCGGTCCTATGGCTCACTCCGCCGAAGACTTAGCCATTATTTTGCAAGCCATGGCAGGTTTTGATAAACACGATTCTACATCCCTCAATTCGAAAACACCCCAATATATTGACTGTATTAATCAACCCCTCTTAGGCTTGAAAATTGGCTTTCCCAGTTCTTTTTTTAACGATGATCTCGATGAGTCAATCCATCATGCAATCCTCAAAGCAATTGAATTTTTCCGTCATCAAGGCGCACAGATTATTCCAATTGAGTTAAATTTAAGTCCCTATTGGACCCCTTGTTATTATTTAATTGCGTTGGCAGAAGCATCATCTAATTTAGCTCGATATGATGGCATGCGTTTTGGCTATCGGACAGAACAAACGAACGATTGGTCAAGTCTTATTCAAGAAACACGAACAGAAGGCTTTGGAAAAGAGGTTAAACGTAGAATTCTTGCGGGAACTTATTTTTTATCTTCTGCACATCACCACGATCATTATGTTCATGCACAAAAAGTAAGGCGCATGATCCATGATGAATTAATACACGCTTTCTCAGCCGTTGATATTATCCTTGGACCGACGACACCTACACCAGCATTTGGCTTTAATGAAAAAGCCCTCGATTCAATCAAAGCTTACTCGTCTGATCATTTTACTGTTGCGGCAAACCTATCGGGTCTACCTGCTTTATCAATTCCTGTCGGGTTTCATCCAAAAACACAATTACCCCTGGGCATGCAGCTTATGGGCCCCCCATGCAGTGAGGCACGATTGCTGAATGTTGCACATCGCTACCAACTTGAAACAAGCTGGCATTCAACTTTTCCGCTTTTAAAAGGGCTCTCATGACATATGAAACCGTGATAGGGCTTGAAGTTCATGCCCAATTAAGCACCATAACCAAACTATTTTCCGATGCATCAACCCGTTATGGACAACACCCCAACTCACAAACAACCTACCTTGATGCAGGCTATCCAGGCACGCTCCCTGTTTTAAACGAAAAAGTACTGCACATGGCCATTCAATTTGGACTCAGCATTAACGCAACAATCGATGAGCAGTGTTGTTTTGATCGTAAAAACTATTTTTATCCTGATCTACCCAAAGGATACCAAATAACCCAACATTATCGTCCCATCATAAAAGATGGGTATATCTCCATTCATCTACCTGAACAAAAACCAAAAAAAGTACACATTGCTTATGCACATATAGAAGAAGATGCTGGAAAATCTCATCACCAAATCATGCCTGGTTTATCAGGAATAGATTTAAATCGAGCAGGTGTCCCTCTGCTTGAAATTGTAACCAGTCCATGTCTTCATTCTGCTGAAGAAGTTGTTACTTATCTTAAGGTATTGCATGAACAGCTTAGATTTCTAAATATTTGTGATGGTAATATGCAAGAAGGCTCTTTTAGATGTGATGTTAATTTATCATTACGGAAAAAGGGTACTCTCGAACTCGGCACACGAAGTGAACTTAAAAACATCAATTCGTTTCGATTTATAGAAAAGGCAATTGCAGTAGAGATTTCGCGACATCATGAACATCTTGAAACAGGGATCCCGATTATTCAAGAAACGCGAGGTTATTGTCCAGAAACAAACACGACCTATAGTTTAAGAAAAAAAGAAGACAATACAGACTATCGATATGCCCCCGACCCAGATCTTCGCCCCCTACTTATCTCAAAAGCATTGATAACCGAAATTAAATCAACCATGCCCATCTCACCGAGTTTAATAAGACAAACACTTGCAGAAGAACACAAACTCCCTGAAAGTGACCTATCTTTTTTAATGAGCTCCAGATCAACCTGTGGCTATTATTTTGATGTAAAAAAACAAACTCAAGCGCAAATATCACTCATCATCAACTGGTTAAAGGGACCCTATTCCGCTGTACTGAATCAATCCCATAAAACCTTCGATAATCCGCCCCTATCCAGTAAAGATTTAGCTTATCTTTTAGATAAAATCCAAGACAATAAACTCTCCATGACCCGTGCAAAGCACCTGTTTTTAGAGGCACTATCCAAACAACAAAGCATTCATGAATTAATTCAACAGGAATCAGTATCTGATCAAACGACACCTCCCGCTGATTTACATCACCTCGTTCAACAACTGCTAGCAGATCATCCTCAACAAGTTGCTCAGTATCGGGCAGGAAAAGAAAAATTATTTGGATTTTTTATTGGATCACTCATGAAGTCTCTTAAAGGAAAAGCTGATCCCAACGTATTAACTCAGGTTTTAAATGAATACTTATAGTACCGGACAGCTAACTCACCATACGCCGTAGTCAGATGGGTATTCTCGTCTGATCGTGAACACTTTTACCTAAAAAACAGGAATGAGTGTTCACGCTGCCATCACTCCAAATACAGCGCGGCTTTTGTGGGCATTAGCACCAGTTATACTACTTAGTTTAACTGGAGTTCATAAATGTCAGTAAAAGGAACATCTATGCGTAAATTATTACAGATTTTGCGTCTTTATTTCGAATCAAAATTAAGTCAGCGAAAAATAGCAAAAAGCCTGAGTTTGTCGGTTGGTGTGGTTAGCAAATACGACAATCGAGCCTTGGATAAAATAATTGTCTATTCCGACGCATCTTGATCACTGATTCCAATTCATCGTGATCACTCATTCCGAACGATAGTGATCATTCGGAGCGAAGCGACGCATATTTATATTATATTATAAAAAATCCTTTTTGTTTGTTTTTTCAGCTAAAATTTCTCTCATTGAAGGTCCTAGGACTTCGAGGCGATGAGCATTGTGTATCAAATTGTGTGAGCACGCTCAATTAAATGCGAATTAAATTAAGCTTTGGCTCACATTAATTGCGAATGAGCCCACTTTACTTGCCACTATAATGTTCTCCAAACCGATGCTTGAAGTACTTGTATAACATGTTATACTTATACAAGGCTTAAAGAGGAGACATGAACATGTTAGCTGTACGATTACCAGAAAATCTTGAACAAAGGCTTACTGATCTATCTGAACAAACCCATCGTTCTAAAAGTTTTTATGTTAAACAAGCACTGTCATCCTTTTTAGATGATCACGAAGATCGATTAATAGCCATTGCTCGACTTGAAGAAAATAATCCACGAGTATCTTTGGAAGAGATGGAGCGTCGACTTGACTTGGAAGATTGAATTCGACGCTGGCGTTGAGAAAGATTTAAAAAAACTCGGCCACATAGCCCAGAAGCAAATTTTAAAATATATTAAAGAAAAAATTATTCCTTCTGATAATCCTCGGGCATTTGGCAAGCCCCTATCGGGAGATTTAAACGGTATTTGGCGATATCGTGTCGGTGATTACCGTCTCCTAGCAAAAATTGAAGATGAGCTATTTATAATACTTGTTATACATGTAGGCCATAGAAAAGATGTTTATCGAAAATAATATAACACACGAAGGTCATTAGCAGTTAAATCTTAGGGTTCTACGCACGTAAGCGCAGACGAAATTTTTTTAGCTGAGCGCTAATTTTTTCGGCCATCGCTGGGCACCATGAAGAATGCGTAAAATAATTACGGCGTCTTTTGCCACAAGATATGCCGCAATGTAGGGAGTTCTGTTAATAATCAGCTCCCGTGTACCAACGACCCGTCCAAGTCGACCCATTTTCGGGTCATCACCTAGCATAGCTATTTGATCATGTATTTCTTCATAAACAGCGAATGCGGCAGCAGGGTTGTCGATATCGATATAGTCGACAATATCCATGGCATCCATATGAGCTTTGTTTCGCCACTCAATTCTCAAGATTTTTTCTCTTTGGCAATTCTTGCTGAAAGTCTAGCTTTCATTTCTGCCATGACATTCTCATGAGAAATGGTTGGTGATTTATCATCAATGCTTGCTTGTACCTGGCTTCGGAACCATGAATCATGATCACGCGCTTGACGTTGTCGTTGAATGAAGTCGCGCATGAAATCCCGGACAATCTGCGAGGCGGGTCGATGTGATTCCTCTGCAGCAGCCATGAATTCGTCACGAAGTTCGTGCTCCAGTTTCATTGTAAAAACAGCTTCTTTGGACATTATGTTTCTCCAATTGAATATCGTACTAATAAAGTATATATGTTATTAGTACCTATATCAAATCACAAAGAAACCGACCGATTATCTAATGATTAATTCACGTTACGCAGCGTCATACCCCCAATGAAATGTCGTCCCGGAATTTAGGGCTGCTTGGTGAGCTTGCGAACCTTAGCAATCCTGAATGTCCGGGATCCATTTTTCAAAGTGGCACTTTGCTGGTTGATGAGTAGACCCCGGGCATTAACTGCGACTATGCTCACTGCGCTCGCCAAGTCGCACCGACAGCATTACGATGCTGCGTAACGTGAGTTCATAAGTAAACACACCTGAGCCTAAGCGCTATCTTTCATGCTTAAACTCAGGTGTGTCTGTTAAATGACAACTTTTATTTTAATTATAAGGTGCAACAATAACTGTTGTGCCCACATCAATGAAGTTTTGATTCAACCACTTTGCTGCACTGGGTAATACGCGAATGCAACCATGGCTGGCATTGTAATTAGGCACTTCATACGCAGCGTGAATCGAATATCCTTGATGAAAGTGCATGCAATAAGGCATACGCGCACCACCATTGGTTTCAATTGGATACACACTCGACGTGCACTCTTCTCCCTTCTTAGAGTATACGGTAAAGTGACCGGTCACTGTGCGACAAGGGCGACCAACATCTTCACAATAATCTTTGCCGCCTGACGCACTTCCTGTTTCAATCAGCTTACCCGTCTTATCATATGCAGCCCAAGCCGTTGCTTTGGGATCGAAAAGGAAAACCTTTCGTCCTGTTGCAGTACGCTGCTCTGGAAAATACCCACTTCCTTTGCTATCAGCCGTATAGGCCATGGTATAATGGGTATTGCCACCATCATCAACGATAGGTACAGAACGATCTGTTGATGCACAAGATACAACTAAAACACATAAAGGTAACATCATTATTTGCTTTTTCACGATACATTCCTCCCTGTTTCAAATTAATTATCGGTCGGAGTGTAAAATTATTTAGCATTATTTGTATTTATTTTTTAACTTGTTGATTATTTTTTGTATTTTCTCTCAAAATAAAGCGCATTGCACGCCGCAATTGCTCGTCACTGCACTCAAAGCATCCGCCACGTGCAGGCATCGCATTTAATCCTTCACTGGCATGTTTAAACATTGTTTCAAACCCCTGTTTAATACGAGGTGACCACTCATCTGGATAGCCCATGCGTGGAGCACCCAAGGGTATGATGGGGTTTGGCGCATGACAACTTGAACAATACTGTTTTACAATTTGTTGACCCTCATCTGCTTTACCTTGAATATCATGCAGAAATTTTTCTGGATCATGGGTACCTGCGGCAAACACTACCTGATGAAATAAAAACAATAAAGCAACACAAACAACTTTCATCTTCATACAGCGCCCGCACGCAACGCAGCAGCAATCGCAAAAGGTAAAAACAAAAATGAAACCATTGAAAAAGCCAACAATAAAGCAAAATATCCACTAACAGGAAGCCCCTGCAACCCTGCCGTTAATGTACCGCCGCCAAAAATCATCACTGGGAGTGATAGCGGCAATAAAATTAAAGTCATAAAAATTCCTTTTTGATTTATCCCCGAACAAAAAGAAGCCGCTAAAGCGCATACACAAACCAGTGTAGGCGTACCGAGTAAAATGCTTGCACTTAAAATTAATGTTTCACGTGCATTCATATGAAATAAAAGTGAAACAACAGGGCAAAAAATGATAAATGCCAGCACAATCATACCCCAATGCACCAACAGTTTAGCTCGCACATAATGACTCAGCGGCACCGTTGACAATAACCACTGTTCAAGCACACCATCATCAACTTCTGCTTGAAAAAGTCGCTCTGCTGATAAAAAAAATGTAAACAAAAGTGCTGTCCACATGATGCCTGGTAAAATTAACCGTAACAGTTCTGGGTTAGCAGGCAACGTCAGCGGGAAAAAAACCATAACCATAATAAAAAATAAACCCGCATTCACAACCACTCGAAACTGTCTTTTCATCAAAACAAATTCACGCGTACATAAACGGTTAAAACACGCCATAGGGCTCATAACTGATATGCCTTATAAGAACAATGCTCAAAAGGTAGCGCCTGATGGGCCGTTAAAATAACCATTCCTTGGGCTGCAAGATGTCCCTCAATCAACGATTTTAACATCCCTGTACTTTGAACATCTAATGCAGAAAAAGGTTCGTCCAGTAACCAAAGCTTTGCTTTTGAAACCAATAAACGTAACAGTCCCACGCGTTGTCGCTGCCCCGCTGAAAGCAATCCGCATAAGAGATTTTCAAGGCCTTCTAATCCGAATTGAGCAATAGCTGTTTCAAAAGAAACAGCATCACAAGACTCACGTAATAACTCTAAAAACCAATATTCTTTGACAGTGAGTAAGGTACTCACTCCCGTTTTATGACCAACATAACAGCGCGTGTGCTCTGGATATTCAATTTTTCCAGCAGTTGGATACTTTAGCCCCGCCAATAATTTTAAAAGCGTGGTTTTACCCTTGCCATTTTCTCCTTGTAAATGAAGCAATTGACCAGCGGACAAGGAGAAATTTATATTTTTAAGCAAAGGTGTATCTGGATAATCAAAATCAAGATTCAACACATTAAGCATAAGAAACCAATAAACAAATAATAAGCTGCCTATTCTAGCACCGATGCACCTTCAATCAAATTATCAATCATCGACGAATCTGCAAGCGTTGATAAATCACCTAAATCTTCATACCCTGCTTTATCCACTATTTTCTTCAAAATACGCCGCATGATCTTACCTGAACGTGTTTTAGGTAAAGCATCTGCCCATTGAATAGTATCCAATGTTGCAACAGGCCCAATTTTCTCACGAACATGCGCAATTAATTCTTTTTTTAGTGCATCACTGGGTGAATGATCAGATTTCAACGTCACAAAAGCATAAAGCCCTTCCCCTTTGATCTCGTGAGGGAAACCAACGACTGCTGCTTCGGAAACAGCGTGATGAGAAACCAGCGCGCTTTCTAATTCTTCTGTGCCAAGTCGATGACCTGATACTTTAATGACATCATCACCACGCCCCAAAATCCAAAAGTCACCATATTCATCATAATACGCCAGATCACCCGTAAAATAAGCCCCGGGTATGGTCTGAAAATAGGTCTCAATGAAACGTTGTTTATCTCCATAAATCGTCTTCATCATGCCTGGCCAAGGATTTTTTATGACTAAAAGCCCTTTTTCATTTGCATGAACAGAGCGCCCATCCTCATCAACAACATCAGGGATAACCCCTAAAAATGGCCAGCCCACAGATCCAGGTGCTAAGGGTGTAACGCCAGGCAACGGAGATAATAAGCAAGCTCCTGTTTCAGTTTGCCACCAGGTGTTAACAATCGGACATCGACCCAATCCAATGTGATGATAATACCACTCCCAAACATCGGGGTTAATGGGCTCACCCACAGAACCTAATAATCGCAAAGATTGTCGTGATGTTTGATCAAGAAACGCGCCTCCTGCTCCTCTTATGCTACGAAGTGCTGTCGGTGATGTATAAAAAATTGAAATCTGATGTCTATCAATCACTTCCCAATAACGACCATACGTTGGATAATTGGGCACACCTTCAAAAAGAAGAACGGTTGCTCCATTAGAAAGTGGACCATATACCCCATACGAATGCCCAGTTATCCAACCAACATCTGCGGTACACCAATATTTATCGGTTGGTTGATGATCAAAAATCAAAGCAAAAGTCATTGTGACATACAGTAGATATCCACCGGTCGTATGCAAAATCCCTTTCGGTTTTCCGGTTGACCCAGACGTATATAAAATAAATAAGGGCGCATCAGAGGCCATAGGCGTCGGCGGACACACTGCTGAGGCATCACGCATCAGTTCATGATAATACCTATCCCGCTTCACGTCCCAAGCCACACGAGCGCCTGTTCTTTTAACCACTATCACTCGTTTAACCATTGAGCAATCAAGCAAAGCTTTATCTACATTTGCTTTAAATGGAATGCATTTATCTGCTCGAGGGCTTTCATCCACGGTAACCACTAATCGACAAGCCGCATCATTTAAACGCAACGCCAATGCTTCAGATGAAAAGCCGCCAAAAATGACTGAATGAACTGCGCCAATGCGTGTAGCAGCAAGCATTGCAATCACAACTTCTGGAATCATCGGCATATAAATACCAATGAGATCTCCAGGTTTTATGCCCTCGGATTTTAAAACCGAAGCAAACTGACAAACGGCTTGATGAAGCTCTTTATAGGTTAACTGGCGCTGTTCAGTGGGATCATTACCTTCCCATATTAAGGCTGGTTTATTTGCATATTTCTCCAAATGCCTATCAATACAATTCGAAGAAACATTCAACGCTCCGCCACTAAACCACTCAATATTGTCGCTTGTAAAATCACCATTCAATACGGATTCAAAAGGCTTATCCCAATTTAACCATTGCTTGGCTTGTTCACCCCAAAAAACCTCTGGATTATCGCGTGCTTGCGCATACAAGCGCTCATACTGTTCTTTCTTAATAACAGCATGATCAATCACTGTAGGTAACACTGCATAATGTTTAATCGTGGTCATATCTACGGTTCCCTGTAGGATTAAAGGTTGTTAAAAAAAATCAACCCACTCTAACTTTTGCTTGTCGCCACAAATCCATAAGCACCTCGAAAGATTGGGCTTTAAGCGTTTTAAATCCAGCATCATGAGCAAGTAACTTAACGTCGGCTAATCGTCTCTCAAATTTATTTAATGTTTTTTCAAGGGTTTTTTCTAGATCAAACTGACAAAACACACATAAAGAAAATGCAGCATGAAGTAAATCACCGATTTCTTCTTGAAGTAAGTCAGGATTAAAATTCATGTTATCAGCCGTTAAATGCGCTTCGACTTCCAAACATTCACTTTGAATTTGCGCCATGATTTGACCCGTGTTTTCCCAGGAAAAACCAAAGTTATCGGCTGATTGTTCTAACAGACTTACTCTTTTTAATTGATTCATAAAAATCCGATATACCCAAACTGAGGTTTCCAAATGGTTTTTTTTAAGTGCAGTTTATCGATAAGTGGCATAATAGATTTATCCTTAACAGCCAACATGACAACGTTAGATGTTTTTTTTATGGGTAAAATAACCGTTGAACCATCAAATACATCACGAATCTGACTGACCAAGGACGCGGCCTTTGTTAAATCTACTAAATTAAACGCAAGAACCCCGCCAGTCAACAATACACGTCGACAATCTTCAAAAAAAGAAACCTGGTTGCACTGTTCAGAAAACCCATCATCGGTGAAAATATCAACCAAAACATGCTGGTAACTGCCATAAGAATGCTTTAAAAAATGTGCTGCATCTTGATGCTCAACCCGCAAGGAGGCCAGACGATCAATCATAAAATAATCAGTAGCCAATTGAATCACTGTTGCATTCGACTCAACTGCATGAATATCCATTGGTGGCCAATAAGGTGTTAAGGCATGGAGAACACCTGCACCACCCAGCCCAAGTAAACAAAGATCACCTGGGAAAATTCGCGCAGCAGCGATAAAAGGCTTGATGTAGGACAGCACAGGATTTTCGGGATGCCGACGATGAATACAGGTTTGAATTGCCGTTCCACCAAACGTTAACCATCGATACCATGGATTCTGATACACGTGCACACCCAACAATGGTTCATGCAGCAACTGCCCTCGAAACGTTTTCCAGCGCATTAAAATCTCCGAATTCTGTCGATGTCACTAGAAAAAAAAACGTATATAAAGTAGATTAATGTATTATGTTTCACAAGCAACAAATATACATGAATATCACTCGATTCATTAAAACTTTTATCCTACTTCTTATACTGAATCAACCTGTATTTGCTGAAGATCAATGGTTTACCGGACCATTTTTTGCTGCATCCGGAGAAACAATACCCGTCGGACATAGCAACTTAACCCTGACCGGTTCAACCACCCCCAGTAATTCGATTTATATTAGTAATTGGTCAATCGAGCCAACGTACTCTTTTACGGCCGCAAATTTAGACGGGATATTTAGTTATGGTTTGACCGATGAATTCGATGTTCAAGTAGAGACGATGCTCATTAAAAATAGCACACAAGGTAAAAGCACCGAAACACTAGGTGATTCCAGTGTGCAGCTCGGTTACCAATTAGTTAACAGCAACACTTATCGACCGGATGTACGCCTAACTGTTGCTGAAATTTTTCCCACCGGACGGTTTGACAATCTAAATCCAGCAAAAGATGGAACAGATGCAACAGGAATGGGAAGTTATCAAACCGCTATTGGATTAAATATTGAAAAATCATCACGGTTTTCAAGCCAACATACGCTCAAAACCACGATTTCAATCGCTGATATTTATTCAGCTGAAGTCTCAATTAAGGGCATAAGTACTTACGGGGGAAATAAAAATACTCAAGCACGAATACAGCCAGGCAATATGTTTGTTTTTGATCTGGCAGGTCAATTAAGCATCACGAAAAATTGGGTTGCCGTCCTAGAAGGTTATTTCCAGTATATAGCGTCCTCTCGTTATAAAGGGCGATTTAGACCCGATTTTTCTGGTGGTGGCCAGCATCCAGTGGTTCGTCGCTTACATGGTCTTTTTCCATCTCAACATAATATTGGTCAACAGGGTCTTGGAAATGGTAACGTTGACATGCTGTCTTTGGCGCCTGGCATAGAGTATAATTTTTCAGCGAACTATGGTCTAATTATGGGAACATGGTTTACAACGGCCGGGAAAAACACGCCCCGTTTTTCTGCGCTACTGCTTGGGCTCAATGCATATTGGTAAGGAGTTAATGATGCCATCGTTTGATATTGTTTCTGAAATAAATGAAGTAGAACTGCGTCATGCTGTGGACAATTCCATTCGTGAAGTGACCACTCGATTTGATTTTCGAGGTGTCATGACAACGATTACCCTCGATGAGTTTTCGGTCACGCTTAAAACAGAGTCCGATTTTCAAGTACGTCAACTTGAAGATTTATTCCGTACCCAATGCGCGAAACGTGGGCTTGAAACAGGGGGTGTTGATATAGAGGATAAACCTGTACACAGCGGAAAAACTTACTCACTCACCATGACATTCAAACAAGGCATTGACCAACCCACTGCAAAATCCATTGTTAAACTTCTCAAAGAAAGTAAAGTAAAGGTACAGGCGTCTATTCAAGGCGATAAAGTACGCGTAACAGGTAAAAACAGAGATGACTTGCAAGAAAGCATTGCCCTTCTGAAAAAATCTGAAGACATTGACTTACCATTACAATTTAATAATTTTAGAGATTAGGGTATTCGCTATTGGGGCACGGAGGCCAAACTATCGAAAGTCTCTTAGGTAACGAAAAAGAGCACGAGAACCCCCAAGATTTTTTTCGTTTTTGACCTCATCAACCGCTTTTTTTATGAGCTGGCGTAGTTGCTGAACATCAACAGAGGGATGCTCCTCTATATAAGCGGTTAAAGCTTCTTTGCCTTCCGTTATAAGCCGTGTTCTCCAGTGTTCAACATCATGAAATGATGCTGTTTGCGCATTTTCTTCTGCGACAAGCTGTTCATAAGCCAGCAATAGCTGCTCATCGGGCTCAGCCCCCCGCAACAACTTACCAATGTACATCATTTGACGCTTGATCGCACCGTGACTCTTCAGACGCCGAGCTTCAAGAACTGCACGACGTAATTGATCTGAAAGCGGTAACTTATCAAGCTTTGTAAGCGTTAATGAGACTAATTTTGATCCAAAATCAAATAAGTCATGCGCTTGCCTTTTTTTTTCTGATTTGCTTGTCCAATCATTCATGCGATACAAGAGCTCCCGTTATGTGTTCAATTGATTTCTTCATGGTGACCTCTTGACCTGCGTTGGTTGAAACAACATGTTTTCATCAATATAAGCTCGAACAATAGGAAGAATGATATCATCAGTAGGCTCTCCTGTAGCAAGTTTTTTACGTACTTGAGTCGAAGATATATCTAAATCCAACAAAACCTCAGTATAACGACCCATCAATTCTGCTGGAATTTGTCTATCCATATAACCTGGCCGAGAAAAAACCACCAATTGACATAATGCTAAAATGTCTTGCCAACGATACCACTGTGTAAACTCAAGTAAGCTGTCTTGTCCAATAACGAGCATAAGTTCATATGCAGGGTATTGATTTTTAAAATCCGCATGTAATGCCTCTAAGGTTGTATACATGTACGATTTTCCTGGTCTATCAACCTCACAGCGATTCATTTGAAATTTGTCTCGAAGCCCCTCTAATTGTGGATCATGCTCAAGCGCTAATGCGAGCATCGTCAAACGGTGCTCTGCTGTTGCCGTTGTCTCTTTCAAAACCGAAGCTTTATTGGGAATAAGATGTATCGTATCCGCATATCCTTGTTTTAAAATCTCAACGCCCATTGCAAAATGGGCTCGCGTCGGTGGTGAATAGGTTCCCCCCAACAAAGCAATGCGAACCATAAGTTGCTCCACTCACTCATATATAACTGAACAAAATATTAACAATATTAAGGTGCAAAATCAAGCGATATATCGTAAATATGAGTGTTTATAATTGACGAAACACCATCATTCGAGCGATGATTCTCTAATCAAAATATAAATAAAGGATTATGTGTGAAACATGAAGTCATGACATTCGATGTGGTCATTGTTGGCGCAGGACCAGCCGGTCTTTCTGCGGCCATTCGGTTGAAACAACTCAATGCTGCTCTTCGTGTGTGTATTCTTGAAAAAGGCGCGTCAGTTGGGGCTCACGTTTTGTCCGGTGCAGTATTAAATCCCAAAAGTCTTAAAACACTACTGCCCAACCACTGGAAAGAAGCCCCCCTAGATTCACCCGTGACCCAAGATACGTTTATGTATTTAACAGCATCAAAAGCGTACAAAATTCCGACACCAACCCCCATGAAAAATCACGGAAACTATATTATATCCCTGAGTGAATTATGTCAGTTTCTTGGCGCCCAAGCCGAAGCCTTAGGCTGTGAAATCTATCCTGGATTTGCTGCCACCGAACTGCTACATGATGAATCCGGCAGCATCATTGGGGTGGGAACAGGCACCGTAGGGATTGATAAAAAAGGTGAGAAGACCCCTAACTATCAGCCTGGGATGCATTTACATGCAAAACAAACACTCTTTGCTGAAGGTTGTCGTGGTCAATTAAGTCAGCAACTCATGAAAAAATATGATTTACGCGATAACGTTAATCCGCAAACCTATGGATTAGGAATCAAAGAAATTTGGCGAGTAACCCGCGATAAGCATCAACAAGGCAAGGTGATGCACACGGTAGGTTGGCCGCTTGATAATAATACCTATGGCGGTTCATTTATATATCATCTATCCAACCAACGCGTCGCTATTGGATTTGTTGTGGGGCTTGATTATACCAACCCTTGGTTGAGTCCATTTGAAGAAATGCAACAATTCAAAACACACCCTATGATTGCACCGTTATTAGAAGGTGGTGAGCGTTTATCTTATGGTGCACGTTGTCTTAACGAGGGCGGATTTCAATCCAGACCCAAGCTTACTTTTCCGGGTGGCGCCTTAATTGGTGATGCTGCAGGTTTTTTAAATGTTCCTCAAATTAAGGGGATCCATACCGCAATTCAATCAGGAATTTATGCTGCAGACGCAGTAGCTCAGTTGCTATCAACAGAAAAACAAACACATCTCGAAGCGATGGCTTATCCAAAGGCCCTAAAACACTCTTGGGTAGATAAAGAACTTCGTGCTGTACGAAATATACGACCCGGATTTAACAAAGGCCTATGGATGGGGCTTGCCAATGCTGCCTTTGAAACCTATATTTCTCGTGGGCATTCGCCTTGGACGCTCAAGAATCATGCGGATTATAAAACGTTAGTCAAAGCAAAATTAGCCCCCCAAATTAATTATCCTAAACCTGACGGTGTACTGACGTTTGATAGACCATCATCCGTTTATTTATCTAATACCTATCATGAAGAAAACCAGTTGGTTCATCTCAAACTCCGAGAGCCGTCTCTTGCAATTCAGGTCAATTATAACGAATATGCCTCACCAGAAACACGATACTGCCCTGCTGGGGTTTATGAAATTATCCAGCAAAAATCCGGGCCTTATTTACAAATTAATGCGCAAAACTGCCTCCATTGCAAAGCATGTGATATTAAAGATCCAACACAAAATATTGTGTGGTGTGCACCAGAAGGATCAGGCGGCCCCAATTACAGTGAAATGTGATTTTTTAGTGCCCCCAAACTCATCCCTCGCCATGCTGGGAATTCAGTTATAGTGCAGGCCAGATGACTTGATGATCGACTAAGCGCGCTAAACTCGCTTCGCTCAGACACAGCGCACTTAACTGTCCATCAAGTCATCTGGCCTGCACTTTAAGCTTCTCTTGGCGCACGGGGAGTTACCCCAATTGAATAATATGATATGATAAAACACCATTAAAAAAATTAACGCTAACTCAACATGACAATACGTTCGCATCAAATAAAAGCAACCATTGCACTCTGTGCAATTATTTCATCCACAGCACTGGCAAACAACAACTTTCCTAAAGGCTGCGAAGTCAGTGGATTTGGTTATACCGGGCCTTATGTGATCTTAAATGATACGCAAGATCAAACATTTTATCTCATTCAAAATCGATCACAAGGCTTAATTGAACTAGAACGATTTGAAACACGCGATGTTTTTATGAGTCCCAAATTAGAAACAAAAATAGCAGCTAACCAATGGGCGGCTTTTGCTTCAGATGTTAGCAATATACATTTTCAATGTTTCTACACGCTTGATAATAACAGAACGCCAGTCAACTGTAGCGACGTCCTTGATCTGTGTCAGTACCCCCGTGTAAAGTTTGCTCTGAGCAATATGGGTAGCTATTGGGTTTCAACAGATAAACCCTTACAACAAGTCATTAAAGATGCTACAGCCAAAGGGATTTATTTAAAATGGTAACTCACTAAGGATTTTTTATGGCTAAAACCCCCTCAAAAATGCTTCCCTTAGGAACAAAAGCACCGTGGTTCTCGCTCATCGACACCGTAACAGAGCAACCCATTCAGCTTAATCATCCCAAAGGAGAGCTTGCAACTGTTGTTTTTTTTATATGTAATCATTGCCCTTATGTCAAACATGTGATGCCTGAATTAACACGGCTTGCAAATGACTATATGCCTAAAAATATACGTTTTATCGGCATCAATTCAAACAATACGGTTGATTACCCAGACGACTCTCCCGAACACATGAAACAAGTAGCCCAAGTCCAGCATTATCCTTTCCCTTATGTCTTTGATGAAACGCAAGAAGTCGCCAAAGCCTATGATGCAGCTTGTACCCCTGATTTTTTTGTCTTTGATAACAATTTATCGCTGGTATATCGCGGTCAGTTAGATGATTCAAGACCAGGAAACGATATTCCGGTTACAGGAAAATCCATACGAGATGCACTGGATGCATTGCTTGCAGGAAGCGCTGTATCTGAAATTCAAAAACCGAGTATTGGATGTAATATTAAGTGGAAGTAAGCGCCGTTACGGTAGTCTTATAGTATTAGTATGTTTTTCTACATGGGTATCGTCTATAGAGTTCACGTCTTTATTTTGACTATCGCCATCTGATTTCACTTCTGCAAGTGCCGCTTTTATATCAGCACGACTTTGCTTTTGCAGTGTACGCGAATCAATGCTAGATATTGTATCAAGCGCATCCTGTTGGAACGACTGACTATTCGACACCGCAACGGTATGCTGCTCTAAATCCTTGGATTTTTCTATACATCCAATCAAAAATTTAGAAACAACTGGATCGATCAAATTATCATGCTTTATAGCACACGCAATAACCTTGTTAAATTGACTAACTTGATCAAGTTTAATTGAAGCTTCGAACGCTGCTTTTAAATCAGCGGGCATAGATTCTTGAGGGATCATACGCTGAAGTTTTTGCTGTACGTCGAACTCAAATTTTTTTAAAACATGTTGTGCAAATCCTTTATCTTCAGCTGAATCTCTAAGCCTCGCAAGGTCTTGACGAGTAGCATCTATCATTGATGATAAAAACTCTGGTTTTATTTTACTCATAAAAGATTCATACATTGCAATTGAGTCTATCACTTTCGTTTTATGTCCAGCCTCATAATGACCTTTAAGCGCCTGTAATTGTTTACTATCCAGAAATTTCTGTTCATTAAAGTTTTCCAATGGATTTTGTTCTGGAAAAAGTATATTTTCGTTGATTGCGAGCAGGTCTGATTTTCTGATTCTAATATTTCTAAACCAGGTTCGTTTTGGTGAATCTGGCTTTCCTGTTTTCTCCCTTAACGCCTCAAGTAGCTCTGTAGAGATTACTTTATTAAATTTAACAATAACAAAATCTGAATCTTTATCCTCTTTTACAGAAGTACAGTGAATAGGATTTCGTTGTGTCCACGAAGTACGATATGCACGAGCAGAATCAGTAAATAAACGGGGCTTATTGACTAATTTCTCAAGCGATAAAGTAGGTACAATCCAGTTTGTTTGACTATTTTGACTATATAGTTTGGAATCCACACGAGGAAAAACCTTATCTATTGCATCAATACGTTCAATTAATTTTTTTTTAACTTTTATGGCATCATTCAGCAATGCTCTTGTTTGATCTATTTCAGCTTTTATCTGAGGTTTTTGTTTTTTCTGATTCTTAAGTTGAATACAGTGCTTCAAAATTACATCGTCACAATGTTTTACTAATGGATCTTTGTTGTCTTTAAGTTGCATCAAAGCATTATATTTAACCTCAATAGATGCATCCTCAATCAACGTTCGATTTCTCCCTTGATCATGTCTTGTATGTTTTGTAAACCATTTTGTTGGTTGCAGACTTAAACGCGAATCAATCCCTAATTTGTCTTGTGTAAAAAAAACTTGGTCAAATACAAATAGCTCATTGCCTTTCAAGGCTTTATTTTGATTATAACCACCCATCGCATCTGTATCGCTACATAAATAAAATAAGCCTATCGCTTGACCCAAATCACTTATAACCGTATTGGATTGCAACCCCTCACCGACTGAATTAAGCGTTGAATAATGTTTATATGTTTTAGAACTAAATGCAGCATTCATGGTTTTTCCAGACGCAAATTGATTTAATGGAACAATGTTTTCAAAAGGGATAAACAGAGCGGGCTTACCCTCATAACAGACGTCTGTAGATTGTGTTGTTTCAAGACCCAGGATTCTCGAGAACGCAAGCGCCATCGATTCTCGTTGAACTTCTTTAATATTTCCATACTTTGGTAGCTTAATCATTGCATTTGTTCTAAGCTTTAATTTATCTCTTACTGTTTTATAGTTGGTTTCATCGATCGCTGTACTTCCCAGTTGTTTCAAATTATCCATTAACGTTTGTTCGTCAATTAATGAGATTTTTTCAGTCGCACCACCAACCGATTCAGCCAGCTGATAGTAAGAAGGACCGTTTTCAGCTAATTCTGGAATATAAACTCGCTTCAATTGATTAAGTTTTTTGATATCTTCTAATAAATGATGAACTTGAACATGTTTTGAAACACTATAAGGATCAGTTGCTAAAGTAGGCTTTATTTTTATTGCAAGGTCCGATAATTTAGCTTTAGCAGCATCAATGGCGTCCTTTAACTCTGACTCTTTGGGGGAAGAGTGCTGGTATTCTTGATTACTATGAGCCATAAGTTTCTACAAAATCAACAAGCTGTATTTTAAATATAGACGAGTTCCAATTGAGATCAAATCAAATAAATGAATAACTCCCCACGTCTTTCCGAGCACAGCGAGGAATCTTCTACGACGTGGCACTGAAATGCATGCTGAGATCCCTGGCACTGCTCGGGATGACGTGGGGAGTTGCAGAAACTTAAATATTCGATGAGCGATATACTTCTTTTATTGCATAGGCCAATAAGCCTTGGGAAATGATAAACTTTAAAACCCCATGCGATTACAGGGGTTTTAAAGTGTTTTGAGATTTACTTTCCAGCAACCACTTCAACTTGTAACGAAGCAACCACATCGCTGTGTAACATTAAATCAACAACATAATTGCCGACTGAATGAATTGGGCCTTCGGACATGATGATTTCGCGTTTGCTAATTTCAATTGAACGTGCAACCAACGCATCTTTAATTTCATTAATGCTAACAGAGCCGTACAATTTACCTTCATCACTCGCTTGAGCAGTAATAACTAAAGTGACGTCATTGAGTTTAGCTGCGCGTTGCTGAGCTTGAGCTAAATCTTGTGCTGCCTTTTTCTCAAGATCGGCTCTACGTGCTTCAAACAATTCAATATTTTTGTCTGTAGCAAAAACCGCTTTGCTTTGTGGAATAAGATAGTTACGACCATATCCTGATTTCACATTAACTTTATCACCTAAATTTCCTAGATTTCTAATTTTTTCTAATAAAATGACTTGCATTTCAAAAACCCCTTATCTTGCTTTACTTGCGTTTTGTCGCAAGTATAACCGAAAGTTAAATAGACTATCAAAAGCACCGAGCATCACATACACTGGAAGCACCACTACCGGCAACAACATTAACGGTACAAACAAAACCGTAATGGTCCCGAGTGTTTTCATTTTTTCTAACACTTGCGCACCAAAACTTAAACCCGCAAATATAAAATAAAGAATAACAAGCGGCACACCATCTATCGCCAAGAAATAACCCTGATAAGCACCCAAAGCGAATAAAACAAGTAAAGCAATACTTATTTTTTCGCCCCGAAAACTTAAGAGCTCTTCTCGAAACGCACCTGGATAAAATAAACGCGACTGAATAGAGCGAGCAAACATCAAGGGCATCAGGGTGGTTAACACAAGGCCAACCACTTGAAATCCAAACAAATAATGTGCAAGTAACTCAGGTTCAAGATGTAACGTTTGCCAAAAATCCAAGACAACACGTCCTGCATCGAGTTCACGTAAGGTTGTTTCCAGATAGGTAAATTGAGCTTGTATAAAGTGAGGCAAGAAAAGCTGCAAAGCCAATGCCCAAACCAAAACAAGCGTTAAAAGCATCAGTGCTACAATCCGCCAGCTGGTGGATAATCTCAATACACACGCTGCTGCATAACACGGCACAATACGGACAACGGCTGCGATTAATGCAATGCCGAGTGGGATATTAGATAAAAGCGATAAAATAACATGTGCTGTTATCACCGGGATAATCAATACCCCCCCGTGCTGCCAACCTTTGCGAAGGGTAACCAACGCAAGAATTGAAAGCGCCATCCAGCCCGTATAGGGCACAAGCATCAACACAAAAGCATAAAGCAAAGCAACACGGTCCTGACTCAACAGGCGTGTGGCTTCTCGTGTTATGAGGCTATCGTGTGCTGCCATGATTATCGATGACTATCACAATAAGGCATGAGCGCTAAAAACCGTGCATGCTTAATTGCTTTAGCAACCTGACGTTGCATACGTGCAGGAATACCCGTGATACGACAAGGTACGATTTTACCTGTTTCACTGATATAGTTTTTTAATGCGTAAACATCTTTGTAATCAACTTCAGTCAAGCCATCACCATTTGGGCGGCCTACTTTTTTACGACGAAAATATGCTGACATAATTTTGCTCCTTAAGCATCACGCGTTTCTTTTTCTTTCTTCATCATCACCGATTCAGTGGTAATCGCTTCTTTACGATTGATGATAAGCTCTCGAAGAATGGCATCATTAAATTTAAATGCATTTTTAAGTTCATCCAATGCATCTTGGTCGCACTCGATGTTCAGCATAATATAATGCGCTTTATGCAAATCATTCACCGGATAAGCCAATTGTCTACGGCCCCAGTCTTCTTTGCGATGAATTTTGCCGCCATGTTTTGCAACAACCCCTTCATAGCGCTCAACCATTGCTGGAACTTGTTCGCTTTGATCAGGGTGCACAAGAAACACAATTTCGTAATGTCTCATGAGATCTCCTCGTGGATTAAAGCCTTCGTAATTTAAATATCACGTAAGGCAAGGGTTTAAAAAACACGCCAGTTTAACTGATTTACGCGCGATGAGCAAATTAAATAATTATGGACTATAATTGATCTAAAGAGAGTGAATATAATCACAATGAGGTGTACCATGGAAGAGAAAAAAGATGCGCCAATAACAACTGAAACTCAAATTGAAGATTGGGTCAACGCGTGTCGTTTCGAATTTCGAAAAATCATGGCCGATCCTGGTTTGCAAAAAAAAGCATTAAAAAATAATTCTTCGGACCAGGACAAGAATTATCCGTTTCCAGAGGAGCTCTCCTTAAATAAAGACCAAATAAAGCTTTACAGTGCAGCAATGGCTGAAGCAAGTGCAAAAATGATGGAGTCACATGGATATATTGAACATTTTTCAATACAACCGAGTACATTGAGTCAAAGTGAATCACAAGAAGACCAAGATCGTGGGCTAAAATTATCGGATGAAGGACGTAATTTTGCACAAGACCACCTCTTCCCCATGTTCGATAAGGAAATTAGAATGCATGAAGGTTTGCTCGAATTCGATACAAAAATACATACTATTAATGGGAAAGATATTTATAGTCAAATGGATATTTATAAAGAACTCGCTAAAATCAAACCTCCATCAATAAAAGATTGGGAAAATATAGCCAGTGAACTATTTAAAAAGGCTTTAGGTGAAACTGAAGAATTGCTCAAAGCTTTTAATGCAAGAGAGTCAATTGATAGGATAGGACAAGCCGAAAGAGCCCCTCTTAAAATAAATGAATTAAATACAGCCTTGAGCGATTTGGATTTGGATGAGCCAAAATCATATAAATTTCACGATACTAGAACTGGGACTATGTTTCAAGGGTTAAATATCGACAAGACTGATTTAAAAACATCTGAAATTTTAATTTATGAGGCTATTGTATTCCATATAAAAACTGAACTCTTTGAACGCATAAAAGATTTACCAACTAAACTAGGCAGATTACAGACAACAGAACCCAGCCAAATAAATGAGGCTATAGAAAAACAACTGCTTTCACTGAAACAACTAAGAGATCGCGTGGATAATCTCCCAATCTTCAAAACGCTCATTGAATCAGAAATACAGTTTAGTAAAACACTGAATGAAATGAAAACAATTGAAGAACCAAACGCCAAGACTATCCGCGTTGAAGTTATTAGACTTCACAAAAATAACGATCCAAACTTTACGGTCCCAGAGCTCACAAAAATACTTCAGGGAGTTCAGAATAAAAAAACAGAGTATTTACTCAATGCAGCCAAGAAAATACAAACCTCAGAATCCAAAACCCAAAACTACCAACAATTAAAAACAGGTTTAATTATTTTTTCAGCTTCTTGCCTGATTGTTGCAGCTGCTGCCGCAACGCTTTTTTCTTTCGGCATCTTGGCGCCGATTACCCTCCCCTTGATGGCTGTTGCCGGCTCATTATTGGTAGGCGCTGTGGGCACCTTGGGTTATAAAAGCAATGAATATAAAAATACAATGAGTGCATTAAGAAAAGAGTTAACTCAGGAATTAAAAGAGTTAATAGAACCTGCTGAAAAAAAACAAAGCAGCGTCGCCGAAGGACGAGAAAGCCCAGTAACCGTTACAGAAGATTTCAGCCCTCCTTCAACGCCCAAGTTTGGAGGAAGCCGCTAAGACAGCGCATACTCCGCATTGCTATAGACCGTTTGAACATCATCCAAATCTTCAAGCATGTCGATTAATTTTTCTAATGTTTCGGCTGAGTCAGCGTCGATTGGCACCATGGTTTGTGCGCGCATGGTTAAATGCGAGTGTTCCACTTCAAACCCTGCGTCTTGTAGTGCATTCAACACCTTATGATACTGTTCAACGGTGGTGATGACTTCAAGTTGTCCTTCTTCTTCAACCACGTCATCCGCCCCCACCTCAATGGCCACATCCATTGCTCGCTCAGTCTCGGCTGTAGGTGCTAATAAAATTTCGCCTTGATGCGTGAACATATACGCAACAGAACCATCTGTTCCTAAGTTTCCACCAAATTTAGTAAATGCATGACGCACTTCAGAAACTGTTCTGTTTTTATTATCCGACAAACAATCAACCAAAATAGCAATACCACCTGGGCCATAGCCTTCGTAGCGCATTTCTATCATGTTTGCGCCATCAAGCCCACCTGCACCACGTTTAATGGCGTTATCGATGGTATCGCGCTTCATGTTGGCTTTGAGTGATTTAACCACCACATCTCGTAATCGCGGATTGGTTGACTCATCAGGCCCACCCATACGCGCAGCAACTGAAATTTCACGAATTAACTTGGTGAAAATTTTACCTCGTTTTGAATCTTGTACACCTTTTCGATAGCGAATATTTGCCCACTTACTATGACCAGCCACAACGTGATCCTTATCTTGTTTCATAAAGATGATAGTGTATAATTTTTATTGAAAACATAACAAGGAGTTGTTGCATGTATTTATCAGGATTTGGCGCTCATCATCAATCAGAAGCAATACCCAATGCACTGCCACTTAAGCAAAATGCACCTCAACATCCCCCTTTCAATTTATATGCCGAACAACTCAGCGGTAGTGCATTTACGCGCACAAGACATAAAAACCTGCATACCTGGGTTTATCGTACCCACCCTTCCGCCATGCTCCATGACTATAAAAAAATAGTTTTTCACTTTAAAAGTGCGATAGATGTTGAGCAATCGCCTAACCCTATGCGCTGGTCGCCTTTTGCTAACCATGACACATCAAGCAAAGATTTTTTAAACGGCATTTTTCATGTAGCAGGAAATCAACACAATGACACCTATATTTATCAATGCAACGCCTCCATGCACCATGACTATTTTAACAATCGAGATGGAGAGCTGCTGTTTATTCCCTATCAAGGCACCATAAGACTTCGAACTGAACTTGGTCGATTAGAAATAAGCCCTGGATATATCGCGGTCATTCCACGGGGCATTACCTTTGCGGTGGATGTATTGGATGGACCCGCCATGGGTTATTTATGTGAAAACAGAGGTCAACCCTTTACCCTGCCTGAGCTTGGGGTGGTCGGTGCGAATGGCCTGGCGAATCCGCGCCATTTTATGTACCCCAAGGCATGTATAGAAGAAAAAGAAACCAACACGACCATCATCTGCAAATATCAGGATAAACTCTGGGCCTCAGAAGCAAACCATACACCCCTGAATGTGATCGCTTGGCAAGGTACATATGCGCCTTATTGCTATGATTTATCCCTTTTTAACACGCTGAATACGGTGAGTTTTGATCACCCCGATCCCTCCATTTTTACCGTACTCACCTCAGAAAGCGAGATTCCGGGTATAGCCAATCTTGATTTTGTGATTTTTCCACCCCGATGGATGGTTGCAGAACATACCTTCAGACCCCCGTATTTTCATCGGAACATCATGAGTGAACTCATGGGGCTGATTGAAGGTGAGTACGATGCAAAAAAAACAGGGTTTATGGTGGGCGGCGTGAGCGTTCATAATTGTATGACAAATCATGGACCTGATTTAATGAGTTATCAGCACGCTACACGCACAGCACTTAAACCGGTACAGTATAAAAACACACTGGCTTTCATGTTGGAGTCACGCGATCCCTGGCTTATTACGGAACAAGCGATGCAACACCCAGCCCGGCAACTTGACTACACGCGCTGCTGGCAAGGGTTCACTGAGGCCCTCTCCGAAACAGATACTCATGAATAAAACCAAAAGATATCCTGTTCCAGAATAAAGTAGAAACGAATCGGACGTGCAGGCACATAAAAAGGAAACAAGAAATGCGACAGCAAATCGACCTGTTTCTTTTAATTGAGCAGACCCTGCAAAGAGTCCTATAAATAATAAACTCAATATAACAAGCCCAATCACACCAAAATCTACCGCAATGAGCCAATATTGACTATGCGGTTCAAACAACGTTGGGCCCCATTCGGGCACCGGTTTTTCTTTTTCAAACGCATCGCTGAATCCACTCGTCCCTGAGCCCATCCAAGGATGTCGTGAAAATAGTTCGTGTGCAAACTGATGAAACTGAAACCGATAGCCCAAAGACGTATTTTTTTCATTCTGCTGATACGCTATAAGCTCTTTTTGGGTATTCTCAAATCCAAGCTGTATTGCAGGACTGAGATAAAAAGCCCCCAATGACAAAGTAAACACAAACAATAAACCCGCTATTGTTTTTTTCCACGAAAAATATTGAACAATAAAAATAAATATCATCAAAAAATAAATAAGATAAGCCATTCTTCCTGTGCCAATAAATAACACATGGTAACTATAAAGTAAAAATAAACAGGCATAAACGATTCGATATTTAGCATTTGATTTAATCCATGCAGCCAACGCGAGATAAGCGGCCAGATCCATCATGTAGCCGGTGATAATATGGTTTTTGAATATATAGCCATTATCATCGCCATGAAATTTAATCAGATGTAACCATTTAATCCATGCAATACAACAGATGACAACCATCGCCGCCATAAAAGCATGAATTGCCTTTTGGCGTATGTCGACCTGTGTAAATCCTACCGCTAAAATAGGCAAATACAGTAGTTTTACATATTTTCCAATCACCACCCCTTGCGCATGAGGGGTTGCTTGACTCCATAAACAGGCCAGACAGGCATAGGTAAAAAAGATACAAATAAATACAAACCAAGGTTGAGTGCATGCAATTTTGAGTTTTTGCCAATACTCTGGCGTAAGTAAGATTAAAATAAGTGAGGGCACGAGAAAAATATCCAGCCCACTCGTGCTTAAAGGGATTGAAAAAAATACCAACATTAAACAACAGAGCGTTGCGAAGCGGCGCAACTCGGCCGTTTGATTTAATAAATTAAGTATCATCACCCAAGCCTATACTATACACACCACAAAAATAACGCCCCGCCTCGTAAGCTATTTCTATCACAGCAGCCACGACGTGGAGCGTTACTCACAGTAAATCGCTCAATTTTAACCAAAATCATCAATCAAATACAGGGCCTAACCTAAAAAACCCCTTCTCGATAATCATGACTGTCAAAATGAAGTTTCCCATCAACCATTTTAAGATGAGCATGCCCACCATTGACTAACTTCCCAAACAGCAGTTCCTCAGCCAATGGTTTTTTTACATTGTCTTGAATAAGTCGGGCCATTGGGCGTGCTCCCATTGCTGGATCATATCCATGATCAATCAACCAAGTTCGCGCAGATTGATCCACCGTTAAGGTAACCCCTTTGGCACTGAGTTGCTCTTCTAACTCCATAATAAACTTATCGACGATCAAGCCAATGGTATCTACGCTTAAAGATGAAAAATTAATCATGGCATCAATTCGATTTCTAAATTCAGGACTAAATTGACGCTTCAATACTTCAGTCCCGTCGTTTGAGTTATCTTGTTTTGAGAACCCAATGGAATTTCTTGAAATCTCTTGAGCACCAGCATTACTTGTCATCACTAAAATTACATGACGAAAGTCTGCATGCCGACCATTGGTATCGGTCAACGTGCCATGATCCATAATTTGCAAGAGCAAATTAAACACATCTGGATGTGCCTTCTCAATTTCATCAAGCAGTAACACAGAATGCGGATGCTTGTTGATGGCCTCAGTCAATAATCCCCCTTGGTCAAAACCAACATAACCCGGAGGAGCTCCTATTAAACGCGAGACCGTATGTTTTTCCATATACTCAGACATATCAAAACGCAGTAATTCAATCCCTAAAACACTTGCCAATTGACGAGTAACTTCTGTTTTACCAACCCCTGTTGGACCAGTAAACAAAAAACTTCCCACAGGTTTTGTTACTTCGCGAAGTCCTGAGCGTGCTAGTTTAATGGCAGAAGCCAATGCTGTAATTGCATCATTTTGACCATACACCAGGAGTTTTAAATCACGCTCTAAGTTACGCAAGGTATCTTTATCCCGTGCAGAAATTTTCTTAATAGGAATACGCGCGATTTTAGCAACAACAGTTTCTATTTCTACAACACTTATCATTTTTTTACGTTTGTTGATGGTCAGCAAGTTTTGATAAGCCCCTGCCTCATCCACCACGTCAATCGCTTTATCTGGCAAAAATCGCTCATTGATATATTTAGCAGATAATTCTGCAGCCGCCCGGAGGGATGGAATTGAAAACTTAACGCCATGATGCTCTTCAAGGCGACCTTTTAAACCTTTCAGAATTTCAAAGGTTTCATCAATCGTAGGCTCACAAATATCTATCTTTTGAAAACGTCGTGCAAGTGCACGATCTTTTTCAAAAATTCCCCGATATTCTTGATACGTGGTTGAACCTATACATTTCAATTCGCCATTTGCGAGCAACGGTTTAATTAAATTTGAAGCATCCATCACCCCACCAGATGCAGCCCCTGCACCAATGATGGTATGAATTTCATCAATAAATAATATCCCACCTTCTTGCTCACCCAATTGTTTTAAAACAGCCTTCAAACGTTTTTCAAAATCACCACGATATTTTGTACCTGCCAACAAAGATCCTAAATCAAGCGAATACACAACACACGATTTAATGGCGTCAGGCACCTCACCGTCTACAATTTGTTTAGCTAAGCCTTCAGCAATGGCTGTTTTACCCACCCCAGCTTCTCCAACCAAGAGTGGATTATTTTTTCTACGTCGACATAACACTTGAATTGTACGCTGAACTTCTTCTAATCGACCAATGAGTGGATCAATTTTTCCTAACCGAGCACGTTTGTTCAGATTAAGACAATAACTATCCAAGGGAGATTCGTTACCCTCTGGCATCATATCGTCATCAAGTGAACCGCCACCCATTCGATCCTGCATGGTATTGTTTTGATATTTTGAGACACCATGAGAAATATAGTTAATCACATCTAACCGTGTAATATTTTCTCTGCGCAAAAAATAAACTGCTTGGCTTTCTTGTTCACTAAATATAGCTGCCAGCACGTTGGCACCGTTAACTTCGGTTTTTCCTGCTGATTGAACATGAAAAACAGCACGTTGCAGAACCCGCTGAAACCCAAGGGTTGGTTGAGTTTCTCGTTCAAAATCATCTTCTGAAATTTTGGGGGTTGTTTCATCAATAAATTCTATTAAATCACGCCGTAAAGACTCTACGTTGGCTTCACAAGCCTGAAGCACATTCCCCGCCGATGGATTATCAAGCAAAGATAACAACAAATGCTCTACGGTCATAAATTCATGACGCTTATCCTTTGCCTCTTTAAATGCAAGATTCAAAGTAAACTCAAGCTCTTTATTTAACATTGTCGTCGCTCCTATCCTGTCCTGTTACCATGGTTTATTCAGGCTCCATAGCACAGAGCAATGGATGTTCATTAAGTCGCGCATAATCATTAACCCATGCAACTTTTGTTTCTGCAACGTCTCGTGTATACACACCACACACTGCGCGTCCCTCCATATGTACCTGAAGCATCAACGATACCGCTGTTGAGTCTACCATATGAAAAAACCGTTGCAGAACTTCTACAACAAAAGGCATCGGCGTATAGTCATCGTTAATCAGAAGAACCTTGTATTTTCTTGGCGCTTTAAGCGCTGGCAAGACTTCATTCTCAACCTGACTACTTTCAACCATGTCTTCTATTGTTCGTCTACTCATCAAGACATCCCTTATACTTTTTATAGACTTAGATTGTTTATTTAGCTAGTGAAAAAAGGCACCTTTAAAAAAAAAAATTAAAAATGCCTTTTCGATTGGATCTATTAAATCAATCCAACTATAATGTAACCATTATGTTCTTACATGTGTTGAATCATTGCATCAGCAAAACCAGAACAACTCACTTTTTTAGCGCCAGGCATAAGTCGCTCAAAATCATAAGTCACTGTCTTAGCTTTGATTGCACCATCCATCCCGCGAATAATACAATCCGCCGCTTCTTGCCAACCTAAATGTCGTAACATCATTTCTGCAGATAAAATCAGTGATCCTGGATTAACTTTATCTTGGCCTGCATATTTAGGCGCAGTGCCATGCGTTGCTTCAAATACAGCAATACCATCGCCTAAATTTGCACCCGGCGCAATACCAATACCGCCCACCTGGGCAGCCAATGCATCAGAAATATAGTCACCATTTAAATTGAGTGTTGCAATTACACTATAATCTTCTGGTCTTAATAAAATTTGTTGTAAAAAGGCATCCGCAATCACATCTTTTACAATAATCACTTTACCGGTCTTAGGATTTTTAAACGACATCCACGGGCCACCCTCATAAGGCGTTGCACCAAACTCATCTCGCGCAACTTCATAGCCCCAGTCTTTGAAGGCGCCTTCAGTGAATTTCATAATGTTACCTTTATGAACCAAGGTCACTGAATCTCGGTCTTCTGCAATCGCATATTGTAATGCAGCTCTTACTAAACGAGAGGTTCCTTCTTTAGAGACTGGTTTAATACCAATACCACAGTGCTCTGGGAATCTAATTTTTGTTACACCCATCTCATTGCGTAAAAAATCAATCAGTTTTTTAGCATCAGCACTGTCTGCTTTCCACTCAATTCCGGCGTAAATGTCTTCTGAATTTTCTCGGAAAATAACCATGTTGGTTTTCCAAGGTTCTTTTACAGGACTCGGTGTTCCTTCAAAATAGCGCACGGGACGTAAGCAGGTATATAAATCAAGATCTTGTCGAATGGCTACATTCAGTGAACGAAAACCGCCACCAACTGGTGTGGTCAACGGACCTTTAATTGAAACCACATAATCCTTCATTGCGGTTAGTGTTTCTTTAGGCAGCCACTCATTGTCACCATACTGGTGAGTCGCTTTTTCCCCAGCATAAATCTCCATCCATGCAATTTTTTTCTTATCGCCATAAGCTTTAGCAATCGCGGCATCTACAACTTTTTTCATCGCAGGGGTTACGTCAACACCGATTCCATCTCCCTCAATAAAAGGGATGATCGGACAGTCTGGAACATTTAAAGATAAATCAGCATTCACCGTGATCACCTGACCCTCTGCAGGCACTTTAATTTTATTTAGAGGCATATCATATTTCCTTGTCAATCAAAACTACCATCATAACAAAGGAATGAATTAAAAACGATTAAACTCAATGAAAAAGTCATGTAAGATTAAACATAAATCTAATCTATGCTACTGGACAAATGACTTGATGAACCATTAAGCGCGCTGTGTCTGAGCAAAGCGAGTTTAGCGCGCTTAATGGTTCATCAAGTCATTTGTCCAGCACGATCTATGGAGTAACCTTATGGTATTTTTTATTGGCTTAACCGGCAGCATTGCCAGTGGAAAATCACAAGCAGCTTCTTTTTTTAAAACACAAAACATATCGGTGATCAATGCGGACGACATTTCAAAATCACTTACGGCTCCGAACACACCCGCACTCAAAGCCATCATTACCCATTTTGGAACCTCTTTTTTAACCAGCACAGGTGAACTGAACCGTCGTGCATTACGTCAACACATCATGACGCACCTCGAAGCACGCCAATGGCTCGAGCAGTATTTACACCCATTAATCCGTTCTGAGATAGAACACCAATGTCAAACGGTTAAAAGCCCTTATGCTATCCTTGAGATCCCTTTGCTCATCGACAAAAAACCATATCCCTATTTAAATCGAGTGTTACTCATTGAAAGTGAACCAGAGATACAACTTAAACGTATTATTAAAAGGGATCATTGCTCAATGGAAGAAGCCCAGGCGTTACTAGCGGCTCAGCCAAATCAAGCCTTAAGGCGATCAATTGCTGATGATATCATCAATAACAATGGAAGCTTAGAACAACTACAAGATCAATTAATTGAACTAGACTCAAGGTATCAACGTTTAGCATTGGACTAAAATCATGATGCGTAACCTATTTATTTTAAATTTAGGATTGTTATTATTCATTCCTTTATCGTGCTCGGCTTGTACAACTTTTTCAACAGTAGATGGTGCAAACAATAGCGTGTTGATTTTAAAAAATCGGGATGAACACCCGGACATCCAACACGTGGTTGCGTTTAATCCAGGAAAAAATAATCGCTTTGTCGCGTTAGTCTCACACAAAAAAATTGGAGATCCTTATGTTCTGCGCTCTGGTATCAATGAAAAGGGATTAGCGATTGTTAATTTATCCGCTAGCATCTTAAAAAAAGACCCTGCTTACGTTGATCGATATGACGACGGCGATGATTTTATGAAGGATATTCTAACGAACAACAACAGCGTGAGTGATGTTATGGCCCATCTGCCGAACTTAACAGCAAGCCACCCATTCCCTGAATTTTATATGTTAGCTGATCAACAACAAACTGCACTCATTGAACTCACAACACAAGGGCGATATCGCACAACCCTAACCAACAGTGGCCCACTCTATCATACCAACAATTTTGAGAGCCCCATATTTCAGTCGAGCAATACAGTTTATTTGCAAGGTAGTTTAAATCGGTATAGTCGTATCGCTGATCTGATGAATAACTTACCCGCTCCGTCGTTCGAACAGTTTAAAACCATTGCACATGATCATGCTGCAGGAAAGAATGACAGTATTTTTAGAACGACCAATACAAAAGATGATCCCAAAAGAGCCCGAACGTTAGCAACATTTTTAGTGAATATTCCAAAAGATCGCAGTGCTCCTACACTTTACGTACAGTTTTATCCTAACGCCACCGTTAATGGCCCTAGCCACACCTATACCCTCGACAAAAACTTTTGGAATTTTAAGAGTAAAACAAAGATTTTAACGAGTGAGCACTAAGTGTTTTATTCAGTTATAGTGTCTTCCATATGACTTGATGAACAGGTAAGCGCGCTCTGTCTGAGCACAGCGAGTTGAGTGCGCTTAATCAGTCATCAAGTCATATGGAAGGCACTATAAATTAACAGCTGAAAAGAAGTCTTTCACAACCCCTTGATCCGAAAACGGATACTTGATTGTTCCTATCTGTTGATAGTCCTCATGTCCCTTGCCCGCGATTAAAATTAAATCGTCCGGGTGAGCACGCTCTAATGCCGCTTGAATTGCTGCTTTTCTATCAGGAATTAAGCGAACATTGCTTGTCTCAATAAGACCCACCTGAATGTCATCCATGATCTGCTGAGGGTTTTCTGTGCGTGGATTATCACTGGTTATAATCACTTCATCCGCATGCTCACTCGCAACACGCCCCATCACCGCACGCTTTGTTTTATCGCGATCTCCACCACATCCAAAAACAACCATCAATTTACGTTTTTTTAGCCCTTTAAGGGTCAGCAAAGCTTTTTCTAACGCATCCGGCGTATGGGCATAATCCACCAAAACCGTAGGGTTATTCACAACAATCTCCATTCGACCAGGTGAAGGGTGCAATTGTGCCATCACCTCAACAACACGCTTTGGCTCATAGCCCGACAATAATAAACTCGAAAACACAGCCATCGCGTTATAGATATTAAACCGACCTATTGTTTTTAAATGGAGATTAAACTGTCCCCAGGGCGAATTTACTTCAATCTCAGTGCCCACCATGCTCATCTTGACTGAGGATACTCGAACATCACTCGTTGTATTAATCCCATAACTACATATTTTGGTTTTTAAACCACATGCATTTTTCATGATGGAATAAGCTTCATCATCTTCATTAAGAATAGCAAACTCAAGACCTGACGTTGCAAATAACATAGCCTTTGCCTGCCCATACGCCGCCATCGTATGATGATAATCCAAATGATCATGGGTTAAATTGGTAAAAATTGCTTGTTTAAAATCAATGGCTTCAACTCGTCCTTGACAAAGCGCATGAGACGAAACCTCCATGCAGATGTTTTTAATCTGTTGTTTTTTATAAGCATAGAATAATCGCTGAAGTGTAAGCGCATCAGGCGTTGTATTATTTAATGGCCGCAAATCATTAAAACAGCCCTCGCCTAACGTACCCACATAAGCAGTCTTACAACCTAGGGCCTGATGCGCCTCGCTCAACTGGTAAGCAATGGTTGTTTTTCCATTGGTTCCTGTAATGCCTGTCACATCAAATGCCAGTCCTGGCTCTCCATAAAATTGACTGGCAATTGAGCCTACATGCAATGACAAATGAGGGATTGGAATCAATGGAATTGTGGATGATGCGGGTGAAAAACCCTCGGGTTCATAAAAAACTGCAGCAGCACCTTGTTGAATAGCATTATTAATAAATAAGCGACCATCAACTTGGCTTCCAGGATAAGCCAAAAATACAGTACCAGGTTGAACTAATCGACTATCTTGCTCAATCCCTGTGATATCAATCTCACCTATGTCGTCGCTTAACGACGACAATAAATTTTTTAATTTCATGATAAAGGCTCGTCGGGTGGTATATCAAGAATACGTAATGAGGCACCCATCACTTTTGAAAATAAGGGGCCCGCAACCTGCGCGCCATAATATCCTTTTTGGGTTGGTTCGTGAATAACAACCGCCACAACCAAGCGAGGATTAGAAACAGGTGCAATACCTACAAAACTACTGATATAACGCCTTTCATCATATCCTTTTTTACCAGCGATACGCGCTGTTCCTGTTTTACCAGCAACGCGATACCCAGGAACTTGTGCAGATACACCCGTACCATGAACCACAACGGATTCAAGGATTGATAAGATTTGATTTGCAATTGCGGGCTCCACGGCCTGTATGCTCTCAATTTTTTCTGGATAATGTAGCAAACGAATAGGCAACAAGCGTCCTTCATTTGCAAAAATAGAATACATTTTTGCAAGTTGTATGGTTGTTACTGACAGACCATAACCAAAACTCAACGTTGCAAGGACAAATGGATTGGCATCCTTTACCTTAACAATCGAGCCTTCACTTTCTCCTGGGTAACCGCTCTCAGTTCGAGAACCGACACCACATCGCATGAGCAATCCAATTAACTGTTCTGGAGGGCTATCAAGCACCATTTTGCTCACGCCAACATTACTTGATTTTTCTAGAACACCTCGTACATCCAAAACACCATAATTATGCACATCTCGAATGGTATGTCCATGCACAATCATCCAACTCGGCCGCGTATCAATCACTGTATCGGGTGTATAATGCCCACCTTCAAACGCACTCGCTAAGCTAAAAGGTTTCATCACCGACCCTGGCTCAAACGCATCAGTGATTGCTTTATTTCGATAACTATCTAAGGTATATCGACCCCGTGCATTCGGGTTAAACGACGGTAAATTTGCTATTGCTAAGATTTCTCCACTTTTTGTATCCAGCACAACGATTGACCCTGATTTTGCTCCATACTGAGTCAGTGTATTTTGTAGTTCATGCGATGCGAAAAATTGAATTCGTCTATCAATACTCAAATACAAATTTTTACCTGGGCGCGACTCCTGAACCACGCCTAAATCCTCAATGACTCGACCTGTTCTATCTTTTAATACGCGTCTTTTACCAGAGAGTCCCACCAACCAATCTTGATAAGCAAGCTCTAATCCTTCGATACCATTGTCATCAACATTAGTAAAACCCAATAATTGAGCCATGCTGTCGGCATCTGGGTAGTATCTTTTGAATTCTTGTTGTAAATTTAATCCTGGAATATGTAAGTTTTCAATTTTTTGCGCAAACATGGGCGTCAAATGACGTTTAAGATAAACAAAACCGCGCTTATTAACCCCTTCAAGACGTTTTGATAACTGCCGAGGAGTCATCCCCAATAGCTGAGCCAATTGTTTCAATTGTTTATGATTTGGGTGAAATAATTTAGGATTTATCCATACGGATTGCACTGGTGTGCTGACTGCAACAGGCAAGCCTTCTCTATCTAATATCATGCCACGAAAAGCAGGAATATCAATCACACGTAAACTGCGTGCATTCCCTTGCCCTTGCAGGAAGGACCGATCCAAAATGGTCAAATTGACCATTCGCCAAAGCAAGGCAATAAAAATCAATACAAAAAAAAGAGCAACGGTATAAACCCGAGCTTTATGATTTACTTTTTGCTTCATTCAGCACGCAAAACAAATGCTTGTTTACGCGAAGGTAGAACCATATGTAAGCGTTCGGTCGCCATTTCTTCAACCCGTGCAGGTGTTGAAAGGCTGGCCTGCTCAAGTAAAAGCTGCCCCCACTGCAATTGTAATTGATGTGACTCTTGCTCCAGTGATTGTAGCTGGCTACACGTGATGCGTGTTAAATTTGTGATATAAACCACAGCCAAGGCGCTCAAAAGTACTGCGCACAACAGTGCTGATTGAAAATAAAAATATCTAGACACCTGCATTTTCCCTAAGTGTCCATGAAAGACGCTATTTTGATTTATAACTTTCGCTGCAGCATTCATAATGTTTTCTCCCCTATCCTTAAGACTGCACTACGAGCACGAACATTCCGTTTCATTTCCTCATCACTGGGTTTAATGGCTTTCCCAACCCGCCTAAATCCTGTGTTGACTTCAACCGCTTTAATTGGAAGCTTAATAGGCATACGCTCACCTTCCGAAGCTTTTTTCATAAACTGTTTAACAATACGATCTTCTAACGAATGAAAACTAATCACTGCTAATCGCCCATCAACCGCTAATACTTTCACACATTGACTTAACCCATCTTCTAAGTCTTGCAGTTCATGATTCACATGAATCCTGATGGCCTGAAATACGCGCGTTGCAGGATGTTTATGCTTTTCCCACTTAGGATTTGCCTGCTTTACAATTTCTGCAAAAACGGACGTTGTTTTAATCCCCCCTCGCTCTTCGCGCGCGCGAATAATTGCTCTTGCAATTCGATGAGCGAAGCGCTCCTCACCGTAAGTTTTAAATACATAGCTCAGCTCTTCTTCAGATGCTTTATTAACAAAAATCTCGGCATTGAGCACTTGTTCTGGATTCATACGCATGTCAAGCGGGCCATCATGCATAAAACTAAATCCGCGGGCTGGATCATCTAATTGGGGAGAAGAAACCCCTAAATCCAACAAAATTCCTGAAATCCGTCCTACAAGGTCTCTCTCTTTTGCTATGTTCTCTATGTTCGCAAAAGAATCATGCATAATACTAAAACGTTTATCATGGCCAAAACGCTTTGCAGCACATGCAAGTGCCGTCGTATCTTTATCTATAGCCAGTAAAGTCCCATCTGGACCTAAACGATCCAAAATAGCCTGAGAGTGCCCCCCGCGGCCAAACGTGCCATCAACGTAAATGCCATCAGCTTTAATATTTAATCCATCCACAGATGGTGTCAGTAAAACTGATTCATGTGCACCAAACATAATCATCACCCATTACAAGAAAAATGTTTTCATTTCATCGGGTAATCCATCGCCCGCCGGTTCTTCAGAAAGCCACGCTTCTCGTCGTTTTTGCCACTGTTGTTCATCCCAAATCTCAAATTTATTGCCCTGCCCAATCATCACGACATGTTTATCTAAATGAGCATATTCACGAAGAAGTGTCGGTATTAAAACACGCGCATTGGTATCAAGTTCAACATCAGTTGCGTGTCCAATTAACAAACGTTGAATTCGTCGTGCAGCACCATTAAAACTTGGTAATCGTTGCAAGTTATCTTCAATCACTTGCCATTGCGCTGCAGGATATAGCAATAAACAGGATTCTTCCGTATCGATGGTTACAACCACATGCTCGCCCAGCACGTCACGATACCGTGCTGGCACTGCAAGCCGACCTTTTGCGTCGATGGTTATAGCATTGATTCCACGGAACATGGTCTCATCCTCGGAGGATTCCCTCCACATTTTTCCACTTTTTAGTTATTTTATACCACTTTATTACACTATAGGAAGAGAATGAGGCATTCGTCAAGCAAAAAACTTGCGTTTAGTAAAAAAAAGAGGCTCGGGATGACGTGAAGCGTTTCAAACAATGATAGGAAGTCATTTAAATGATAAGCAGAGAGGCTATTTTCAGAATCGTCATTAAACGAAAAAGCCGCTTAATGACGATAGTGCCTTCCATATGACTTGATGACCGATTAAGCGCACTAAACTCGCTACGCTCAGACAAAGCGCGCTTAATCGGTCATCAAGTCATATGGAAGGCACTATTGTAGACAGGGATAATAACCCGCTAATAAATGGCGCAGGCTAATACTAAACCCTAAATCTCATTTCACCTGAAAGATTTTAGAAAAGCCCAAATAAAGAACAATTCGATAAAC
>CANNJI010000007.1 GCA_947504875.1 Legionellaceae bacterium
CATCTGGAGTGGTGGCACCGTGATCACCTATTCCTGTTTTTTAGGGAAAAGTGATCACGATCAGGCGATAATAGGTGATCACGATCAAACGAGAATCACTGATCACGGTAGAACAAGAATGAGTGATCACGATAGGCAAGAATACCCATACATCTGCAACCACGATTTATTCTCCTATATGAGTTTTTTCGAGATCAAGATCATTTGGTGTCAAATTTAAGTGACAAAAACATCCTGTGTCTGGTATTATCTAACCATACAAACATAAACCTGCTCGTATTCGAGCATTATGTCACTACAATGAGACGGGAATCAAGTATTTTTATGACAACATTTACGCTAGAAATTAGTAATGTGTTAAATCACCTGATTAATGTAAATGGGATCAGTGAAGCTGCGTTAGGCCGTAAAATTGGTGTACCACGAGCAACCATTAATCGCTTGGTATCCGGTAAAACACCCGATCCGCGCGCCTCTACCTTAGAAGCAATTGCTGGATTCTTTGGTATCACGATTGATCAATTGCTTGGTAAACAACCCCTGCTTGGCGTGCAACAAGAAAACCGCCCCAGTACAAAAGTGGATAATTGGATCCCTGTTATTGCTTGGGATAAAGCTTGTCATTGGCAAGAGGTAATCAGCGGCATTAAGCCTGATATGCATTGCGATTGGGTGTTAACCGATCCCAATATCGATGGCGGCAGTTTCGCCATGATCTTGAAAGGGGAATCGATGGCCCCACAGTTTTATGAAGATACTGTATTGATCGTTGATATCAATAAAACACCTAAGAACAGAGATTTTGTTATGGCTTATTGCCATGAGAATCAAGAGATCTTGTTTAGACAATTGATTATTGATGGGAGCTATCGTTTTCTTAAACCCATCAATGCAATGTTTCCAACGCTACAATTAAAGGACTCGGACCAAATCATTGGTCTTGTTGTACAATCACGAAATAAATTGGGATAGCAGCCATGTTGTTATGGAATATCGTAAAACAATCATTAAAAAATCCTGAATGGATTTGGAAGCATTTATCGTTTAAAGAAGGCAATGATTACTACTTTATTTTAGAGGGAGATTATTTCTGTACAAAAAAGCAGGTCACCATGCTTGTTCTGCGTGCTAGACATCAGCGAAATGTGTTGATTAGACCCATTCAAGAAATTGCTCATAATAAAGACCTGATTCAAACATTATGTCCAATTGATACGTTCATCATTGGTATTTTGGCAAATAAAGCACAAAATGGATTTAACGACGTTCTTTATGACAGCGCTCACAACATGAGACGTTTAAAAAACAAGGATTGCGCTGTTAAATTAAATGCCCTATTACAGATCACCAAAACCAATTTTGATCGGTTTGGAAATGATGCAATCACCATTTACTCAGCTACTGCGAATAAAGAAATTAACATTTCAATCACTGAGTTATTTGAAAACAAGGCTCTAATATATGGCCTTGATCCCATGCAAGCATTATCGTTGGGCTACAATGTTTGCGAGTGGTGGATTCGTCATCAAGTAGATGGAGACAAAAAAAATGTTGCATAACGAATTACTCAATGAATTTACAGATAACACGCAACGATTTAAATATTTTCACATTTTGGCAAGCATTTATGTTGCAGGGATTATTACATCACTGACAGTTTCCGCGCGATTATTACCCTTTCATGTTCCTTTTACCGATATTACTATTTTATTGACAGCCGGTACATGGACGATTCCGTTATCTTTTTTTATTCAAAATATCACCACCGAAGTGTATGGGTATTCGAAGAGCGTGCATTTAGTAAAGTTGGCGGTTGCGGTTGTCTTTTGTTATGTTCTGTATATCAAAGCAACCACGTATTTCCCCATTCCGGAAATACAAAATATTGATGCATCATATAACACCGTTTTTGATGCCTTGCCAAGACACTTGATTGCCTTATTAACTGCATTGTTAATTGGGAATATAGTTAATGATTATATTTTGTCACGTCTTAAAATCCGCATGAATGGAAAATATTTGGCGATTCGATTTGTGCTTGCAACCGCGGTGGGTGAAGTGGCTTTGCAAGTTGTTGGTACCAGTGTGGCTTGGTTTGGTAATCTAAAATTTCAAACAGAGATTCTGCCGTTCATTGCTTTTTCATATTTGTATAAAGTGAGTTTTGAAGCATTGATGTCACCTGTGAATATTTTTGTTTGTAATAAATTAAAACAGGCAGAAGGGATAGATATTTATGATTATAACGTGAATTATAGTCCCTTTCAGTTTCGGTCTAAAAAATAAGGCATACATAATGAATAAAGTTGCTGCAATTCAAATGTGTTCAACGAATAATTTAGAAGAAAATCTATCAACTGCGGCTACGCTCATCGCACAAGCGGCGGCACAAGGCGTAAAGCTCGCAGTATTACCTGAAATGTTTGTTCTGCTCGGGTGTGATAGCGCTGAAAAAGTTAAAATCAAAGAAAAGGCCGGATCAGGAAGAATTCAAGATTTTCTTTCGACACTCGCAGTAAAGCATGATATTTGGATTGTAGCAGGCACTATACCCATTGCCTGCCAACATCCCAACAAAGTCCGAGCGGCATGTATCGTATTTGATAATCATGGGCATCAAGTAGCAAGATATGATAAACGACACTTATTCGACGTCACCCTGTCAGCGACGGAAGTCTATCGAGAATCAGACACAACAGAAGCTGGAGACGATGTTGTTGTTATTGACACACCTGTGGGGAAACTAGGACTGGCTGTTTGTTATGATTTACGCTTCCCTGAACATTTTGAAAAACTAAGTGCACAAGGTGCTGAAGTTATTGCGGTACCATCGGCATTTACCGTAAAAACCGGTGAAGCACATTGGGCATTACTAGCAAGATCTCGCGCGATTGATACATTTTGTTACGTCATTGGTGCTTGTCAGGGTGGATCTCACTCAAATGGCAGACAAACGTATGGACACACTATGATTGTTAGTCCATGGGGGAATGTAATGGATGAAGCGCGCAACCTCACCCCTGGTATTACGTATGCTGAAATTGATTTGGAAAAATTATATGAAATAAGACATCAAATCCCTGTTGTTTCATCAGAGCATTCAGTTCAAGAGACTCTGGCACTCGGCTTAAGGTGATTACACTTAAACTCATCGGCCTACTTGATGATGTTAGAAAGAATATTAAAAAACAAAGGTGAGCATGATGCTCACTATACAGGAGTAACATCACATGAGTGGGATCTGTGGACTTTATCGGTTTAATCATCAGCCGGTTACAGAAGTTGAAATCGTTAGCATGAACGCAGCCATGCATATGCTTGGCCCTGATGGCGCTGCAGTGTGGCGTGCGGGGAGCGTCGGATTAGGGCATCAAGCCTTTCATCTTACCCATGAATCCATCCATGAGGTTTTACCACATTATGATCCATCGGCACGGATTGCTATAACGGCCGATTGCCGCCTCGATAATCGAGCCATGTTGTGTCAAACGTTTAATGTTGATGATGAGACGTGTCTGAGTGATTCTTTTTTAGTCTTGTGTGCGTATAAAAAGTGGGGAAAAGACTGCCCTAATTATTTATTGGGTGAATTTGCTGTAGCGATTTGGGATGAACGCTCGCAGGAATTGATTTGTTTTGTCGATCACACCGGCAGTCGCGCATTTTATTATTATCATGATGCCAATCTATTTGCATTTTCTACGGAATTGCATGCACTTCATACGTTACAAGAAATCCATCGCAAGCCCAATTTAGAACGCATAGCAGCACATGGTAATGCCAGTTATTTATTGAATCGACCTGAAATGACATGTTATGAAAACGTGTTTAAAAGTCCTGCACGTACGGTTTTTGTGATCCAAAACAAACAACTCAAACAGCATGTTTATTGGGAACCTGATATTCATCAACGCATCCATTTCTCTTGTGAGGATGAATACATTGAAGCATTCCAAGCGTTATTTTCTGAGATTATCCGCTCTAAATTACGCAGTCATTGTCCCGTGATGACATTACACAGCGGAGGACTCGATTCTTCCTCTATTACTGCGATGGCAGCCCACCTGCTAGCAGAAGATAATAAGCAATTAACCGCACTTTCCGCCGTTTTACCGCCTCATTATCAAGGGGATACGGTCGATGAAAGTCATTATATCCAGTTGTTAAAAAAACCAAACCTGGTATTACAGTCCGTGACTGACCCATGGCGGGGCCCATTTGATGGTTTGGATAATAAACACTACTGCATGACAGCCCTTGATAAATCATCTCGTTATTACTTATATAAAGCGTTTGCTACAACCGCATCAAACTTTGGTGCGCGCATTATTTTAGATGGGTGTTTTGGAGAAAAAGGCCCATCATTTCATGGTAATGGCTATTATGCGGAATTATTAACAACCCTGCGTTGGCGCACATTATGGCGAGAATCACGCCTGCATTGTAAGCACTACGACCGTTCCTGGTTAAAATGCATGATTAGAGAGGGCGTCATGCCACTCCTTCCAGCCAATGTTCAGGCCAAACTTGATTTACGCTCAGATATTCGGCTTTCACAAAACACGTCTTTCATCAAGCGGGCGTTTACTGAGGCCCACGTGAATAGCACGGCATTTAAAAAAGAGCGACTACACTTAAATACTCAATATCCAAATCATCGTCATCATCAACATCAATCCATGAATTATTTGTATGCTCATAGTCCCGTGATTCATGACGATGATAATAAGCAGGTCTCTTTTAGCTATCCTTATAATGACAAACGACTGCTCGAGTTTTGTCTGGCAATGCCAGGCAACTTAAAAGTACGTGATGGGTATAAACGCTATGCTATTCGTAGTGGCATGCGGGGTTTAATGTCGGATGCGTTGCGTTTTCGCACCACCAAAGAGCCTTTCTCGCCTGATTTTCATGACCGTTATAATCGCCAATTAAAGAAGGCGCGTGCGTATGTTGCGAGTGTGCATCAAACGCCGTTGATGCAGGAAATCATTGATATTCCAAGGCTTGAGGCGGCGATGTCGCAGCCGATGCGGACGAATCGTTGCGCGGCAGTCGCCGATTTCACTGCGATGCATAATGTGCCCGCGGCTGTTTATCTGTTAACATTTTTGGGATTATTTAGTTGATTGAGGGAGGCTTGGTGCCGCGCATCTTTCCCACCGCATCGAATCCGCGAGAGCTAGCGGCGGCTCTTCGCGGGTATGTGGTGGTGTCCCCCCGGTGCGTCACCTCGGCCGGGCCCGTTCACGGCGCCTCACTAGACCCGCGGCTCCCGAACATGCGATGACCGGACGCATGTCAGGAGGCGCATGCCCCAATAGCGCCGCCGCCGTCACAGCCGAGTCCAATGTTCGCGGCGATCGTAGCCGGGAGTGCTACGTTCACTTTAAGTGGTCGCTGTCGCGAAATGATTAAGGCGATGATGGTGAATGTTTTTTTGAGGTAATTTTTAATTTTACGATGAACCTTTCAATATTGGCACGTTCATCGTAAAAATTCCAGTAAAATTTGCCTTGATGCCTTACTGCCTTGTATGATGGAGGCATTGAAAAAACTGATAAGGACGCAGTATGCATTTTAATAAAATGAAGCACTATATTCGTGCGCGATTAAGTGTTGCTAAGATGACGAGCTCAAGCGACACTTTCAGCCAGCCAGCCAGCCAGCCAGCCAGCCAGCCAGCCAGCCATTAATTATTGTAGTTTGTTCAAAGTATTTTCCAAGCTTTATTTCTTATTTAATATCACGCATTGCAGCCCTGAACTTCACTTTCGCGCCAAGTAGGTGCTGCCATGACTAATCCAAACGTGCATGAGAGCAATAAACCCGTTTTAGAATCAGAAAAGCCTCGCTTGGTGTATCAGCCTCCTACGCTAACACGTCTTGAGGATTGTGATATAGCGACTGGGGACTCCAACGTTCCCGAAAACAATAACGGCCTGTTAGAATCTTAGCGTGATGCACCTAGAGTCCAAGAGACCTACCTTGGTGAACGCCAGTCATTTTTATCGTGTGGCGCTTAATCCGCAGTGTACGGCCTACAATTCATCACCAAATGAAGTGATATCCATTGCCTCGTTTGAAGAGGGGCTGAATCCCGCATGTTATCGCGCAGTATTCCATCCGTTTGCCCAGGTCGTTGAAAACACATTCACAGGTGAATGCCTGCTGGTTCGCGACCATTTAGGTCTTCGCCCGATATATTACTTATATCAGTCAGGCCAGCTTATTTTTGGCGACACCATTCCTGACATCGTGCACCAATTATCATCTTCACCCGCATTGCTTGACTCAGAGGTCACTCATTTATTTGGGGATGTTCACCACTACACGGACAATACGCTATACACCGGCATCAAACGTGTTGAGCCCGGGCATATGGTGCGTATCAAGCCGGACGGGCGTATTATAAAATCAACTTTTTGGCAATTAGAACAAGAGGGCGACACGCTACACTACCGTTATGAGCGAGAATACCTTGAGCACTTTGCCTCTCTCATACAGGAGTCGGTAAAAAATGCCACGCAAGGCTCGCAGTCCATTGCTGGTGAGTTTAGTGCCGGCATGGATTCAACGGCAATTTATGGCACATGCGCTCAACTCGAATTAAATCCCACGCTGTTCATGCATGCGGCACTCCCGGATTCCACTAACGCACAGACTTACAATGACCGCTATGAGCGAGCTTTCATGGCGCAGTTTCCTTCAGCCGCGATTCATCGCATCATGGCGGATGATTTTGACCCCATCCGTATTTTCAAAGAGTATGCGGCGTGGTTTGGTGGCCCAGCACCTTATGTATTTGAATTATTTGCTCACAATATCCACAAGGCTGTATCAAAAAAAGGGCATACCATTTTGTTATCAGGCTTTGGTGGCGACCAAGGCATATCCAGCCACATTCCCGCACGTTTTATCTTGCCCTCTCTAATAAACAACAAGCAATTTCGCCAAGCGTGGGCTGAATTGTCACCAGCAAATACCATTCGCTGCTTCGCACAACTGATTCAATACGCACACCCATCATTGCATAAACTAATACAGCGCACCCAAGACTTAAAATCAGACCTCAGAAATGCATTCAAAACACCAGACCAACAGCGAGCAGCCAGCACGCACCCCTACCACCGGCATTATTTTAAAACCTTACGAGAGGTGGAATGGTCTTTCCTGCAAGGGCCCAACAGCCATGAAATCCGCATGCGGATTGAATACAGCAGCATCGTGGCTAAAAAAATGGGGTTTGACTACCGATATCCATTATTGCATCCCAAATTACTGGAGTTTTTCTTAAGCCTACCACTCGAACAAAAACGCCACCAAGGCATCGGTCGCCACATGATGCGACGTTATTTAGCCCAAATCATGCCAACAGCACCGTTTAATGCCTATAAAAAGAAAGAGGGCTTAAATATCATGCCCGCCACCATGGATACATTTAAAGCGCAATGGGGCGATGGACGCTTTCAAAATGAATTTCAGTCATTACCGACAACACTTACGCACGACAAATCACCGTTTAAGGCCATGATAAAAACCATACAAGCCTTCATGTTAAGCGAACGCTTCAATTACACACACGGACACGACAGGAGAAAAGAATGACCTTCACGATTAAATTACCACGCGCATGCACAACCGTGCTGTCTATCACGGCAATAGCCATTGGTTTATTGCCTGCGATAAGTGTTGCAAAACCCATCACAACCACGGATTTACTTAAAAACCTTCGCAAAGGCGAGCCATGGGACCGGGGCGTATTCACGGCGACAAAAATGGTGATGTTTCAGCAGGCCGCCAGCCGTGGTACCGACGCCACCAGTGTTTCAAAAATAACCTTGAATTACTTTACATCGACTGATTGCACCGCAACGGCTGGCACCAGTGTGCCGACCTACACCACGCCAAATGGGACATCCTTTACGATAAATACGACCACACCCTTTGGCATGGTCGCGGCATCCGCATGGAACGTAGGAAACGCGAAAGTATCGCCTGCCGTGGCTGACATAGCGCTAATACAATCCATTGCGGTGACCTTAAAAAGCACCAACAGCAGCACACCACAAGCCGCGTTTACGAATGGCAGCGCACAAGTGATTAGTTATGCGTGCATTCCTGTCACGTGCACGGCGGGACCATCGGGAGAATGCACATCAGGAAGCGGCACACAGAGCTTTACCTTAAAAACAACTGCTGCTGTTGGCGACCCTGCGGACGGTGGTGTGATTGGTTGCCAGAACACAGGGACTTCGTTTAATTTATTCGATATCGTGGTTACCACGTCAGACCAAAGTACTGGTCAAACATGGGCTGGTGGGTCGACAGTCGTAACGGGTGCTACCAGCACAACCGATGGAGCGGCCAATACCACAGCGATTGTTGCAGCACTTGGAACTGGAACTACGTATGCAGCACGAACGTGTAATGAGCTGTCAGTAACGGGCGGTTTTACCAGCGGTTGGTTTTTACCGTCGGGAAGCGTTACAAATTCCCAATTAAACTGTCTTTATAACAATCGAACAGCCATTGCCACGGGCTCGGTTGCGGCGGGAGGTGCTGGGTTCGCCAGCACCGTCTATTGGAGCTCTACCGAGGCCAGCTCCATCGATGCGTGGCGGCTGAACTTCGGCAGCGGCAGCCAGATCAGCGTCGTCAAGGTCAATAGCTTTAGGGTTCGTTGTTCTCGGGCTTTTTAACCCTTTATCACTTTATCCCTTTTGTTTTGACTTTGACCTTGCAGTACCCGCGTAGCGGGTCGTTATATTTTTAGGATATCCAGATGGCACTTTACACGGAGTTATCGGTTTACCGTGATACGTATCAGTTGATTTTAAAGGTATTTGAATACACGAAAGACTTTCCCAAGGAATACAAGTATACCTTGGGGCAAGATATGAAACGTGATGCGCTGCATCTGCTTCGTTGTATTTATCGTGCCAACAAGCACAAAAACAGAGCCGAGCAACTGGATGTATTTTTAGATGAATTTGAGCTGTTGAAATTAGAAATTCGCCTTAGCACAGACATGAAACTGTTCTCAATCAAAAAACAGGCCACATTGAGCGCACTCATGGACAGCATAGGCAAACAGGTTACTGGCTGGCGAAATGCAAGTCGGTAAACGCCGGAATTACGTGCGTTACGGCGTTCGTAAGCGAGCATGTTTTGTTTAAAAGCGATAAAGGGACTGCTTGGACTATTCAAGGCAGTTGAATTGCGTCATGGCAGGATGCCTTGCCATGGCTATAACGCCTTTATTTATTGTGGTCAGTGGGTTCGCCAGCACCAACTATTGGAGCTCTACCGAGGCCAGCTCCACCAATGCGTGGCGGCTGAACTTCAACAACGGCAACCAGAACAGCAACAACAAGGACAATAACTTTAGGGTTCGTTGTTCTCGGGGTTTTAAACAAAATAGATAAACGAAGCAGGCGTGGGCATCCAGTGTGTCCACGCTTTCTTTTAAAGATGAGCATTTATGATTGATACAACCGAAATTAAACAGACCGAATCTCAACACGTAACCCTTGAATCGTTGTTTCAGGCTTACTTCGATTGCCGTCACAATAAGCGGCAAACCATGAATGCACTGGCTTTTGAAGCGGATTATGAGCGTAATTTGGTGATATTACACGATGAGATTAATCGTGGCGATTACCATCCGGGCCGCTCGATTGCCTTTGTGGTAACCAAGCCGGTTAATCGTGAAATCTTTGCGGCGGATTTTCGAGACCGTGTGGTGCATCACTGGATTGCCAGTCAACTCAACCCTCTGTTTGAGCGCGCGTTTATTTATGACAGTTACGCCAGTCGCAAAGGACAGGGTGTGCATGTAGGCATTGAACGAGCAAATCGTTTTATCAGGCAGTGCTCGCATCACTACAGTCGAGATTGTTATGTTTTAAAGCTGGACATCCGAAATTTTTTTATCCGCATCAACAAACACATTTTACTGGCCAAACTACATCCCTTTATCGAGCAGCATTACCGGCATCCTAATCAGAGTATCCTTCTTGAATTGATTAACAAGGTTGTCTTAAATGACCCGACTACGAATTGCTATATTAAAAGCAATAAACGCCTGTGGAATGATTTCCCACCTGACAAAAGCTTGTTTCATGGGCGGCCTGGGTGCGGATTACCTATTGGTAATTTTACCAGCCAAATATTTGCCAATTTTTACCTTAATTCATTTGACCATTTTGTAAAACATGATTTGGGCGTGCGTTTTTATGGTCGCTATGTCGATGATTTTATTTTGATACATGAAGACCAAGCATACTTAAAGGCGTTAATTCCAACGCTAGCTCAATTTCTTCACGAAGAATTACAGCTTGACCTGCATCCACGGAAAATTCATTTACAACACTACGCCAATGGCGTTAATTTTTTGGGCGTCACCATTAAACCCAATCGCATTTATATTGGCAAGCGCACCAAAGGCAATTTTTACGATGCCATAACCCAGCATAACAATAAGACCCGTGAGAAAAAGCCAAGCTTGGATGAGCAGGCCGTTTTTTTGTGCAGCATGAATTCTTACCTAGGCCTTATGAAGCACTACAATACCTACCGATTAAGACGGCGCATGCTCCGCAAGCACTTATCTATATGGTGGTGGAATTTAATGTATTTAAGTGGTGGCGCCAGCAAGCTGGTTCCAAGGCAAAGAACGATACGATGATTTGAGTGCACAATGAGTTTAGATGTAGATGGATTTACAAACGACATCGAGGGTGGTGAGGTGGTGATTAAAATCAGTTCCGACCATCGATTACTGAAATTAGCACGTAATCTTCCCTGGGATGAAATGCTCGAAGTCATTTTGCCAGATTTAAAACGCACCGAAAAGAAATATTGGTGGTTGGGACGGCCCATACGAGTGCGTATTCATTTGGGCGTTTATATTTTACAGCAGATGCTTGATTTAACGGATCGCGTAGCTGAACAGCAGGTACGTGACAACGCGGCTTTTCGCCTATTTTGTGGCTATGGTCTGTTAAAAAAATGGCATGCGCCAGACCATACAAAAATCGAAACCTTTCGTTCGCGACTAACGGCCGAAACACAGCGCAAACTGGCCAACATGATGAGTCAACAGGCGGTTAAGTTGGGCTATGCTAATCCAGCAAATTACGACGTAGATTCAACTGTTCAGGAGTCCAATACCAGCTATCCCGCGCTGGTTAATTTGTTACTCAAGGTCGCCATTCTTACCAAAACAGCAGCCAAAGCACTTAATCAACATTGTCATGCAGGCCATCAAATCTATCACGTCAACATCAGTCGCTTGAAACAGATAGCACTCTATTATTTTCGCCTCAAACGGGATAAGTCGCCAGCCGAATTATTAAAATCAGTACAGAAACGATTGTGGAGCGAGACCTATGAGGAGGTGTTGCCGGTGCTTAATAATATGCATCAATTGACCAATAAAGTAGCCGCAGGCAAATACTGGCCGATTCGTCGCGCCATAGACATTCTTTCTTGGCGGGGAAGCCAACTGCTTCAACAGATACACGGTTATCTATTTGAAGGCATTATTAATACAACCATTTCGTCATTGCATGCCTATGATGTGGGCTGCTTTAATAAAGGAAAATTGAACAAAGGCCTGCAATTTGGGCGAGCCTATCAACTGGGTCGAGTTGAGGGCAACTTTCTTGTTGTTGGCGAATGCACGTCCGTTTACATGCCCGATGCTCCGTCGTTACCCGCTATGATTGCTTTGCATCAGAATCTCTTTGGTCAGGGTACCTTACAATCAATAGCAACTGACAAAGGGTATTATTCTTTTGATAATGAGAGGAGCCTTGAAACGGCAGGAGTTAAGGATATTTATTTGCCAAGACCCAATCGAACACTGAATGCACCGCTTGAAAAGACACCAGGGCCTATTCGCCAGCTTCTTCATGATCGTCGTGCGGGCATTGAGCCGTTAATCGGCCATACAAAACAAGGCGGTCAAATCGGCAGGAGCCGTATGAAATCTGATGAAACCACGAAAAGTGCGGGCTATGCTTCGGTGTTTGGTTTTAATACAAGACAGCTTACGCGGTATCTTGCAGGAGAGGTTCGTCCGAAAATTGATAAAGTTGCGAGTATCGCCGCAAATGATTGTCAAATTGTTGAAAACGTGGCCACCAAGCAAGGGGGAGCAGCGTGAGCAATGCGCCAATCTAGTTTTAAGTGAGCCAAATAAATCAAAATAACAACAAGAAGAGTATTTTACAATCAAATCATTTCGCGACAGCGACTAAGTGGTGTGTAAGGGAGCCGAGTAACCGCCTCACCTTTTGGTGGTAATAGATCGTCGATAAAAAGATTGTTCATTTGTAGTCTCCTTGGGTTGGCCCATGTGGTCAGCGGGTGCTTCCCTCGTGGCCTCCATGGGGATTAATAATAAAGTATCGATTGAGCAACAACGTAAAACACCTTTGCACCACGATGTCCATCGATCGATATAGTGTCCAATGCAAGCCGTGCTTGCACCTTGCGCATAACGCTGGGCTAGTTTCGTTCGATGGTTTTCTATGCAGGTTTTTGCAATTTCAGGCGCGCCACAAAAATGAACACCTAAAAAATCAAAGCCTTTTTTTATACATCCAAAAAATGTTTTATCGGGATGCATTTTTAGTTTAAGACGATCTAAAATGATATAAGTTTGCTTAATGATCTTTCGGAGCTGATGTTTTGTTTTCACCATCACAATCCAGTCGTCCATGAAACGAACATAAAACCCGGATTTGGCGAATGCATCATCCAGTGGCTGAAGATATAAAGCGGCTACCAATGGAGATAACGGACAACCCATGGGTATGCCTTGCCGAAAATGATAATAATGACCTTCTCTTGTTTCAAGACGCTGACAATATTGCTCAATTAAATGGAGAAGCACGGGACAGTTGAGCTTTTTTTTCATTAATGCCATTAAAATTGAATGGTCGATTGATTCATAATAATGGTAGGCATCACTTTTTAAGACATGATGATACTGAGAGGCCTTTTGATGCACCTGTCTAATCGCTGCATGAATGCCTCCTGCACCTTTTAAATGTGTACAATGTGGGAACTCACTTATAGAAAATAAAGGCTGCAAGGTAATACTTAATGCTTTTAAGACCAAAGCATCCATTGCATCCCAACTGCTAATAAATTCGTCATTTATTTTAAAACGTCGCAGCGGACTAAACCGATAGTTGCCAGTCAAAAGTTTGTGTTGTAACTCTGATTTAAGTTGTATCCAATTGAAACGTAGATCCCAGACACTATTATTATGATGAGCATCTTTACGTTGCGAACAGATCCACGAATAGGCACGATCCAATATCGCGTCGGTTACCAATTCGTTCACTGCCACTGCAAGGATTTCATTCATAAAAGATGCCGTTATCCTAATGTTGAGCATACATGTTGCATGTTGTTTTGCGTAGTCCCGTAAATTACAACAACATTGTTCATCATTTTATACACGATTGCAAGAGTCATCATTGGTGATGATAAGCAACTTTAGTGCTGCCATTTCTTCAACAAATTGTGTCACATCATTTATACATTCATCTTCTGTAACTTCATAGTGTTTATGAACATGTTTACAAAGCGCATCCAACGATAATGTATTGTTTTCCAATAAAGTCCATAATACGGCACCTGTGGGATTCACGTTACAAAACGTATTCATGTCGGGGTCTAGCATCACCATATCGGTGTTTATTTGTGTATAAGCCACATGCTGGTTTCTGGAAATATTACTGGTTAAACAGAGTGTATTCATAGCGAGTCCTTTATTGAGTTAACGTATTTTCGGTAATTCCACGTGTCATAAGATCGGTCTTAATCTGATTGAGAAGTGTATCTAATTTAAATTCATTAACAGGGCGCGTAATGCGAACAAGCTCTACTTTGCTGGCAAGCATCATGCATTGTTTAAAACAAAGATGTTCGCGCGCTCGATTGCTTAAATACTGTTTTCGATAAACATGATGCTGCAATGCATGACATTTTTCCATGCCTTCAAGGGTTGTCATGCTTATTTCTTTTTGATGATGCGTTTCTAAAAGATACACCATTTTGAGTGGTGTGGCTTTATTGTGAAATTGTTGTCTTAATGGTACTGCAAATTTATCGAGAGTGGGTCTGATTTTTTTTAAGGGTTGTGTGTTAATAATTAACTGTTTTGCTGCATCCGCCCATAATTTTATTTGTGGAAAACTAGGCAAAACCTCACCAACATGATTAATGGCACAGACATCGTCCGCAAGAATAGAATAACCACGCTTAAAAAACGCACCAGACAATGTCGATTTCCCAGCACCGGAATCGCCGATGAACGATACGCATTGACTCCCTATTTTTATCGCATTGCCATGTAATAAAAGTAACTGTCGTTGCATTAATAAAGCACCCATGCAAGAACCTAATACAAACAACCGTATGCTGTCTTCATCGGATTCAGGCATTGGATCAATATGAATTTGATCGCCATTGGTTATTAAAAAGCGAGCTACTTGTGGGACATGCAGCCAAAATTCAGTGCTTGTTGCTTGATAAAATGCGGTCTTTAATGAAGGCGGCTCAATCAAACCGTTAGGACTTACGGTACTAAAAGCAATCCTAATCTGACTGGTATCTTGTTCCGCGTGTGCGTTGGATAATAATTCTCTAAAGGGCAACTCACTCTGAATCGTGAGATCAAAAGCACGATAGTTATACATGATGGATGCTATCCTTTGCACTACTCACATAGCTTGATACCACGTGGTAATCCAGTAATCCCTGGCCGCCTGTGATGGCGATGGGCCCAGCCGTTATCCAAGCGTGTGCCGCATATCCGCTCACTTCATCGGCTGATGGTTTAAAACCAATATAAAATATATAGGGGATGCGATACAATCGGCACCAGCATTTCGCTACCATCGCTTGCGTTAAACAACTTGAATCCCATGGGGTGTATTTAGCTGCCAATCGAACGGATTGGCCTATGAGACGGGCCTGTTGATATTGATGGTGAGATATCAAGGTAGAAATCGTTAGTGTTTTTTCAAATCGACCAAAATAGACGGTTAAACGTCGTAAGGGTAGTATATTGATGGCAGCCCGTGCAATGCCACAAAGAATGAAATTGACGATAAAAAATAACAGGTGCTTGCGTGGCATGCGTAAACAGGTCATGATTTTTGATGGCATGGTGTTATTCGACCTCTTGCAATGAAGCGTATCGAGGAAGCAAAGCACATTGTATCATTGAATTGATCGACACCTGTTCATGCAGCCACGCGGGGAATACTCGTTTCAAATATTTCGCAAAAGGCCAAATCGCAGAAACATTATAGCTCAAGCGCCCCATGGTATAAGGAATCGTTTCGGGGAACGCTATCCCTAATCCATATATGCCTGGAGCAATCACGCCGGTTTGTGAGTCGTATAAAAAATCATGGGGTAATCCCTCTATATTTATGTCTCGTCGCGCAAAACCAACTGCATAAATGGCTTTGTTACAGCGGGGAATATGTGTTATTAAATTCGATGGCATTACAGGGTAGCACTCAATGTGAGATGCCAAAGGCAGTGAGGCAACATGTTGGTCGAACGAGCGTTCTGAACGGTAAAAATGAATAATTTTTACCGCTTTTGTTTTTGCTAAATTCTCTTCAACCGTTCTTGCGGATTGATATGATCCAAAAACGGCAATTGTATCCTCTACATGGATAGCTTGATTGAGCAATTCTGAATGCATTGCCGTTTTAAATGGGATGGTGATGAGATGGGGGAAAGGTAATGTCCGTGCCCGTGCGCCCAGCGCTAAAATTACTTTTTGCGTTGTGAGTTGTTGCCCCGACGCCAAGCGTAATTGCCATCCTGTTGATGTGTGACCAAGTTCTAAGACTTTATCACGAATACTGATTACTTTATTTCTCAGTGTCTCTGTAATCCATCGGAGTGGTTCTGCCGCAATCATTAATGGGCACATCCCTTCGGGTTTAGCGCGCTCGATTAAAAAGGGTTGGCGACTACATTCAAATTCAAACGCATCAAATGCTTTATAAAATTTAATAAACGACTCAATGGGTGTATTACTGTGAACTTGTCCCCAAGCGCTTCCAAAATCACCCACTGTAAAAGAAGGATCAATCCACGCGATTTTATTTAAAGAAATATTAGCATCGATCAGTTGACCTATTGCCGCGATTCCTGCTGGCCCTGCCCCAACGACAACCCATTGTAATCCGTCTGTCACAGCATGTTTTCCCTAATTAAAAATTAACCGTTAGAAGCTGCCAGGCAAGTTAGGCCAATGGCACGTGACTTTGCTCCGATACTTTTTGATTATAATATATCACTAATATTAAGTGACACCAGATTCAATGGAGTATATTTAAATAACCCTAAATAATCCACAAACGGCTCCTACCATAACACATTTGCTCCCATCAACCACCCCTGCCCAATGTTGATTCATTGCCAATAATTCAAATTGTTGACTATTTTTAGTTACAGACAATTGTTTATAACGGCGTACGATTACTTCGGTATTATCTTCCAGTTTAGCAACTACAAAACTACCCGGCTGCGGCATTTGATCAGGGTCAATAATTAAAATATCATGGCGTCTTAATTCAGGCTCCATACTGTCGTCAGGCATTTTTAATGCAAAGGTGTGTTTGCTAAGCTGGGGATTGATTCCATTATTAAGTGGGATCAATGTTACTTGATGATTATCTGTTTCTTGGATAGCTTGAATCATAGCGAGTGGATCACAGGCTTGTGTTGTATCAAGCAATGGGATGAATACATTGACGCCGTGAGCGGTACTCCTTAAGTGTTTTTGATCAGTAAGGCACATAAGATAAGCCGCCGAAACGTCCAATGCCTTTGCCAGCTGCTTGATTTCCTCAGGACCTGGTGTTCGTTCACCTCGCTCCCAATTATTAATTCTTGATTGTTTTAGATCGTCAGTGAGTTCAGAAAGTGCTTTTCTGGTCAATCCGTTGGCTTTGCGAGCCGCGAAAATTCGGCGTCCAATTTCCTCTTTAATATTCATAATGCTTCCATTTCCCAATTTTAAAATATTTATTGATTCAATACTTGCAATTTACTCTTTTCGTGATATTATAAATTTAACTTACTCTTATTGTGTAAATATATAGAGTTTCATCGTATTAATTTATCACAATAAGAGAACAAAAACGAGTAAATTGGATAACATAATGATAGATTTTTTATTTGTTAATGCTCAGGAATTAACTGCGCTGATGGATTTGCCTCTGATTCAACGGGTGACTTATTTAATGGGGATCCGTCCTTACATGGATAAGAAAACGTGTATCGTGGGTATCAAACGTAAGATCAGTTATCAATCATTGCGTGAAGTATTATATGTCGCCCCTATTCCTGGCGTAAAAGTTGAATACCCAAGCCATCAACAAGCACGACGTGCTGTTAAATCACTTGAGCGAGCGGGTCTTGTCGCTATTCAATCAACTGAAAAAAGTCTCATTTTAAAATGCTTGTTGGCCGAAGTAGATAAATCCGTCCAAAACAAGGCAGGCATGAGGCCGACACCTGATTTCGACATGAAACAGGCAGATGATACAGATATAAAATCAAGCACTTACAAAGATATCCACAGACAGGCCGACATCAGTAAAACAGTTCAGGCCGACACACCTCATAACTCAGAAAATAATTATGTTTGTTTAAGCAAATTTTTCGAAAAATTTTGGGAAAGTTATCCTCAACCCCAAAACAAAACCCATGCATGGAATGAGTTTAAAAAACTTAATCCAGATGAAATTTTATGTTCAAAAATACTGAAGGCTCTCAACGCACAAATTAATCACCATCAACAACTACAGGCGACAGGGCTTTGGACGCCGCATTGGAAATACCCAGCGAACTGGCTCGCTCAGCGCGGTTGGGAGGAAGAAATCAACACAAATAAATTACAGGAGAATACAAATGCAACCCATAAAACACGTACTACAAAACAACCCGTCGATTTTTTCTGGGAAAGCTGCAAAGGTGGCGCCGATTATATCCCAGACTGCGAGCCCCACGCCGACGACAGCGTCCAATCCTTCTGTAACGTCATCAAGCTCAGTGAACATCGCAAGGCATCAGAGACGTGTTGATCGCCTTTTCCTGCGTTTTTCAGCGATGTATGGCCACGTTTGGCGCAGCATCTATAAAACAGATGAATTTTTGGATTATAGCAAAAAAGCTTGGCTGGATGGGTTAATTGATTTTGAAGATAAAAGCCTTGAACACGCGTTACATACTTGCCTGCAAAGCTGCTCGTTTCCGCCGACGTTGCCGCACTTTATTGATTGTTGCAAAGCATACCATAAGCCGGATGTGTTTTTTCAGTCTAAAGAAACATCTCAAAAAGCTGATCCAGCGGTGGCGCATATGCATCTTGAGAAAATAAAAGCCCTTTTAAATATAAAACCACGATGAGGAGAACCGCTGTGAACATGAAGAAAAACTTAGTAACGGGTATCAAAAAAGTCGGCATTGGATTGTCTTGCGCACTCTTGGCCAGTCAAGTCTATGCCACAGATAAGTTAGCGGGTGCGATGCAGGGGGATGTGCAAGACATGCTCGGCGGATCAGGCACATTTTGGAAGGTGTTTATCCTCATTGACATCATTTTGTCGGCTGCGGCGTTGATTAAGACCAAAAATCCACTGGTGATGGCGGGTGTGTTTTTTATCGCATTCATACCCGCCTTATTGATTAACACGTTTGTGTTTTAGGAGAGATTGTGAATAACCCCACCTTGTACCGCGTGGTCAGTCATCTGGACAAGCCAAGGCGTTATGTGAGTTTGACCCTTGATGAACTACTGGTCGTCTCGCTTGGTTTGATGTTGTTGGTGGCGTCAAATCATAAGGTCTTGGTGGGGTGTTTATGTTTCGGTTTGTACGGGATTTTAAAAGTATTAAAGCGAGGCCATGGGCCGCGGTATTTGCTGGTATTGCTTTACGGGCATATGCCGAGAAGCGTCACACAATTGATTGTGTCGCACTTACCGGCCTCATGTCGTCGTGTCTGGCGAGCGTAGGGGAATCATATGAATTTTAATGCACAGCAACATCGGTTTAGCCAATTGACTGCACGATTTAATTTAATGGTGGTGCTCGTATTTGGTTTACTCATCACGAACGTTTTGATGGGTGGTTTGGCACTTTACAGCAGCGTTCATCAACGGGTGGAAATCACGCCTTTTTTTGGTGAGCCTCATTACCTCAAAAGTGATGCGATGGTGGATACACATTACCTATCGCTGATGAGTGAAAACTTTATCTATTCACGGTTGAATGTTACGCCTGAAACGGTGCGTGCCAATCACAAACGTTTGTTGGCTTTTGTGGATAGCGCACATTTCGCAGTGTTTTCAGCACAGCTCGAAAAAGAGGCGAAAGTGATTATGAATAAAAAGATATCCAGCCATTTTGAGATTTCAGATATTCGTGCAGACAGCAACAAGCTTCAAAGCACGATAACAGGAGTATTAAAGCGCGCAGTTGGACTTCGTGATTTACGTGACGAACGCCTAACGTACACGCTTCAATACCGCTATCGGTTTGGTCGATTAACCGTAACCCAATTTACCCATGTAAAGGAAGAGACTCATGCCTAAATTAATTCATGCATTATGTTTGTTGCTAACAGCCGCATCAGCACAGGCACTCACCACGCAATCGTTTCGGGATAACACGGACACTCCCGTGATCTTAAGTGATGCCAATTACAATCGATTGGTGGTCAAAGGCGACAAAATTACCCAAGCGCATTTCCCTGAAGGCCGCATGGCAATTAGAAATGAAGAAGACGGTAGTTTGTATGTGATGTTGAGTAGCCATGAGCCGTTTACGTTATTTTTAACCACGGAATCGGGACATCATTTTTCGGCGACGGTGAGTGCGGAATCATCCCTCGGTAAAACAATTGAATTTGTGCCACAGACTGCTGTGACAGCACATCTTGCTGTGGCTAAAGCAACACTGAATCAGTCAGCACAACCACCGATGAGTGATGCCATCGCTCATCTCATGACGAGCATGATAGGAAAAAATAAGCCCGCGGGCTTTGATGAGAAGCATCACTATGGTCGTGTGATTCGTTTGCAACAAGGGCTGATGTTGACACCAAAAATCACCTATCAAGGACTGCAATTAAACGGTGAGGTGATGGAGATCTACAACGGTGGCAAATTGCCATTGGATTTGAATGAGGCGTGGTTTGCTGATAACGATGTCAAGGCGGTGTCTTTGTCTGCAAACACGTTGGCATCGAAACAAACGGCGTTAGTGTATCGTGTTTTGGAGCGCGCTCATGGCTAATTTTTCAATCAATCAATTGATGGCTCGCACGCAACGACGTACCTTGGCGGCGGTGATTTTGGGCTGTGTATTCGTTACAGGGGCCTCTATTCTACTGATTTCGCACGATAAGCCGCACAAAAATAGAGATGCCGATTTAACCAATTTAACCGGTGTGGTTGATGCGAGTTTTAGTGAGGCAAACGCTGAAAGCGCTTTGACCTCACAACAAGCAGAACTGGAAAATTTAAAAACGCAACTGGTGCAATTACGCGAAGCGATGGAAAAGAATGATGCGGCACGCGATAAGGAGGCAATTAACATGGCCTCCTTGGTCAGTGATGCTGTAAAGCCCGTCAACACATTGGTTCAAGTGGCGGACAATTCTTCTAACACATCGCCGCAAACATTTTCACAATCTCGCGTTCACGCCGTATCGTTTCATTACGGGCATCGCCTGCAAGCTTCAGATAATCATTTGAATCCAGATCATTATGTCCCAAGTGGTACTTTTGTACGTGCCGTTGTCTTAGGTGGAGCGGATGCCGATGCGTCGGTCAATGGACAAGCAAAAAACAATGGCGTGATGTTATTCAAACTCTTGCAAGCAGGTACATTGCCGAATGGTCAACGCTCACACTTGCAAGGTTGTTTTGTCACGGCCAGTTCTTACGGCGATATCTCCAGTGAACGCGCCTATGTGGTGTTAGATAAATTATCGTGTGCGCAAAAAGGCATGCCGATTATCGACAAAACCGTGACGGGTTGGGCGTTTTTTGGTGGCAAAGTTGGCATCAAAGGCCAGCCCTTGATGCGCGATAACAAGGTTATGCAATGGGCCGGTATTAGTGGCGCCATGTCTGGCATTGCCTCGGCAGCTCAGTATTCACAATCCGTGCAAAGCATCAGTGCGTTAGGTTCAGCGACCACTGTACCGTCAGGCAGTATCGCGCCTTATGCCGCTTACGGAGGTGCCTCCAAAGCCGCTGAGGTGCTCTCCAGTTATTACGTAAAACGTGCTGAGCAATATCATCCGGTCATTCAAGTCGGCTCAGGCAACTTGGTGACGATTGTGTTTAAAGATGGGTTTTATTTAGAACCAGATGATGCGGTCATTGAACGTGGCAAGCATCGACAAGCCAATGTGTCGCTTGAATCGGATGCGGAGGGTAATCCTGATTTTACAGTTCCTCATGAAGTTTTAAGCCGAATTGATAAAACGTATGCACAATCGAATGGAGACGCGCAATGAAACATCTTTTCATGAAATTAAGTCTTGTTGGTGTGGTCGTGATGAACAGTGCATGCGCACCGATTAACACCCAATTTAGTTGCAATGCAACAGCGGGTGATCGGTGTCTCAGTATCGAGGAAGTGAATGCCATGACGGAAGTAGATGAGGTAAAAAAACCTATCCATGTTAGGCGAGCACCTGCGAAGCATGCGCGTTTAGCACACAACGCTACCCAAACCATTTGGATAGCACCGTGGACAGATGAAAAAGGCATTCGCCATACCAATGACACACTGTTTACATCAACAAAAGGAATTCATCATGTGGGCTGATATCGTAGACACCGGACGTACATGGTTGCACCGATTTACGCATCGACTTGGCGAAGGTGGCCACATGCAGCCGTCATCACTAAAAAAGGAACGTCTGGCTCAAGCATCCATAAATCTTGATTTGCCGTCCATTGTGAGTTTATTGCCCTATGAATCGGTGGATGAGGATTTATTATTCATTAATAAACGTTCCATGGGGTTTGGATTGCATGTGATGCCTGCTGCAGGTGCCGATGAGGCGCTCGTAAAATCCATGGCGGAACTTATTAAAAATAAACTTCCGGTGGGTGTTGATTGCACGGTGATGCTGCACAAACACCATTATGTGAGTAGCATGATTGAACATGGATTTGATCCTATGATGAACCAAGGCGGCATCTATCAACAATTGGCACAGATGAGTGAAAAGTATCAATTGAAGGCAGCCATTGAAGGTTATCCCAATGGCCGTAATATTGCTGCAAAGTTGTCTGATTATCGCGTGTATTTATTCTTCTCACAGCGACTTGGTGCTGACGCATCGCTTCATTTAACTAATTTACGCACTAACATTGAATCGGAGCTGAACGTGGCGGGATTGGCTCACGCACGTCTTGAACGGAATGATTTTTTAGTGTTGATGCGAACGCTGCTGTGCCCGCAATTAGAGAACATGGATTGGCCTGAATTTCACTTGGACGCGTCATCTCCGTTAAGTCACGCCATTCCATCCGGCAATAGCTTGTTTTCAGCGCATGATTTGAGTGTTGACTGTGAAGGCAGTGATGCAGATGGACATCCATTTAAAACGCGCATCATCAATTGTCATATCGAAAAGTGGCCGGATGAATTGGCGTTGTGGCAAACACCTGATTTATTCGCCAACCTATTACGACCTGAGCATGGCATTCCTTGCTCGTTTTTAATAAGCCTCACCATTCGAGGGGTGAGTCAAGATAAAATGATCGCGCGTGCCAAAAGTCGCGCGAAATCCTTAAACGCCAATGCCAACGCGATTCAACTCTTTTTAAACCCGAGTGCGCGTGATGAAGGACAAGCTTGGAATTTTATTCATGAAGAAAGCAGTCGCGATAATTTAAGTTTGTTGCCCACTTTTTATAATCTCATGTTGTTCACAACACCTGACAAGGAGCGGGAAGTGGTGGCGAAAGCCATTGGCAGTTATCGTCAATTGGGCTTTGAGTTACAGCAATCGCGTGCGACGCAATGGGTGCGCTATTTGGCGAGTCTACCTTTTTTCATGACGGAGGGATTTTTTAAGGATTTCGAAGCCTTGGGCCTGATTAAGACCATGACGCATTATAACATTGCTAACCTGATGCCGATTGTGGCCGACATGAAAGGTTCGCGTTCGGGTTTGTTGTTGCCTACCCACCGCCATCAGCTCTTTTTCCTCGATACGTTTGATAACAAGAATTTGCCGATTACCAATTTCAATTTTCTCACCGTCGGTTCCTCAGGCGCGGGTAAGTCGATGTTCCAACAAGCGCAAATTTTAAGTGGCTTGGCACAGGGTGAAATCACGTATGTGATTGATTTAGGGCAATCCTACAAACACCTTTGTGAATTGGTGGGTGGCACTTATATTGATGTGGCTAACATTACGTTGAATCCGTTCACGTTATTTGATTTCGATGGAAAAACGGAAATAAAAACGGGTGACGGACGATTGGATGAAGTGGCGGACAACATTCAAATCCGCGATTTGTTAGCCATCATGGCAAGTCCGCACGTGCCAATATGTGATGTGCAAAAATCCTATTTGCTGGATGCAGCCACCGCGTGCTGGCAAGAAAAAGGTAGAGCATCTTGCATGGATGATGTGTTGGATGCTTTGCGTGCGCGTCTTGCAACCCGTGAATCACAAGACGATGCTCGACTCAATGATTTAGTCATTTTACTCAAAAAATACGGCCGTGATGGATTGTATGGTCATCTTTTTAATGGCGATACGCCTTTTGTGAATCAATCGAAGCTCGTGGTGTTTGAAATGGGCGGATTTCAAAACAACCCTGATTTATTGACGATTGTGATGTTCGTGATGATTGTCATCATCCAAGGCCAATTTTATCAAACGGATAGACGGCTTAAAAAGCGCTGCATCATTGATGAAGCTTGGCGATTTTTAACCGAAGGCAGTAACCCTATTGCGGCTAATTTTATCGAACAAGGTTTTCGAACTGCACGTAAACACAATGGTGGCTTTGGCGTGATTACACAGTACCTGCTGGATACGGAAAAGACCATTCAAGGTCAAGCGATTGCCGCCAGCAGTGATATCAAAATCATCATGCGTCAGGGTAATTTTAAAGATTATGTGGCCGCCTACCCCAATCGCTTCAATGTATTTCAACAAAAAATGATCGAGTCATTTGGGGATGTAGTGGGTGCAGGTTTTTCTAATCTCATGATTGAAGCAGGAAATACGTATAGCTTTCATCGTTATTTTGCCGATCCGTACACACGTCTTTTGTTCTCCTCCAGTGGTGAAGAATTTGGGGCTATTGAAGCCAAAATGGCAGCTGGCATTTCGCTGTCTGATGCGATTCATCAAGTCTTGCAGGAGAAAGTATGATGGAAATAAACATGCTTAAAATTAAAGATTGGTTACTTTTTAGTGTGATAGTTTTTGTTTTGCCGCTCATGCTAGTCCTGAGTATGGTGACGTTAAAAATTGCATTGATTCCAGAGGTCGTGACGGTCGATCAAAAAGCCGTGGTGTCGCGTTTTGTGGGGCAAATGAGTCATTTGACCTTAACGGATGGCGCGCTCACTGATAAGACCACACGATTTGGGCAGGCATTAAAAAGCGCTTTGAACGATTATGCCAAAGATCATCAGGTAATCATTTTGGACGAATCGACCGTACTGGCAGGTCGTCGTGATGTGACGCCGAAGATCTTAGGTTTAGTGGCGACGAATATGCAGAGTCTTAAATGATGCGTGTGAAACGGTTAACCGCCGTGTTGATGCTTTGTGTTTTATGTGAGCTCGCTCACGCGGCCAATTTAGGCGTGGTGGGCGAGATATTCCCTGTTACGGAGTTGAGTTTTATGTTGTTGATTGAGTCGCGTCTCAATGCACTTGTTAAATCAGGCGAGATGGCCGTTATTGAAGAACAGTGGGTGTCGCGCGTGTCCGAACACACAAATCGCCCAACACCGGTTGGACTGAAACGCGCCACTAAAAATAACACCTATCGTTATGAGCCTGTCATTGTGTTGTCTCAAGATATTCTGAATGCTGATGGCCGCGTGTTATGGGGAAAAGGCACCCGCGTGAATGCATTGGAGAGCATGCCAACCTATCAACCCCATTGGTTATTATTGGATGCGGATGATGTGGCACAGGTGCGTTGGGCGAAGCGCATGTTACGTCAGTACCTCGATGCTAAAGTGATTTTAACCGCTGGTGAAATTGGCAAAATGGAGAAGGAATTAAATCATCCCATTTATTTTGATCAAGCAGGCCGAATTAGCCATCAGTTAGGAATCAGGCGAATGCCCACACTTGTGTCGCGTGAGGGTAATGCCTTGCGTATTATGGAAGTCGTGATTAGTGAGGACGGTTCATCATGAAGCACATCCTCGCGGGTATTTTATTTTTAATTGCCAGTACTGTCCATAGTGCCCAATGCACGGGGCATTTCGTGAATCCAATCACCGATGTCTGCTGGCGGTGTTTATTTCCGTTATCCATTGGACGAGCTCAAGTTGTGAATTCCCCTTTACCCGATACCGACAATGCTGCGAGTCCTATCAGTGTTTGCCCCATGACCGTGGGTTCGCGCGTAGGACTTAATATCGGTTATTGGGAACCCATGGCACTCGTTGATGTGACGGATACGCCCTATTGCTTGGTCAACTTGGGTGGGCATCGTATGCCTTTAGGTTCACAGAGTCGTCGAGGTGGACGGCATGTGGTGGGTCTTAGTGAAACACACGCATTTTTTCATGTGCATTGGTACAAATACCCGCTGATTACATGGCTTAATTTAATAACAAGTGCTGGCTGTCAGCAAGGCGGTGATTTTGACATCGCCTATCTCACCGAACTGGATCCAACGTGGAATGATTCGGAGATGAGTTTTGTGCTCAATCCTGAAGCCACCTTGTTTGGTAATCCATTAGCCGCGAGCTCCTGTGCTGCTGATAGCTTATCGTCCTCATTACGTAATCAACCCATGGACAGTCTGTTTTGGTGCGCAGGCGCACAAGGTAGCCATTATCCATTAACCGGACACGTGAATGCACCGCTGTCACCTGTGCAAACAGCACTGCTTTTGGTTGAGCGCATGAACTACAAATTGCATCGCGATCCACCTCTGATTACCGACTCAAGCGGCAAGTCGCCTTGCCGTGAACTGCATTTACCCGTGCTTCCAAAATCACGTTATCGCTATGAGATGATGAATCAGGTGGCTGATGGTAAGCATTGTTATCCATCAGGACACACTACGCTTGATTGGGAAACTAACAAAATCAAACCGCATACGCCTGATCAATACGGGTTTTTAGTGTGGAGGAAACGAAATTGCACATTTTAGGCAAAGCTTTGCCTAAAATACGTTGTGCGGAGTACCTTTTTATGTAGAGTAAATTAAATTTTGGCCTGTTATCATGGTGTTTCATTCGGTTGTTACTCAGCATAATTACAAGCCCTCCAAAAACTTTATTAAACTATCAGGCAACGTCCTTTTTTTTGCTTTTTGATTTGGATCAGTTAGCGCTTTCAACGTTTTTTCCTTCATTTGTAAGTCAGCCTCCATATATTTATGAGTAGTAGTAATATTTTCGTGACCAAGCCATAAAGCAATAACTGTTAAATCAACTCCAGATTGCAATAAATGCATTGCTGTTGTGTGTCGGATAACGTGAGGACTAATTTTTTTATGGGATAATGAGTTGCAAATAGGTATCGCGTTGTGAACAGCGATTTTTATGCGATCTTCAACACCAGACCTCGTCATCACTTCACCAAACTGATTAGGAAATAAAGGCGTCTGAGGATCCGGGTTGATTTCTTCTAACCATTTTTTTAAAAGAGCACTCGTACTTTTCCAGAGCGGAACCGAGCGTTCTTTTCTGCCTTTGCCATGTAGTAAAATAAAGAAGTGATCGCTCAATCTAATATCACATCGTTTAACTGAAATAATCTCAGATACCCTTGCTCCTGTATTATATAAAGTTGTGAGCAACGCATGATCTCTTCTTCCGCTCCATGTGTCTTTATCGACCGAATCTAGAATCGCATTTATTTCTTCTTTTGTTAAAAATCCAATTAGTTTGTGGTCATGACGCTTCATTGGAATGGATAATACACGTTGTATTTCTGGTAGTGATTCCGGCTCATGAAATTCAGCGTATCTAAAAAATGAGCGTATTGCTGCTAACCGAATATTTCTGGTTATTATTGAGTTATTTCTTCCTGATTCAAGATAAGCGAGAAATTTAACAATGAAGTCGGCATTGAGATCTGACAAACATAATTTTGATGGCGAATTGATATTGTTTTTTTCAGCAAACTTTAATAATAGACAAAAAGTATCTCTATAAGATTGAACCGTTCTATCGCTAACCCGTTTCTGATCAATTAAATATTGACAGAAATAATTTTGCAATAATGCTGCAAACTCGTTTTTTGCTTTCATAACGATCCTCCTTCTCTACAATGAGTAAATTTTTCAAATCGCTTTGTAACAATAGAAAATAATTCAGGTGTGGCAGTTAAATACCAATAGGTGTCTATTGTGCTTCCATGACCAAGATACGTAGATAAATATACGATCATTTCATCGATATTTTTTTCTTCCTCGTACCATTTTAATAAACGATTACATGCAAATGTGTGTCTGAGATCATACAAACGTGGGTTGTTTTTTAATCCAACTTTTTCTCGCAACCATCTGTAATCACGATCAATTGATATGATTGACAACGAATTTCCTTTATCATTAATAAAAAAGAAATTGCTTGGTTTAATATTAAAGAAGGTATTCCTCAACAACACGTATTCCTTTAATGCATTTATTGTTGTTGGATGTAATGGAATGTATCTGGATTTACGTGCTTTTGATTCATTTATTGTTAATACACCATTTATTAAATCAACATCATTATCTGTTAGTTTAATGGCTTCTGAAATTCTAAGGCCAGTAGAAGCAAGTAACCCAATTAGGTATTTAAAAACTATTGGTTTCAGTCCATTCGTTGACTGCATCAACTTTGTTGCCATCATTAAATGATGTATTTCATCTGATGTATAAATATGTGGGGTTGGCCTATGCAGAGTAGAGCCATAGATACCGCTGGGTGGAATCTCTGTTTTTGGCTCAATGGCCTTACAATATTTAGCAAATCGATGCAGCAATCCTAATCGTCTTGCCCATGCTGAACGTCTATTTGTTTTTGAAGCTGTTGCCCATTCCATAGCTAATGTAATTGTTAATGGGCCCACATGCCCCTTTTGATCAACAAACGCAATGAATTCTTTAAGTCCTGTTGTGTTACCGTCCGTATAGCCCAATCTATGACAATGATCGATATACATTTCAACTTGTTTTTTTAAGCTAATAGTCTGTGTCATAAATCACTCCCTGGCCATGGTAATGCCACTTGTATGAGCTTTGAAAAATCCACTTTCAAGTAAATACTGGTTGTTGCAATTGAATGATGTCGCAGCATGTCAGCAATTTCTTTTATTGTTGCGCCGCTATGTAATAATTTTGTTGCAAACGTTTTTCTTAAAATATGAGCACCAGCTATCTTTGGCACTATTTCTGCTCGAACAAGAGCTCTTCGAATAACCTCTGTGACTACTTGGGGTATGATTTCCTTTCCGACTGGCGCGCGATGATAGACAAATATTTTTCTTGTTGTTGTTTGTGGGCGTCCGTTTTTTAGATATGCAATAAGTGCATCTCTCAGTGTAATTGTTATCGGTAAAATGTAGGATTGGTGCGTTTTACCTCTAGGTAATGTCAGTGTCATGTCACGCCAATGAAGATCATCAAGGGTTAAATGCGCTACTTCACAAGCCCGGAGACCAATTTCCAACATACATGCAATCATGGCATAATCTCTTTTTCCAAGTGCTGAACTCAGATCAAAAGTATTAATTAATGCTTTAATTTCTTCATTACTCAGATATTCAGGCAGTGCTGATGCTTTGTATTCTCTAACGCTTGGCAAAGCCATGACTAATTGATTGCCAACCAACCCCTTAAATTGTAGGTATTTAAAAAAGCATCGTAATGTATAGATAAATACGCCAAGAGTTCTTCTCTTGTAACTGGTAAGTTTTTTATACAGAAAATTACGGATATTAAACGGATTGAGTTTACTTAAATTGACATGGTCTCCTTTAAAAAAGTAATTTAAAAATGTTCTTGCATTTCTTTTGTGATAAATTCTTGTGTTTTCACTGAGTCCACAAACATCGAGTAAATAGTGATTAAACTCATTAATTAGCTTGTCTTTTTCCGAGATGATTTTTTGATCGATTACATTTTTCACATCGTGATTATGAATTTTTAATAGCAAATATAGTGGTGGACGTATATCTATTATTCTTTTCGGCGCAGGTATTGGGCACTTGCAAATGGGGATGTGTTTTTGTAAAAAGGATTCAATCAACTCGTTGTTTATTTTACATTGCGCATTCTCCATTTCATGCCAAGATAAAAAATGTTCTATTGCGCAACGATAGTGTCTTATTGAATCAATAGTATATTGATTTGAAATCAAATAATCAGAGCATTGATTTAAAATAACCTGATATTTTTCCAGGTTGTTTAATCTATTGGTGACATGTCGCATCTTTATAAATTGTTCAAACATAAGCAACCACCCTAGATTGATCCATAGGAAAGCAAATTTTATGTAAAGTAAATTATAGTACTGCCGCTGATATTTGCCCATAAAACACCCATATTATTTGTTTCAATAAAAACAACTTTGCATAATATTCAACTACGCATAACGTATTTTTATGACACTGATTGGTTTATGCCTATCGTTTGTATCCATGGCGAACACGTATGTCTTCGTGAGTTTTTCCATGCCAGAACCCTTGATGATTGAAACGTTTCAAGAGTGTGAACGGTTACATATTCCGGCCGTTTTAAATGGATTGTATCAAAACTCTATGCCTGAAACTGCGAAAAAAGTGATGGCGTTATCTAATCAGATACCTAATTTATCGTTGCAAATTGATCCCACTGCATTTGAACGATTTAACATTCATCAAGTACCGGCTTTAGTGGTCTCACGCGGCAATTGTTTTGATGTGATTTATGGAACCTTACCGCTAGTTGAAGGTTTGGATCGTATCAAGCACAAAGGTGAATGCAAGGATGGTGTGCAATGAAGGCGCTTTTATTGCTCTTGTTACTGGCACATGGCACGCCTCATGCCAATCCTTCGACGGACACTGCAATTGCAGCTAGAGCACAAGCTATGCAATCCATGCAAGCCTTTCACCCACAGGATGTTATCTCTAACTTTACGTCAACACCGCGTGAATCGAGTTTGCAGCCGAATACGAGTGGTAACGATAAATTACTACAACAAGAAGCAAACGTGCGTCTCAATCAAGAAGAGACCGCGCGGTTTGTGATAACTGAAGAACAGCGACGCGCCAAAATGACACCGAACCCAACGGAAATCGCCGCGGCTGATCGTCTGATAGAGAACAGTGAGGCGCAAACGCCTGCGGTGGATTGCGCTGATGGCAAATGTGATCTCACTTCGGCTGACGTGAGTGATGATATCAATGAAGGCGTTAGTCGACTGGGTGCGGTTTCAAGTACTGCACAAGAAGTGGCAAACAATCAGATTCAAGCGCAACAACCCGCCATTTTCAGAGGTGTGATGCAGGAATGTGAAAAATACATGTTGGATCTGCGTGATTGCTGTACCGATGATGGCTTTTTAGATGGCATTATTCATTGCCCACGTGAATTGCAAACTTTGCAGCATGCGAAAAATGAACATCGGGTAGTGTATGTGGGTCATTACAAACCTCACCGCTTCAGTACTACACGTTATCGGTTTTGCGTTTTCCCAACCAAGCTTGCGGGAATTGTGCAAATTCAAGGTCGTTATACGCAATTGAGTATTGGATTTGGCAACGTATGGCATCCTGATTGTCGCGGAGTGACGCCGGAGGAACTTGAGCGCATTAATTTTAAAACACTTGATCTTCGTTCAATGGTGGCGGAACTCGTTAGTAGGAAAAATGTACCGCAAGACGCTGTAATGGATTCGGCCAATGCGGCGCATGTTAATGCCATGCATGATAAGGGGCGCGCTCATGATTAAGCCATTGTTGTTCTTGAGCCTCATTGTAATGATGCAGAGCCTGTATGCCGACACACCAGCCGGATTTCTTTGGTATAACGTACCTAAAGTAGAGCTTCAGCAAAAGCGCGCAGGAGTAGCGTTCCATCAATTAAGTTACACGGATAAAGATGCCGTATTACGTTTTTACACCATGGAAGCTCTGCATAAAGTGCGTTTCACGCATAAGCTTGAAGATGAACGGGTATTTTTAGCCATGCAAGATTATTGGTTACGTGAGGCGTCACTTCATGGGCGCATAAATCAACAAGCGTTATTACAATACCCTGAGTATGATTTTTCGGTAACGCACCCCACCTCAAATTTAGGCACAAAATTACAGGACTCTATTGAGTATGCGCGTCAGCGCAAGACGCTGAGAACGCTCGCGCATAACGCAGGTTTGTTATTTTTCTATCGCGCCAAGAACCCCATCGATCAACAACAAATCCCAATTTTGCGTGATTTTTGTAAGACGCATCATTTTTCACTCATTCCCATCAGTGTGGATGGAACAAACGCATCTGATTTACCAACATCTAGGCGCGATAAAGGACAAGCTGATAATTTGCATGTGCGTTATTTCCCAGCCGTGTTATTGGTGAACCCGAAAACCCATCAAACATTACCGGTGGCCTATGGATTAACAACACAAGATGTGTTGACGGCGCATTTGATGTTAGTGGCAAAACAGTTTGAAGGAGAAGCAATATGAGAACGATATTGGTATGGGGTTGTTTATTTTTATCTATGGGTCAGGTGTGCGCTGAATCGAGTCGTGACGTCTTGACGCAACAGATTGTCTCGCATGAATCGCCTCATTCCCAAACAGCAATAACACCTGCGAGCACTCCATTTTTCAAAAATCATGTGCTTCTGTTTTTCTTCGCCAGTAGTTGCCCGCATTGTCATCATCAGGCGCCTATTTTAAAAGACTGGGCAAATAACCATGGCGTCACCGTGGATGCACGTACGTTGGATGACAAGCCTTTACCCGAATTTCCAACCGCAACCACGGCAACTGCATCACTAGTGGAAACAGCCTTTAGAGGCAACAGCATTCGATATCCGGCGCTTTTTGTGATGAATCCAGCCTCTGGCGCACTGTATCCGGTAGCAATCGGTAGCATGACGACCGATGAATTGAATATGCGCATGCAAGTGCTTATTCCTAAGATTGTTGCTTATGAACAAGGAGGCCATTCATGAAAAATAAGATCGTGTGGATGATTGGCCTTGCGAGCCTGTCTATGCAGGCTATGGCCGACGTGAGCTCTGACTTGGATACGTTTTTTAATAACGTGGGCTATGCATCCAATACCACGAACGTTCAAGCGTATGAATCTCAAGCCTCCGGTTTCTTTGGTGGCGGCTCACTCTATGCACGGGCGCCAGTTCGTCAATATGAATTGGTAACACTGGACATGCCGGACTATCGTGCGGGCTGTGCTGGCATCGATTTATTTACCGGCAGTTTAAGTTACATCAGCGGTGAAAAGCTCACCAACTTAGGCAAACAAATCATGACGAATGGTGGTGCCTATGCGGTGGATGTGATGTTAGCCACGACAGTGCCTGAATTGAAACAGGTGCGTGATTTTCTGCAAGCCACCGTGCAAAAGGTTAATCAGTCGAGCATCAATTCGTGTGAAATGGCACAAAATCTGGTGGGCGGCGTTTGGCCAAAAACAGTAGCTAGTCAACAAAAAATTTGTAACGACCAACGACGCATGGGACAAGGCGGCTGGTCACATGATTATGTGGATGCACGGATGGCATGCTCAGGGGACGCCTATCGTGAAACGATGGACAATGCTTCAAAAGACCCTGCGCGTGAAAAACAGGTGGTCATTAACAAAAATCTAGTGTGGTCGATGTTGCAAGCATCCCCGTTTGTGGGGGACAACACTGAGCTTGCGGAACTCATGATGAGTTTAACCGGCACGATTATTGTCGATAAGAGCGGCAAAGTAACTCAAGTCCCATCGATGGCAGATAACGGGGAGCTCATTCGTGCATTATTGGGTACATCAGGTTCGAATCAAGCACAAATTTGGCGTTGTGATGAGTCCAAAAACTGTTTGAATGTGCGCTTAAGCAATATCACGATTCCAGAAACACGCGCGTTAAGTGGCCGGATCCGCACCCTTATTCACTCCATTGATGAAAAACTTAAAAGTGACGTGAAATTATCAACGACAGAAACGGGATTTTTAGAGATGACGTCTCTACCTGTCTTAAAGTTTTTATTGGTTCTGAATAGCACGCAGTATGGCAATGCGGCGGTCGATATTGAAGGCTACTCCACACTGATTGCAAGTGACTTGTTGCAGCAATATTTAAGTCATTTGATACAAGCAGTCTCCATGGCCGCTATGAATAGTACGTTGCCTGATGATTTATTACGTGACCTACGCCACCGCATTGAAAAAGCCAACACACAAGTGGCTGCCATTGAGCCGCAGGTTGGGCGTAAATTGACGGAGAAACTGGCCTTGATTCAAAACGTAGCACGGGTCGAGAAACAATTGGCGGCGAGTTTAAATACAGTAGGTGCGGCATGATAACCATTCACGTATTAGGATTCGGCGAGCTGTATCAACAACTATTGAATGCGGTAGCTGCCATGATGGGACAGTCGTTTTTTTCAAGTTTTTTAAAATTAACGGCCCTCATGGGTATCATCATGGCATCCGTGGGCTATGTTAAACAACGCGATCCGATGATCTATGCCAAATGGGTGATGGGCTATGTGTTGGTATTGCAATTGGTGATCACACCCAAAACGCTGGTGGAAATTTATGATATTTCCGCACAACGATCGATTCCAGTGGCGAATGTTCCGGTGGTGTTTGCAGTGGCGGCGAGCTTGATTACTACCGTGGGTGTAGGGCTCGCCGAAAGTTACGATTCTTTGTTGTCGTTGCCGGATGATTTGACCTACACCAAAACAGGCAGTCTGTTTGGATCAAAAATCATTCAAGCCTCACGAGACTTTCGCATCATGGATCCCCAATTGAAAGCTGAGATGAATGAATACCTGCGGAATTGTGTGGTGGGTGATATTCGTCTGAATCATAAATACAGTGTCAGTGATTTAAGTACCAGCAAAAACATTTGGGACTTAATCAGTAAACAACCTTCCCCATTGCGAAGAACAGCGGTGAATGGCATGAGCGTTACTTGCCAAACAGCAGCAAGTCCAAGTGGTGCCTATAGTCTGCGCGCGAAGTTAAATGCCGAGATTAAAAAAGCGTATACCTTCTTTGGCATTAATCTGTTTAGTCATGCGCGTCAAAGTAACTATGAAAAGATGTTCGAAACGCATCTGCAATCCAGTTTTGATTATTATCAAAAGATGACTGATACGTCAGCGGACATTTTTTTACAGTCCATGATGATCAATGCCGTCGGTGATGGGATTAAAGATTACCAAGCGTTTACCGATAGCACCGCTGGCGTGGTGAATAATCAGGTGACGAAATCGCAAGTACAACATCGTTGGTCATGGGCTATCATGGGTCAAAAAGCAGCGTGGTCGTTGCCGATTCTACATACGCTCTTAACCGTTTTATTGTTTGGGATATTTCCTGTGATTATTGCGATGTCGACCTTGCCAAATGGGGTGGCTATCTTTAGGGGCTATTTGCAGTTTTTTATATCTCTACAATTTTGGCCGGTGTTGTTTGCTATTCTTAATGCGGCAATGACAATGTATGGCAGTAGTCAATCCTCTCAATATGGCAGCATCACCATGGTCAATATCGATAAAATCGATGAATTGCATGCGGATTTATCTGGCGTTGCTGGTTATCTGATGCTGATGATCCCCTTCTTGGCGAAGGGGCTGGTGTCCAATTTAAGCGATGCCTTTAGCAATTTAGCGACCAGCATGACTGGCCATTTACAAGGATCTGCAATGAGTGTTGCCAATGATGCGGCGAGTGCGAGTTTTAGCTTCGGACAGACAGGGTTTTATAACACGAATGCGAACTCTTTCTCCGCCAATAAACATGATAACAATTGGACGCACATGCATGGCATGCACAGTGAACAATTATCTACAGGTGTGATTAAAACACATACCGCCAGCGGTGACACAGTATTTGATGTGTCACCTGGTATGACCAAAGGCGCGTTGTCGATGCATAGCACGGATGGATTGAGTGGTAGTTTGAATGAAGCACAAGAGGCATCTAAACAGGCCAGTAGCAGTGCTCATCAAAGCTTCCAGTCATCAGTTTCAAATGCTGCACATAAAGCCATGCAATTGTCACGCCTCCAAGGCCATGACATGCGTTTGGGTCAAGGCGTCTCTGCGAGTGAAACAGGCCAGTATCAAGAAGCCTTATCGACCATGAGCCATATTGCCTCTGATGTTGCGAAGCGCACAGGCGTTTCAACTGATGAGGCGCTGACGGCACTCACCAGTTCAGGGATTAATGGGCGATTGAAAATGCCATCAATGGTCACTGGAGCTGTTCGTGCTGCAACGCGTGGATTGATTGATATTGGTGGGGCTGTTTCAACCAGTACTAATCGAACCTCAACCAGTGGTGATCGTGCACATGATTCGGTTGATGTAGGAGTCACCGCACGTGAAGCGGCTGATTTTAATCAAGCCTTCAGCCATGTGCAGCATTTTGTTAAAAATCATCATTTCGATGATACCCAATCTCAAGGCGCCAATCTTTCTAATCAAATGGGCGCTGATTTGCGTCATGCAGAAGTGGCGAGCCAAAACGTTGATGCCTCACTTGCAAGAAGTGAACGAATTAGTAAAGCGACATCGTATGTGAAATCTCAAGGCGATCAAATTACAGAGAATCTTGATCAAACGTTTCCGGCTTTTGTGGCGTCTCGTGTTGGAGATCATACTCGTGATCAATTATTTTCACATCCAGGGGATAGGCATAGCGTACAAACCTTGCAGGGATTGGGCCGTGAATTTATGCAACAAGAGCGAGAGGCCGTTATTGCGCGATTTGGTGATAATCAGCAAGGCACGCAAGTCGACAAAGCTTATCAACAAGCGGCACATGACATTTCAAAGCAGTCGCAATCGTTGGATGCTAGATATGCATCATCTGGAGATCAGCTCACCCACGAGGCAAAGGATTTAGGGCTAGGTATTAATCTGAGTGACAAGCAGGCAATGGAAATTGACGTGAATCAAAAAGTAGTTCAGTCATATGATTCGGTTCAAGATAAAAAGCAGATATTACAAGCAACAGTCGATCATCTTGCTGATGATACGGCGCATCGACTTGAGATTGGACAGAGTAATGCAAAACGTGGTGCGGTTGTGCCTTCATTTAGAAACAATGATGATAAACAGGAGAAATCATGAATATGAAAGACTTAAAGCAAGCAATTGCTGATGATATGGAAACCATGAAACAGCTTGATGTTGAGATCATGGAGTCACCTGCGTATTACCGCGAGGTGCGTCGATGGACGTTAAATTGGTTTTTGGTCTTGCTTGCGACAACCCTTGCAATAGGACTGGTGTGCATTCCCTTGGAGTGGAATCCATCGGACATGGATCGAAACCTCAAATTGATTTGTTTTGTGGGCGGTTCATTTTTGATCTCTTTCTTGTTCTCGTTGGGTGTGCCTGCTTTTGCTGGAAAATTCGTTATTTTCCATGATGAGTTGCGTCCCAAATTAAAAACGGGTGATTTCTTAATGCAGCAAATGACCCGTATTACCCGTATGGCTTACGTTATATTCACCGCACTACTATTTACTGCAACCGCGATTGCTGGTTGGCCGTTTGTAGGTTTGATGGTGATGGTAGCCTTTGGACTGACGGCTGCGATTATGGCGTTTTTAATTGAAATGGAGGCCATTCGTCTAGGCGCTAGCGTGCTCTTTGTTTTTCTCAAAAAATATTTTGCAAAAGAAGCAATAGACACGGCATCTATGAATTAATCAACCCGTTAAAAGCACGATCTAAATAAGACAAAATTTAAACACTGTTAATGCAGTGCTAGCCACTGCTTTGCCCAAAATAAATAGGAGACAGCATGAGCCAAGAACCAAACCACAAACACTTTACCCGCGGTGGTCAAATTGCGTTTCATAATCTGCGAATGTTGTTTCAGATTAACAAGGCACTCTTTAACGTCCATTGCATCAGTTGGGTGGTAATTTGTGCGTTATGCGTCTGGTATTTCATTCCTAAAGACATGCTCATTCAAGTGGCAAATTATGAAGTGGCCACTGTTTTAAAACTCGTTGGCAAGGAGCACGTGTTTAATATCCCCTACCCTGGTGGTGTATTGAGGCAATCGGTACATTCGCTTACAACACATCCGTATTATCCAAAAATAACCGCCATGTGTTTGAATCGATTCATCCAATGTGCATGGATGGCATTGGGTGCGTCATTGGCTTTGGCTACCTTGCTGTCTTGGTACTTTATTAAAAAAGGTAAATTTCAAAGCCAAAATCAATTTGTGCGTGGTAGTCAATTGGAGAAGTCTTTTGTCGTTACACGCCAAATAATCAAAAACAAAGTGCAATCGGATATTACGCTGGATGGCTTTCCACTGATTAAAGATAGTGAGGTGCAGCATTTATTGGTGCATGGAACCGTTGGCACAGGCAAAAGTCAGTTGATGATGAAACTCATGGACGCATTAAAGCGACGTGGGGATAGAGTGATCGTGTATGACAAGGGCTGCGCTTTTATACCTCATTATTTTGAAGCCACACGCGATATAATTTTAAATCCATTTGACGCAAGGTGCGGTGCTTGGGACTTGTGGTGTGAAGCGCCCCATGACGCTGATTTAGAAAACATGGCAGAAAGCCTGATCCCCGTGCATGGTGAGTCTGATCCATTTTGGATCAATGCGGCACGTACCGTGTTTGTGTCTGCTGCAAGCCTTATGCGTGATGATAAAGATCGCTCTTTAGAGCGATTGCTTCAACTGTTGATAACCAGCGATTTTTCACAATTGGAAACGTATTTGGCAGGCACACCAGCGGCTACATTAATGAGTGGTAAAATTGAAAAAACAGCGATTTCAATTCGGTCTGTCATCACCACCTATCTAAAATCCATGCAGTCATTGCAAGGGATTCAGGGCCAGTCATTCTCCATTCGTGATTATTTGTTAGATGAAGGTCAATCCGGTTGGCTTTTTATCTCATCCAATGGTGAGCACCATAAATCGTTAAAACCATTGATGTCCATGTGGTTAGCGATGGCGTCTCTTACCATGCTTAGCATGACACCAGATTCAAATCGACGTGTTTGGTTTATTTGCGATGAACTACCCAGTCTGCATAAATTACCTTTATTGGGTGAAACGATTGCTGAAGTACGTAAATTTGGCGGCTGTTTTTTATTAGGCATGCAAAGTTTTTCACAGCTAGAAAAAGTCTATGGCAGAAGCGGTGCACAAGAAATTTTTGATTTACTAAACACACGTTTTTTCTTTCGAAGTGCGAGCAGCGACATGGCACGTCTTGTGTCGCGTGAGTTAGGTGAGGAAGATGTTGATGAGTCACGTGAACAATATTCTTATGGTGCCAATAGCGTACGCGATGGCATTTCTCTCGGTAATCAACGCGTGATTCGTCCTGTTGTGTCCTATCCTGAAATTCTTGAGTTACCTAATTTATCGTGTTTTGTGCGCTTGCCGGGCAAATACCCGGTCACTCAATTAAATCTTAAATACGAGAAACGCACCATAGCTTCGGAGGGATTGAAAACACGCACCTTCATCATCAATGAGATAAAACCCAAGCACGCATCAAATCAGGATGAAGAGGCTGCATTTTTGACTGCGAAGGAAACCATTCCATTATCGCCCAAAGAGTGGGTTAACGAGTATTTGGACTAATATTATGCTTAGCGTGAAACCGTTAGAATCTGCAAAAAACGCTCATGATTACTACATGCAAGCGATTGAGTATTATCAAAGTGATGCCAACGCCATGCAATGGCTGGGTGCTGGCAAACAATACCTCAAGCTTGGTGATGAGATTGATGGGAACCTTTTGCTGAATTTGTTGCAAGGCATATTGCCGAATGGTCAAAAACTTCAAAATCCACAAGGTGAGCATCGACCTGGTTTTGATATGACGTTTTCAGCACCTAAAAGTGTGTCCTTATTAGTGGGGTTGGGTGCTGCACCAGAATTATTGAAGTTTCATGATGCGGCTGTTGAGCATGCCATTGCAAAAATTGAAACTGAATTTGCGCAAACAAGGGTACGCTCTAATGGTGAAATCATCTATAAAAATACGGGGAATTTATTGGTTGCATCATTTAGACAACCGAGCTCTCGTGCCAACGATCCCGCATTACATACCCATTGCGTGACGTTGAATATGACGTTTCTGGATGGCAAAGCACGATCGCTTGCAAGTGATAAATCACGCACGTTTGGTGTTGTTGAGCAGATTCAAAACCATCAGCGTTATTGTGGGTTGTTATATCGTCAACATTTGGCGAATAGTCTGAAAGAGGCAGGCTTTCAATTACGATTAACGGGGGACGGGTTATTTGAAATTGACGGTATCCCAGACGTCGTGTTATCTGAATTTTCGAGACGCCGCGAAGACATTGAACGGCTGATGGAGGAAAAAGGATGGGCCGGTGCAAAAAGCGCGTCTGCCGCCACGCTGATTACAAGAAACGGTAAAGAAGAGCATGATATGGATACTTTGCAAGCTGATTGGCATGCGCGTGCGAAAGCACTGGATTTTGATGCGCAGGCATTCATGCAGCAGCGCGGTGATCGTTTTATGCCTGATAGCAGACTCTCAATCATTAGAGAGAAGTTAGGCTCATTTATTAATCGTATCAAAGGTCACGTGCTTGTCACTGAATCTGATTTAGCTAAAGCGTGTGTGTCGGTTGCTGTGGAAACCTTAAGTCAACGCGTTTCAGTTTTTACTGAACGCGCTTTGCTTGCTGAAAGCCTGAAACACAGTTTGGTGCATGAAAAAGCCATTTCACAGGAAACCATTAAAGCCGCAATACACCAGGAAAAAGAAGCGCAAAATCTATATGCTGCCCAGTGCATAAAGACCAAACAAATCCACCTGACAACCCCATGGTTACTCTCGATGGAAGTTGAAACCATTGCTCGAATTGAAAGTAACAAAGAAGCCATTATACCCATAGCGCGTCATCATGAGGTGATTGCCTTTCAAAAAAGTCGCGCATCACATCGACAAAACCCCATGACAGCCTCTCAACAACAAGCCATGGCAACCGTATTGACCACAAAAGACCGTTTTTTAGCGATCCAAGGCTATGCTGGGGTCGCTAAAACGACGATGTTGGCTGAAGCACGTCTACTCATTGAAGACAAAGGGTATCAAATGCGTGGTATAGCTGTCGCGAGCTCTGCGGCTAACGAACTGCAAACCAAAGCAGGCATTTCCTCAGATGTATTTCCTACCGTGTATCAAGAATTAAAAAATGCCAAGACGGGTTCTTTAAACAAAACAGTCTTCATAGTGGATGAGTCATCGATGCTGTCTTCACCGCAAGGCCATGAACTGTTGAAACATATTGAACGCACACAATCCCGCCTTATTTTGGTTGGTGATAAGGCACAATTACCAAGCGTTAATAACGGACGAATATTTGGATTAATTCAAGATTATGGCATTGAAACCACCTTAATGGATGATATTGTGCGGCAACAAAACCTCGTTTTAAAAGAAGCTGTGGTGCATGCGACGCAAGGCCAAATACAAGACGCCATGCAAAAACTGGATATCCAAGAGCTGAACACGCATGAAGCACGCATTCAATGGATTGCGAATCATTGGCTAGCGCTTTCCAAAAAAGAACGTGATGACACATTGCTTTTTGCGCCGACCCATAGTGATCGTGAGTCCATTACAACACTGCTACGTAACGGGTTAAAAAAAGAAGGTGCGTTGAAAGGCACTGAATTGATGCAAACCACGCTGAAATCCAAACCCATAGAGGCCGTGCAACAACGGTTTATTGCTTATTATCAAAAGGGAGATGTAGTGCGCTTTAACCAGGATTTTAAAAAACATGGTGTTGAACGCAATCAATATTATTCTGTCGGTACTATTTCGCCTCAACACCGTCGCGATAATGTATTGCCACTTATCAATGACAAAGGCACAAACGTTAACTTCTCGCTGAAATCGTTACCTCAGTATAAAACGCATACCGCGCCTTTTGAACGCGTGCTAGAGATTTATCAAACGAAGCCACTCGCACTGCAATCAGGAGACAAAGTCATGTGGACGCGTAATTTTAAAGCTGATGGGATTCGTAATGGTGAAATGCTTACAATGCAAGCCATTCAACAGAGCAGTGTGATTGTTACAACGAAAGATGACCAATCCATCACACTACAAAACAGTCACCCTGCCCTCAAGCATCTTGATTACAGCTATGTGCTGACCAATTACAAAGTCCAAGGTAAAGATGCGCCCTATGGCATTGGTCTCATGGAATCGTATCACCGCTTTGGTGCCACGTGTAAGAATTTTTATGTGCAAATTTCCCGTGCGATTCATGGTATGACGCTGGTAACCGACGACAAAACACAATTGGTTGAAGCGATTCAACGCAATCATGATGAAAAGCAAGCGGCATTGGATATGATTTCAAGTCGGCAATTAATGGCTCATGTACGTCGCTTCCAAGAACACAGTAACCTATCATTTCAGCCTGTGATTGATAAGAAAAAAACATTTGACGTTGACGAGCAGGCAAAACGAGTGGCGCCTACTGTTTCTGAATTACGCTTTGAAAAATCAGCCACTTTAAAAGAACCCGTGCACATTAAAGAACTAGAACGATAAGGAGTATGTCATGCCAAGATTATCAGTTTCATTATCAAAACCCATGCACAGTCATTTGTCATCACTGGCTATTCAATATGATGATTCGATATCAAACGTTATTAATCGATTAATTCATGTGGGCATGCAGCATGTGGATGAACAACAGATGCCGATTTCTGCTCCTGTTGAGCAACACTGCCAGCAACTCATTATTCAGATGAATGCATTAATTAAAAACATGTCCGCTGAGCTGCTGAAATTTAATCAGGAAGATTTTGAAAAATTGAGGCAGGCGGCGATAGGTAAATATAATGAATTGATTCAGCCATAACGCGAGTCAGGCGCTTCAGTGATTCATTTCATGATGCATCAGTGGTGCACTTGAATAAATAACCATAATCTAATCAATAGATTGCCCTGCACCAACTTTGAACCTCAATTTTTGTGTGAAAAACTGCGTAAATTAGATTTAATACGCTATTAATCAATCAGTTGAAGTGCATAACGCCAACATGCGATAGGTGTGTACCTTTTTCATTCTTGTCCCTTATTTCATCTGTTAATTCTGACAACTACATTTTCTATGTCATCAGTTATTTCTTTCTGATAAGCGCACTGATTTCGTTGCGCGCTTGTGACAGGATAGAATTGTTCCTCTATGGCATAAGCACATTAAAAGTTATTTTGGATATTAAATAAGCCACGCACTTCGTGGCCAATCTAATTTTAAAATATTAATTATTTCCACAAACACATCAGACTCACACCTGCTTATTTATTGCATATTGTCACAATTTATATGTTTATTCGTGACAAATTAGAATAAAATCCCTAAACACTGACATTGTAATTTCCAATATCAAAGCATCTTATTTTTAATTTTTGTCACATATTATGCTATAATTAGTGACAAACGAGGTAAAAATAATGGCAGCAATAAATAAAGTTAAAGAATATATTTCGCTCCTTCCCGAAGGAAAACCTTTTGCCGCTAACGCATTAAGAGGTTTTGCATCGACTGAAAATATTCGTCAAATCCTTAGTCGATTAGTTCAAGCAGGTGAACTTCAGCGAGTTGCTCGTGGTGTTTTTATAAAACTCAATAATTTATCTAATTTAAAAGAACAGCTCCCATCCGCTCTGGAAATCGCTGAAACACTAACCCATTCTACTGGTGAAACGATTGCAATACATGGTGCGGAAGCAGCGAGACAGTTACAACTTACCACTCAAGTGCCTATGCGTCTTGTGTTCTACACAAATGGCAACACACGAACATTAAAACTAGCGAATCGAACCATCCGATTAAAACATACCAACCCCAGCCGACTGATTGAACCAAGAACAACAACTGGATTAGCTATTTCAGCGCTCAGGTATCTGGGGCGGGAACAAGTCACCACGGAAACCATCCACCACATACAACAACGTGTTTCAACGGAAGAATTTGAAAAACTATTTGAACTCGTTGAACAGATGCCTGCTTGGATGGCCGATGTATTTTATAAGTACCAGCAAGAGAGAGCCCGATGAATTTTTTTGAATTACCCATAGAAGAAAAACTTTCCTTCTTTAGGCAGTCCGCCGATCAATTGGACGTATCGGATCTTATTATCGAAAAAGATTTGTGGGTTTGTTGGCTCTTGGAAACCTTATTTTCGCTCCCAGTACACATGGCCTTTAAAGGAGGCACCTCTTTATCCAAAGGATTTAATTTAATTAAACGCTTTTCCGAAGATTGTGACATCACCATTGATTATCGTCATTTTTATAACCAGCTAGAATTAGACAATATCAGTCGCTCACAGTTAAAAAAAGTCAGCGATGTATTGAAACAACAGCTACAGCATTATGTTTCAGAAACCATATTACCTTATTTAAAAGACAAGATATCTACTCTGCTTTCCTCTACTTCTTACGAGATTACATTAAGTAATGATGGCGAGCAATTGCGTTTTTATTACCCCAGCATCGTGAATTCATCATCACAAATTTACTTGCGCGACCATGTTTTGCTTGAATTTGGAATCCGAAATAGCATTGAGCCGTGCAACAAACAACAAATTACACCATACCTCATTAATATTGTCCCCGCTCATATTGCATTGCCAAAGCCGGTGGTTGATGTGCTATCTCCCATTCGCACCTATTGGGAAAAAATCACACTAATTCATGTCGAGTGTCATCGAGCTCGCATCCAAACAACGCCTGATCGTCTGTCAAGACACTGGTATGATTTATTTATGTTAGATCAATCATGGGTGGGGGAAGACGCACTATCACGAATCGACATATTAAAAGATGTTATTTTATATAAAAAGGCTTTCTTTAATGCCAGTTATGCTCATTATGATGATTGTATAAATGGACAATTACGTTTGATTCCTGATGAACAAAATCAAAAAAACTTATCATCTGACTTTTCAAAAATGATTGATGCTGCAATGTTCTACGAGACCCCACCATCCTTCACGAAAATCATAAAATCGCTTAAAAAATTAGAAAACAAAATCAACAATCGCAGAAATTGATGTACTGATTCATGCGGCAAGAAGTGACAATACGGTTCAGGAACTGTGGCATAAACGTGGCATAACTGTGACAGTACACTACCGTTTTACACCGTTCCAAGCCGTTTTTTACGATATTGATGCATCGTAAGGTGTTGATTTTAAGTGAGATTATAAAGTGAGCAGTGGGCTACGAACCAGAGGGTCGGAGGTTCAATTCCTTCCGGGCGCACCATTTTAAATCCCTAATACATACATCAGTTATAACTCTCCACTTCTTTCCGAGCATAGCGAGGAATCTTCTACGATGAGCCACAGTGACGCATACGTCATCCCTTAAGGTCAATTTACTACTTTGTATTATAACCGCACGAAGTCTATATTTATAATAAACCTAGAATGTCGGGAGATTATAATGCAAACGATAGAAGAACAATGCATAGCATTGTGTGGGGGTAAAGAAGCGTATAATCTTCGTGATTATGAGCGAGCCACTATAGCACCTCGATTAGCGGCATGCCTCATTGATGCCAACGCTGTAAATACAGTTTGGAATTGCAGCCCACAGTATCATACCAAAGACACCATATTTTCTTATTTTCCTTATTTAGATATAGAAGTTATAGGACAATTATTGGGAAAAGGTCTGAATTTAAATTTGCAAGTACATAATGGTTGTACTCAATTTACATGGCTAATTGGCAATGCAGAGAATGACAGGGCTCATTCGCTATTAAAGATGTCCGAACAGTATCAAACTCGGGAGCAACGATTAACCTGGATCAATACGACTGATTCTATGTTGCGAGTAACGGAAAAACCGTTACTTCATCGCGTGTTTTCATCCGAGCCTTATACCATTAGTCATGTCAAACAAACTGCATTGCAATTAGCCCTTGCTAAAGGTTATGAAGACAAGACTGGTAGTGGGTATCCAATCAATACGAGCAATCTAAAATTGGCTGCTCAACTATTGGCTTTGGGTGCTGATGAGGGGATTGATTATCAAGAACCTACCAAAGGCAATACCGCACTTCATATCGCTTATGCTAGAAGGGATCTTTTGGCTATTCAGTTATTGGAATCCTATGGTGCCAGTCGGGACATTAAAAATTTTGAAGGAAAAAAACCCAGCGACATGTTAAAATTAACTATTGATGAAACTCAAGATTTACTCGCATTTCATACATCACCAGATGGCCATCCAAATACTTACACATTAGATGTAGCGCGATTTAGTAATTCACCCAATTTGGTTAAAATTAGATTATATGCGTCTATGCCAGTTGAAAAAACGCATCATTTATCTGAGGGAACTCAAATCATGCCTAAGTAAAGCCAATATTCTGATACTATATCATTTTTATACTGGACAAAAAAAATTGAATACCCTCTGGCTATCAGCTGATGAGTCGTTATAAAATGTAACACTAGACTCACAACAGTAGTCGCAGTACAGAGGTCATCATGTCTAACCAAAAAACCTCAAACACACACATGGATTATAACTCTGTAGTAACAAATCAACGTTTTATAGACATCCTCGGATCACGAATTATAAAAATAATTTCTCCTGCATCTGGCGTTTCTCCTGAAAAAATGGCGAAACTTCAACGCATATCTAACTTAAATGTTGAATTTCCTTCTATGGACATCACACGGGATATTCCTTTTCATGCGAGTGGGGATAATGAACGATTTGAACAACTGAAAAATGCCCTTTATGATGAATCTACAAACACTATTTTATGGACTCTCCGTGGGGGCTATGGAAGTGCGCGATTAATTGATCGACTCATTCTATTGCCAAAGCCCGCGCACGAAAAAATCTTTATTGGTTTCAGTGATAATACAGCATTACATTTATTCTTATCGCAACAATGGCATTGGCAAACAATTCATGCTGCTGGATTCGCTCAAATTTTAGATCCAGATCAAGACCCCGAAAATTATATGAGAGTCGCTGAAATTATAGCTGGCAATTCATCGGTTCCGTTCATCAGCAATTTAAAACCATTGAATGATGCGGCAACCGCTGTTAATTCTGTAAAAGGGCGTTTAACCGGTGGTAATTTAACAATCGTTGAGTCCAGTATTGGGACTCCCTGGCAAATTCAAACCGAAAGAAAAATAGTGTTTCTTGAGGAAGTGGGTGAAAAAGGCTATAGGATTGATCGTTCTCTTAATCATTTGCGCCAAGCTGGTTTATTGAAGGATGTAAGCGCCATTCTTTTGGGTGAGTTTTCACATGAGAATGAGCACAAAGACATCAATATTGCGTTAGAACGATTTGCAAAGGAAACAGATATTCCCGTTTATAAGACCGAACAATTTGGTCATGGACGGATAAACTATCCTCTAATTTACAACACGGTGTCGGAGCTTAGCCGCAGTAATGGTGAGTATTATTATTTAAAAATGGACCCTCGAGGCGAGGTAAGATGAATGCTATGTGATTCGAGTTATAGTAACTGTCTATTAAATCGTTAGTCAGTTACTATAAGTTAATATCTAATAAGTTGAATAATTTATTCAAGGCGGAATACTGGATGATTTTTATAAGCAATAAGGGCAAAGACGAGTGGAGCACATGCGACAAATAGTATTGGATACAGAAACCACAGGTATTGGTCACGAACAGGGTCATCGTGTCATTGAAATTGGCTGTTTAGAACTGATAGACAGGCGTCTAACAGGACAGGAATTTCATGTATATTTAAATCCTGATCGTGAAATTGAGGCGGGGGCATTTCGTGTGCATGGGATTAGCACTGAATTTTTGCAAGATAAACCTCGATTTATAGATATTGCAGATGATTTCATGGCCTTTATTAAAGGGGCTGAACTTATTATTCATAATGCTCCTTTTGATGTTGGTTTTTTAAATGCTGAATTAAAGCACGCCAAAATTAAAGCAACCATTGAATCTCAGTGCCAAATATTAGATACACTGGTGCTGGCTAAACGCAAACATGCCGGGCAACGAAATAACCTCGACGTCTTATGTAAACGATACCATGTGAATCATAGCAATCGACAGCTACATGGTGCGTTATTAGATGCAGAGTTACTCGCATTTGTTTATCTGGCAATGACGGGAGGACAAGCAAATTTATTGATAGAAGATACGCAAGAACAATCATTGATGGTTTCTCGTGGTCAGCAGGTCGATAACTTAACAAGTAATTCCCCAGTCGTTAATGCAACGGCAGATGAGCTCGAAGCACATGAGCTTTTTGTACAATACATCAAAAAGAAATCTGGGGTAGACCTTTTTAATCCTATGTAGTATTTCAGATAGAAGATTTGAGGCTCCTCACCGAAGCATTACATATGAACATTAAAAGTCTTTTACCAAACGAATTGATCTCATATGAGTCATTTGATAGCATGCCGTGTAGTTTTCACTTCAGGAGTATATTGTTATGCATAAATACAAGGTGATAAATTTCTCAGGTGTACCCTATGGTAAGCCTGATGAAATGCAAAAAGGCCGTGAGCAATATATCGTGCGTCAGCTATTAAAAACAGATGATATTTGGCATCCGAAGTTAAACAATAAGTATCAAGAAGTTTTCAAAGTTACACCTTCCCTCTGTGCCAGCGACAGTGAGACAAAAATAAGGTAAAAGCTACTGTCATGAGGGCGGTAGGGAAATCGATAAAATGGTATCAGAAAATAATAGTGTCATTGTTCAAATTACAGGCAGTCAAGAGCATATTGAGAACACTCCCCA
>CANNJI010000008.1 GCA_947504875.1 Legionellaceae bacterium
CACCCGTCCGCCACTCGCCACCTATTAAGTACAAGTACTTAACCGTGCTGCCGTTCGACTTGCATTTGTTAGGCATGCCGCCAGCGTTCAATCTGAGCCAGGATCAAACTCTTCAGTTTATCCCAACTGCCTGCTATCACAGGCTTTATTACTTTTTCGTTCGCAAGCACTCATTTCATTAACAAGGTACCCATTCAGTTTGTCTCTATCTTCTTAATCATCGTGCCCTCAAGGCAAGGCGCTATTCTCGTCATTTCGCGCCCCTTTGTCAAACACTTTTTTAAAAAATATTGATTTTTGCAATACGACGCTTACCGACTTGGATAATATAGGTTTTATTTGTCTCAAGGCTCATGGTTGGATCACTGACCCTTTCCCCTTCAATTTTAACAGCCCCTTCCTTTATAAGGCGAATTGCTTCTGACGTGCTTTTTGAAAGATCCAGCTGCTTTAACAACTGTGGAAACGTACTATAAGAAGCTGAATCTACGTGCTGAGTTTCTAGTTCGTCTGGAATTTCTTTTTTCTGGAATCGTTCAATAAAATGTTGATGAGCACGTTGTGCATCAGCTTTATCATGAAAGCGCTCCACGATTTCCTTCGCAAATTCGATTTTAACATCTCGTGGATTCATCCCTTCTGCTACAGCATGTTTAATCTGTTGGATTTCAAGCGTTGATTTAAAACTTAATAAATCAATATAACGCCACATTAATGTATCCGATATCGACATCAATTTACCAAACATGTCGTCAGGCGACTCTTGAATACCAATATAGTTATTCAGTGACTTAGACATTTTTTTTACACCATCTAACCCTTCAATTAATGGTGTCATTAAAATAACCTGGGGCTTATATCCAAAATGTTTTTGTAGTTCCCGACCCATTAACAAGTTGAATTTTTGATCTGTACCCCCACATTCAACATCAGCTTTTAACTCGACTGAATCATATCCTTGAATCAGTGGATATAGAAATTCATGAATTGCTATGGGCTGACCTGTTGTGTATCTTTTGTGAAAATCATCACGCTCTAACATTCGAGCAACCGTGTGTGTGGCTGCTAATCGAATGAGACCCGCTGATCCTAACTTTTCTAACCACGTTGAGTTAAACACAACTGTTGTTTTCGTTGGATCTAAAATTTTAAAGGCTTGGTCTTGATATGTTTTTGCATTTTCAATGATTTGTTCTTTCTCCAAGGGTGCACGCGCTGCGTTTTTTCCCGTTGGATCACCAATCATTGCTGTAAAATCTCCTATAAGGAACATCACATGATGACCGTGATGCTGAAATTGACGTAATTTATTTAATAATACAGTATGCCCCAAATGAATATCAGGCGCCGTTGGATCAAAACCAGCTTTTATTAATAATGGCTTATTTTGAGCAAGTTTTAACTTCAATTCGTCGGCAGGTAAGACTTCCTCACACCCACGCATCAAATCTTCATAAATATTTTCTTCATGATTCATTACACATAACCCTATAAATGATTGACCTAAGTTCCCGCAGCTAGTATCTTAGCCCGGATAATTTAATCAAGCTATCTTCTATTGATAATAGGTAGTACTCAAAGGTATATGATGGGTCGTAGACAACATAATTTTAATGCAATCAGAACAAAAATGCGCGCAAAGTATCTTGCGCTTATCGTTGTTGCGTTGTTTTTTATCTGTTTATTTCTCTTGTGGAATAATTCAACGCAGTCTACTTATACTCACCAATCCGTTTCGCTTCCCAAATTAAAAACTATAAAAGAAAATTTAACACACAAACCAACGCCAGTCACAACACCTCCTTCCGAATGGCAAGCTTTAAAAACAAAACGCGGCGATTCTCTTGCTACGCTTTTCAAGCGCAGCGGGCTGAAACCCCAAACACTGCAAGCTATACTTCACAACAACCCCTATGCAAAAGAATTGCGCTCAATTAAACCAGATCAAGAAATACAGTTATTGATTCATAATAAAATGCTCGATAAATTAATCATGCCCATTTCTAATTTAAATACACTGGTTATAACGCGTCAAGATACGCACTATACGTCTACGCTAGAAACAAAAAAACTAACGTCTCAGACAAATTATATTACAGCCACAATCCAAGGCTCCCTCTATGGTACTGCGAATAGAAGAAGAATCCCTCATCAACTGATACGCCAGATGACAGACATTTTTAATTGGGACATTAATTTTGCACGCGATGTCCGCGCAGGCGATCAATTTACTATTTTATACAAAGCCTATTACCTACAGAATAAGCTCATCAACACAGGCGAAATTTTAGCATTATCCTATACCGCCCGAGGCAACACACATGAAGCCATAAGGTATGAATCAAAAACTGGTGACACCGGTTACTTTACACCCCAAGGGACGAGCCTAAAAAAAGCTTTTAACCGCTATCCTATTCACTTTAGTCACATCAGTTCCACATTCAGCCTATCTAGAATGCACCCAATTCTTCACTACCGAAGACCACATCGAGGGATTGATTTAGCTGCGCCGATTGGAACACCCATTCATGCAACAGGAGATGGGCGAATTGAAAAGATAGATCGACATCCTGGCTATGGAAATATGATTAAGATATCTCATCAAAGTACCTACACATCGCTTTATGCTCATTTGCTGCGATTTCAAAAAGGCTTATCGCGTGGATCTTATGTTAAACGCGGGCAAATTATTGGCTATGTTGGACAAACAGGTCTTGCAGACGGCCCTCACTGTCATTATGAATTTCATGTTAACCATACCCCACATAATCCATCGACTGTACCTTTGCCTCGCGCATTGTCTATCCCCTCAAGAGAGTTAGCATCATTTAAACTCCATGCACATAAAACCCTTGCACAATTGAAATTATACGAAACCACTCAACTTGCCAAAAACAACAAAACAGACAACAAAAGATTAAGTTAAAACAAATATCGACACACACATACAGACGCAATAATCCCTGCTAAATCTGCAAGCAAGCCTGCAGGAATAGCATGACGAGTTCGTCGTATATTGACTGCGCCAAAATAGACTGCAATAACATAAAACGTTGTCTCTGTACTGCCCATCATCGTTGCAGCTGTTTTTGAAATCAAGGCATTGCCACCATGAGTGTGAATCAACTCAGCCATCACGCCTGTTGACGCACTTCCTGAAAATGGACGAATCAATGCAAGCGGTAACAATTCAGCCGGCATCCCAATCGCAGTTAAAAACGGTGCCAATAGCGTATATATTAAGTCAAAAAAACCAGAGGCGCGTAACATCCCAACGGCAACCATCATCGCAATTAAATACGGGATCAAAGAAACGCTGAGGTCAAATCCTTGTTTAGCGCCGAGAATAAATGCATCAAAGACATTTATTTTTTTTAGCACCCCATACAAAGGAATTCCAACAACAAATAAAAGAAAAAGCCCATTTGAAAAAATCGATGCAACATCACTCATAAATTATCCGCTAATTTAATACGATATATAGGTAACTTCGCCAATTGTTTAACAGCAACCAATCCTACAGCCGTGGAAACAAGAGTTGCCGCCAATGAGCTCACAATAATACTGCTTGGATTTAGGCTTCCATTTGCAGCAAGAAAGGCAATGGCGGTTGCTGGAATGAGCTGAACGCTTGACGTGTTAATGGCTAAAAAAGTACACATGGAGTCCGTGGCGGTATGCACGTGTACATTTAAATTCTGTAATTCTTTCATGGCTTGCAAGCCAAAAGGTGTGGCCGCATTCGCAAGTCCCAGCATATTTGCTGAGATATTCATAATCATAGCGCCCATGGCAGGATGCTCCGCAGGAACGTCCGGAAACAATCTGCACATAATAGGTCGTAAAATCACACCAATGCGTTTAACCAGTCCTGACGTTGAAGCAATTTCCATAATACCTAGCCACAAAGCCATTATTCCCGCTAGTCCTAACGCCAATTCAAACCCTAATTTTGCTGACGCCGTCACCGCGTGGACCACTTGATCGAGTCGCCCCATAAAAGCGCCTACAATCACCGATAAAAAAATCATTGTTAACCATATCGCATTTAACATACTTGCTCCCTTAATACATAAGACGCTACCATGTTCTTTATTTATGACAAGATATTAACATGATGAACATCCGCTTTATACGCTTGACCACTATCATCTTTGGCTTTTCATTGCCACTAACAATCACCTGCGCAAACACAATGGATGTCAATATTTCTAAACTATATCACAGCTTATCGCGCAAGCCGACCCATTCAATAGAAGAACGACTCAACAAGGTAAGTGAACAATTTCTTCAGGTGCCATATGAACTTAACCCGCTTGGTGAGGGGGAATCTAGTCACTATGACGCGTATCCAAAATACAGAACCGATGCTTTTGATTGTGAAACATATATAGATACAGTTCTAGCCATTTCGTTTTCGTCTGATCTCAACGAATTTAAACAGTGTATCGACAAAGTTCGTTACCAATCAGGTCATGTTTCATTTATTACACGAAATCATTTTATGTCACTCGATTGGCTTCCAAACAACCAACAACAAGGATTTATTACCGACATTACAACACGTGTGGTTGATGAAATGAAAAATCCAGTTGCACAACAAGCAACTGCCCTGATTAATAAACCCAACTGGTATCAGCATTTATCAGAATCACGCATCAGAATTAAAAACCTATCTAAAGAGGAGCAACTCAGGCGACTCAATGAATTAAAAAAAGAAGGCGCGCAATTACCCAAGGCACAAACAGCAATGATTCCATATATACCACTGACTTCACTCTTCAATGAAGCAGGAGAGCCCAACCACTTTCTATTTAATCAAATCCCCAATGGCACCATGATGAGTATTGTACGTCCTAATTGGGACCTAACTGAAACCATTGGTACACATCTTAATGTCTCACATGTTGGTTTTTTATTTTGGAACAATCAAGTTTTAATGTTTCGTCAAGCATCCTCAATTGAGCATAAGGTGGTCAACACCCCTTTAATAGAGTACTTAAAAAACACACTCACAAGCCCAACAATTAAGGGCATTAATATTCAATCCATCAACAACATAAAAAATTGCGACGCTCACCCAAATTCTTTATGATTCAGTCCGTGTACTTAATTTTTAGCATTGACAAAAAATGATCAAACTGGTAGCGTTATAGTTTACTGGTTTTTATTTTGGATGTTTATATGGCTCGTTCACGACTTTCCCTGCTACCGAAGCAGGTTACTATAGAACAAGGCGCGGTTGGAGATTGTTATTTACTCGCGATAATAGACTGCATACTCAATGAAGGCGAGGATGGTCGAGCGAAGCTACAACATTTAATCACTGAGTTGCCCGGCGGTTCCATTGAAATTCGCTTGCCATCAAACGAACGCTCAAGGGAAGATCTTCTCACTCGGCGCTTTTTGAATGTTTACTATAAGGATCCAGAAACACATCACGATGTATTCACTTTCAGTGTTGACGCCCTGGATACAATCAGTTCAGATACAGCAGGCGTTAAAACCAACGCATTGCTAGTAAAAATATTAGAACGCATTGTTCCTTGTTATTTTGATGCTGAATCAGGCATGCCAGAATCAAAAAATGATACAGCATGGTGGTTTTCAGCCCATAATCATGCGGATCGACACGCAGGTCTCTCCTCACCCGAATTTGTCGCGAAGCTTTTAGGCATTCATGCCAGTTTAGCGTTAAAGAAAGAAGAGATTATCCAGATAAAAACCATGTGGCCAAATGCTCCGATTTATATTGGGATGAATTATGGGCGTGCTGATGTTTATGGCCGGCCACATAGCCGGCATGCACTAAGATTGCAAGATATTTCCTCTCACGGTTCAACCCAGATGTTTAATCTTATCAACCCCTGGGATAATCATAGCAAAATTGAATCATACGAAGATGTAGCGCTTGAAAGCAGAAACTATTATGCTTATCTATTAAACGTCAGTGAAGAGAAATTTAATTTATTAACCTATTTACTTGAACAATATAAAAGTAAAAAAGATGTAGACCCAAGTCATGCAGAAGGAATAATGAGCCATGCAACTTATCTGTTCAAAAACCCCTTGTTAATTAACAGTATTATTGGCAATTCTTTTCTATATAGTCCAAACCCTGCACCAGAAGCACTCTGTGAATATGTTGAATCATTTAAAGAAACTATCAAAAGCTCCCTAGATGAATCAAAAAAAGATATTCTCGCCATTTTTCATCTTTATAGTGAATATCAACAACTCAGTATACCCTCCTTCGACAATTGGATTTATAGGTCAACCTTAAATGAGAAAGCCATTGCGTTACTCCGAACATTTGAGGACAATTTTGGAGCGATAGAAAAAGAGCAACTCCTGACACTCATGATGTCTGATGTAAATAAAAAAATTCAGGAATCCAAAAAGGCTATCGAGCAAGAAATCACGCAATTTATTCAATCAACTATAGATGACTTAAATAGTATTCTTCCTATTTCCTACGAAGCACACAATTCACCAAATAAAATTGCACAACATCAGTCAGGGCTGCTGGATCGCTTAAGAGGCGTGTATTCATTGAAAATACTTGAACTAAAGGAAAAATACCCTTACCAGCTCGACTCCAATGCATTAAAAATACGTGCCGTGTATACAGAAGTTCACCATCAAGTTGAAGGTCAGGCGCTGATCGCAACAATAAAATGCGAGCATGAGTATGAGGATTTTTTATTCAACCACCACGATGCAATGCGACTTTTTGAGACGATACTTTTGCATAAAATATTAATACAAAGAAAAGCTTTTGCAGCATCGGTAGGAGAAGACAAAGCAGCTGCACTATTCGCCCCCTTCATTGAAGAAATTAGGACAATAAGCATCGAGAGAAAAAACGTGTTTGAACGAAAATCTAAATACGAAATCCAACATGCAATCGAACAAATTAAAAAAACACCTACTTTTTTCCAAAAAACTTCAAATCTCGATAGCATATTAGAGCAGAAAGAACATCTTCACGCTAAGTTAAGCGCGACAGTCAGATCATTAAGGACACACTTGAGCGCTGAAATAGATGGAAGCGATAAGACCATCAACAGTCCTCATATCCAAGACGCCATCCAAGAAACGAGGGCTTTGATAGACCAGGCGGCAGAGAATAAAATTAAAGAACTAAGCAGCCCCTCCTTGGATTTAGAGGGTGATATAAAAACCGATTTTATTGTACAGATGTAGCATTCATTATTTTTAAATTAAATAATAAGTACCCAATGCTACTGTACGATTATAAGGCAACTGATAGAACTCAATATTCAAATTAGCGGAATAATTGCGAACTAAAAAAGCAAACAACTTTTCTTGCCAGAAAAACCAAAGAATCCTGTTTCGTTTAGAAGGCACAATGGTTGGAATTTCCATAAAGTAAGTCGCGGCATCAATATCGATATTAAAAGGTAAAAATCCGCGATCATTCGCAACATAAAGTGCTTGGGGAATAGATATAATATCCATAAAGCCATAATGGAGTGTTAACTCACAAATATTTTCTTTTAAACAATGCATCTGAAAGCGATCTTTTGCTAAAACATGGGGAATATTTTCAACACTATAATTGACCAACAAAATATGTTCCGGCAGGGCTCGACTGAGCTTCAAGAAATGTAAGAAGCTCCCCCCGCTTTTATCATAAATATCGGTAATAAAAATAGCCGTTGTATTGGGAAGTAGATTTAACTCTTTATAATCTAACTGATTTAAAATCTGTGATAGTCCATCCTTCTCTAAATAGTACGTATTTTTGAGGTAGAGTCGACCCCGATTCCATGTGTACATAATAAAAGCACACAAAGCCCCGAATACAATAGGAAGCCACCCTCCTGTAATTATTTTTTCAAGGTTTGCACCAAGAAAACCAAAATCAATCAATACGAAAGTTGTAAAAACAATTAACACCTTTGCGATAGACCATTTCCATTGATGGACAGCAACATAGATAACCAAAATAAGGGTTAATAAAATTTCCAAGTTAACAGCAACGCCATAAGCATGTGCCATGGCATTCGAATTTTTAAAAATAAAGATCAACGACAATGTTCCTAAAGCTAAAAATAAATTTACTTGTGGAATATAAATTTGGCCCTGTTGACTATCAGACGTTTGTATAATCGGCATATGTGGATAGAGACCCAGCAAAATCGCTTGTTTAATTAAAGAAAACGTCGCTGAAATAACGGCCTGTGAGGCAATAATTGTGGCCGCAGTCGCAAGCACCAACAAAGGAAAGGAAAACCAATCTGGGGCAATAGAATAAAAAGGATTAATAATACCTTCAGGGTGTACCAGCACATAGGCTCCCTGTCCGAAATAATTTAAAATAAGTGCCGGAAATGCAACAAAAAACCAACTTAAACGTATGGGCACAGGACCAAAATGACCCAAGTCCGCATACAATGCCTCCCCCCCGGTAATCACTAAAAAAATACTGCCCAAAATTGCATAGCCTTTAAAACCCAAATGTTGCATAAATAAAAATGCGTATTTTGGATTAACTGCGTACAATACAACAGGATTATGCATAATTTGTATTAAACCCAACACGGCTATCGTAATAAACCAAATCATTAATACAGGGCCAAAAACAATACCAATACGTGCTGTACCCAAATACTGAAATGAAAACAGTAAAATAAGAAGAATCACCGTTAAAGGTAAAATCCATTGAGATAAACTGGGTATAATAATATTTAAGCCTTCAATTGCACTGATGACAGAAATTGCCGGCGTTAACATACCATCACCAATCATTAAACCTGCACCAATAATTCCTATGATAAAAAACAATCCTGCTTTTTTTTGTGTCGTTCGCGTAATGAGAGCTAAAAGAGCTAAAATACCCCCCTCACCCTCATTGTCTGCACGAAATAAAATAAATAAATATTTAATCGAAATGAGTAGCGTCAATGACCAAAAAATCAAGGACAACACCCCAAGCACATCTGTTTCATTAATTGAAGCACCCCGTAATGATTCACGCATCGCATAAAGCGGGCTTGTTCCAATGTCACCATAAACAATACCCAAAGCAGCTAAACTCATAGAAAACAGGGTTTTACGCTCAGGTTTTTCAAAGGTGTTCAAAAAATAAATCCTAACTTAAGCCATCTCTTTAAAAGAATATCATCAGTTGCGTAATAAAGCCAAATCCATAATAATGAAAGAAAATCTCATATTTTATAAGGAATAAAAATGCTCGGAAAGGCGACCCAAAATATACTGTTCATGCCTTTTCTCGCTGTTATGCTCACGAGCTGCTTTAACCCTCCCTTCAATGATTTCAAACCCGATACACGGCCTATATATCAAATCCGAAAACGAATTCCGACCATCACGCAAACGAGTGAGCGTGTGCTTATTGACGAGCTGCGAAAACAATCCATTGAAGTTGTTGAGTATGGCGACTTAATGACGGTCATCATCCCAACAGACCGCTATTATTTTTTTAACACCACCCACTTAAATGATATTTGTTATGCTGGACTAAACAACGTTGCTGAACTGATTACACGTCATAGCTGTAATAAGGTTTATGTTACAGCCTTTACCGATAACGTCGGCTCGCCAGACTACCTCATTTTGTTATCCACGGGACAAGCCCAAACCATGCTCACGTTCTTGTGGGCCAAAGGGATTAACGCCGAAAGACTAACGGCAGAAGGGTATGCAGATTTATTTGCTATAGGAGATAACTCAATTATCCATGGAGGTGCCTATAATCGCCGAATTGAGATACAATGGTGGAAAAATCCAGTCAAACGTCAAGCATCTGACATTGCCACTGGAACAACAAAATAATACAGGCACCTTATGCACTCTCGTTTTATCGGCGGACTTCTTTTAATCATTGGGACATCTATTGGTGGAGGCATGCTTGCCTTACCTGTAGCCAATGCAGCCTGTGGTTTTTGGCATGCTACTATTTTTCTTATCCTATGCTGGCTTTTAATGACCATCGGTGCTTTTTTTATCCTGGAGGTCAACCTCTACCTCCCCCGAGGTAAAAATATGGTCTCTATGGCTTATGCCACCCTGGGCGTTCCTGGTCTTATCATTACATGGATATCTTATCTCGTGCTGTTATATGCGCTGCTTTGTGCCTATATTTCAGGGGGAGCAGACGTTCTAACCGGTGTCGTTTCTCAATTAAATATTAAACTATCAGATTGGCAGTCAATCATACTTTTCACTATTTTATTTGGCAGCATTGTTAGGGGAGGCATCAAACGTGTCGATATTTTTAATCGCATGTTAATGTTTTTCAAACTTTTTCTCTATGTTATTTTAGTCATATTAATCTCACCCTGGGTTCATACTGATTACTGGCACCACGGAGAAATCAAAGCCATCACAGGCTCCTTAATGATTCTGATAACGTCATTTGGATTTGCTATCATTGTTCCCAATTTACGCGAGTATTTTGAAGATAATATTCCTCAACTAAAGCGAGTTATTTTAGTTGGCTCACTCGTTCCACTCGCATGTTACATCGTATGGGATGCTGTGATTATGGGAACTATTGTTTCATCAGGATCTAATGGACTCGAAGCGCTTGCTCAAAACCCTCACACAACAAGCGAACTGGCGAATCAACTCAATCATGCCATTAATAACCAAACCATTAGTATTTTATTTAATTTATTTACTTCCGTCTGTATGCTTACTGCATTTCTCGGTGTATCGCTTTGTCTAACAAGTTTCTTAAGTGATGGATTAAAAATAAGCTCAACCGGAAACCAATCGTTTGTTTTATATGCGTTAACTTTTACCCCCCCTCTATTGCTCGTGATCTACAAACCAGGCGCATACATGAACGCACTTAACTATGCAGGATATTTCTGTATCCTTTTATTGCTTCTCTTGCCAGCCATGATGTCTTTTCGAGGTAGGAAACACTATAATAGTGCTTTCATCGTTCCAGGAGGTCGATGGACACAATCACTTGTTGTTCTCGGCTCGCTTGCCTTAATGTATTTTTCATCTTAAACCAACTGGATTAAATTATGTCTGTCTCAAAAACAATGGGCGGTATTTTATTAATTGTAGGCACTTCAATCGGTGGAGGCATGCTTGCCTTGCCCCTTGCGACATCATCGGTGGGAATGTTTAACTCCATTATTTTTCTTATCTGTTGTTGGCTTGTCATGACTGCCGGGGCACTGCTTTTACTGGAGGTCAATGTCCGTTTACCTGTAGAAAGTAATATCATATCTATGGCAAAAGCGACCCTAGGCTTGCCTGGACAAATCATTGCATGGTTCTGTTATCTTGCGTTATTGTATACACTCCTTTCCGCCTACATATCAGGTGGCAGTGATGTGTTTGGTGGTTTACTGACACAAGCGCATATTCATTTACCCAGCCGAATTACAACGATTGTGTTTACTGCTTTTTTCAGTTTAATCGTATATGCAGGAATTCGTACAGTTGATTATGTAAATCGTGGTCTCATGTTTGGAAAATTGGGTGTTTTTTTCTTACTTATTTTAATGATTAGCCCACACGTTGAAGTCTCAAAATTATCAGGCGGTGCTTGGCAAGCCATAACCGGAAGCCTCATGATACTCATTACTTCGTTTGGTTTCGCTTCAATTGTACCCAGTTTACGCACCTATTTTAAGGACGACATTAAAACACTGCGAAAGGTTATTATCTTAGGATCATTCATCCCCCTCATCTGTTATATCCTATGGAACTCCGTCATTATGGGTGTGATTGATCGCCCTGATTTAAACAACATTGCCCAAAGTGAGCACGCCATCAGTGGGTTAACACAAGCGCTCAGCGTTGCAATCCATAACGCTAAAGTAACTGCATTTTTTGAATTATTCACGTCAATTTGCATGTTAACTGCATTTCTTGCAGTATCACTTGGTTTATTTGATTTTTTAGCCGATGGACTTCATCTTAAAAAACGTGGGATCCAAGGAGGAGGAACGCTCATCATTACATTTCTCCCCCCCTTATTGATCGTGCTCGTCTACCCAGATATCTATCTTTATGCGCTAAGATATGCCGGTGTATTTTGTGTTATTTTACTGTTGGCTCTTCCAACAGCCATGGCATATCAGAGCAGAAAATTGCGCCTTGAACCGTCAACACAAGTGTTTATTCCTGGAGGTACACCCACATTGGTAGGCCTGGGAATAGTCGCTATTTTTCTATTAACGATTGCACTCTAAGCAACAAGGGATTGTTTTATATGATTAAAATCAGGCCTTTTTTAAAGTGGGCAGGTGGAAAATATCGTTGTCTTGATATGATTTTAGCCTCACTTCCTAAAGGAGATAGACTCATAGAACCCTTTACAGGCTCGGGTGTTGTATTCTTAAATACCGATTTTCCAAACTATCTTTTAGCAGAAGGGAACGCTGATCTTGTCAACTTATATCTCTGCCTTCAAAAAGAGGGACCATCGTTTATTGAATCATGTGAAGGTTTTTTTTCATATGAGACCAATCAGGAAAAAAACTACTATGATTTGAGAAAAAAATTTAACGAATCTACCGATAAAAGAGAACGCTCTCTCATTTTTTTATATTTAAATCGACATGGGTATAACGGATTATGTCGTTATAATCAACGGGGTGGATATAATGTTCCTTTTGGTCGTTATAAAAAGCCATATTTTCCACTGAATGAACTGCATGCATTTCATCTTAAAACTCAAACAATAGAAATAATAGAAAGCGATTTTAAAGACACCTTTTTAAGAGCAAAAAAAGGAGATATTATTTATTGCGACCCACCTTATGCCCCTTTGTCTAAAACCAGTAATTTTTCCTCATACACCAGCAAAGGCTTTGGCGAAAAAGAACAAATCATCCTTGTAAACCTAGCGAAAGAGGCTGCGAGCTTAGGTGCAACAGTGATTATCTCTAACCATGATACACCATTTACCAGACATCACTACAAAGGCAGCACCATTCGATCCTTTCCAGTTAAACGGAGTATTAGCTGTAACACACATTCACGCGTCGATGTCCGAGAGCTTATTGCTATATTTCGTTAACTCCCCACGTTAGCCCGAGGAGAGTTATACGCGTGCTTTATCTTTTAAGAAAAAACCTGCAACAATAACCAAAAGAAGCGAAATAGGTAAAACTGATAAAGCAAGCTGGTAATCAACAATTGCATAAACATGTTCGCCATTTACAATATTTCCTCGGCCAAACATATCTAACAAAACGCCGACCAATGGTTGCAACACTACACCGCCTAGGGTCACTATCATATTGGCCGCAGCAAAAACAGTGCCGGATAATGAATCCACGCCCATGGTTTCTTTTGCCATGACAAATATAATAATTTCTGTTCCACTGAAAAGACCATAGACAAATAGGATGATATTTAATGACATAAATGAGAGGTCCCTTGAGTATAAGACCAAACTTATTGTAATCAAGGAGAACAAAGCCCCAACAACCAATGGAAATACACGTCGTCCTGTTCGATCAGACCAGTATCCTGCAAGCGGAGCCCCAATAGCCCAACCAATAAATACCATCGATATGGATTGAGCTGCCTGCATTTTTGTTAAATGGTGTGCTTGTTCAAGATATGATTTACCCCATAACTCTCCAAAAACAGACAATGAGGTATACAGACAAGCGCCAACAAAACCTATCAACCAGAGCTGAGGCGAGAGCAATACGCGTGCAAAATTTTTGAACAATGATGAAAAAGATAACGCCTGGGTATGGGTCCCTCTTGGTCCATCGTGAACAATCAAAAAAATACAAACCGTGAGTAGCGCACCGATAATAACCATCATGCCAAGTACATGCGAAAGTCCCATTGTACCGACCATCGCTGTTATTTTGATCTGACCATAAACAATGCCTAGCATACTTAGCGTTGTGATAAGCCCTGTGACCAATGAAAAATAGCGTCTTGGCAACCATTGAACAGTTAAGGATAAAACACCTACAAAGGCAAAGGATGATCCAAACCCAATTAAAAATCGTCCACAGCCTGCCACAGTCAGAGAATTGGAATAACAAAACAGCAAGGAACCTACCGTGCAACATAGGCAAGCGAATGACAGTAAGCGTCTAGGACCAAACCGGTCCATCAACATACCAACGGGTAACTGCATGGGAGAATACGCAAAATAATAAAGTGCTGCCAATTGACCAAACGTCGCAGCTGAAATATTCCCAAAAGCCTCGCTCAGCTCACCTTGCAGGGCCCCAGGAATAATTCTTAGAACGAACTCGTAGCAATAAAATAATCCACCCATTAAGCAAATTAAACTACCAAGTATAATTTGTTTTCGACTAATCGGGATTTTTTCTTGCATGAGCATGAGTTTCCTTTAAAAAATACGTTAAAAGTGCAGCACAGAAAATACCCACGGGTATTATCGAAAGAGCCTTTTGATAATCATTAACCGTATAAAGTTGCTTGATATTACTCATATCAATCAATTGGCCAACCGGTTGATGGGATAGAAAACTCCAGTCGAGTAAATGACCTATCATCGGCTGTAAAAACATGGCCCCTATCATTACAAGTGTATTCGTGATTGCAATTGCGGTTCCCGCTGCTTCTGAAGGGCTCAGTTCTCGCCCAACAGCAAAAACCAATGCTTGAACGCTATAAAGCAGCCCTAGCATGAACATTAAAATATTAATGGAGCGTGCATTTAAGTCTGGCCAGTACAAAACGGCAACCATCACAATTGCAGCGCCAATTGCACCAATAGTCATTGGCAATTTACGGCGTTTAAGATAATCAGATATGTAACCTGATAAAGGTGCACCTATTGTAAAACCCATGAACAAGAAAGAGTTTGCAACTTCAGCTGCGCCATGAGTTAAATGATGCGCATGTGTAAAATATGGGATCCCCCACAACTCAGCAAATACCGACGTAGGTAAATAAACAAGGCACCCATAAAAACCATTAATCCATATTTGTTTATTACGAATAATTAATTTTAAATCATACAATGCACGACGAAAAGTTTCTATTGTTCCACCATCATCTTCAAGGTGCTGTTTTTGATCATGAATACCAAACCACAAGATCACAACTAAAACGATACCAACCAACGCTGTTAAATTAACCGCATGCTGCCAACCGAACCATGCAACCATGGAACCCAATACGTTATCGCCTACCATAGCGCCAATCGTGCCAAGCGCAGTTGCTAAACCCGCAACCATACCCAGTTTATCTTCAGGCAACCAAATAGTCGCTAATTTCAATACGCCAACAAATGCAAACGCAGATCCAAATCCGACTAAAAATCTTCCGGCAGCGGCAAGACTAACAATTTCGGTACCTGCAAACAACCAGGTTCCAATAACACAAATTGCACATGCAATAGTTAATAACCGTCTAGGACCATAACGGTCCATCAATAACCCAACAGGTAACTGCATTGGCACATATGCATAATAGTAAGATGCAGAAAGCAATCCAAAACCTGTTGCAGAAAGACTAAAATGGTGCCGTAGTGCGCCTTCCATCACACTGGGTGTGATCCGTAACAAATATTCATAAGAATAGAATATTGCGCCTAAGGTACAGATTAGCCATCCAATCAACATTCCTTTTTTGGGTCGGTTCATTTTAATTCTCCTTCATCAAACCATAGACTCAAGATAACGAGATTCTAGCGTCATTCGGCTAACGCCACTTTCGATTGCCGCTTTAGCGACTGCCTGAGGTACTCGGTCACGTAATCGCGGATCAATAGGTTTTGGTAAAATATAATTCGGACCAAAGGTCCAATCAGTCACACCAGGATAATTTATTTTAACCTCGTTAGGCACGGGTTCATGCACAAGGTGACGAATAGCCTCAACTGCTGCCATTTGCATGGATTGATTAATACATGTTGCTCTAACATCCAAAGCCCCTCTAAACAGATAGGGGAAACACAGAACATTGTTGACTTGATTTGGATAGTCACTTCGACCCGTTGCAATAATTAAATCATCACACACAGCATGCGCAAATTCAGGTTTTATTTCAGGGTTAGGATTAGATAAAGCAAAAATTACAGGTTTAGGCGCCATTAATTTTAAATGCTCTGCGTTGAGCAGATTTGGCTTTGCGACGCCAATAAAAACATCGGCATCAACCAGTGCATCTTCTAAGGTTCGTCTATCCGTTGTTGCAGCGAAAGCAAATTTATAGGGATTTAAATCTTCACGACCCGTATGAATAACGCCCTTTGTATCAAGCAATAACATATTCGACTTGTTCGCGCCCAAGGCGACTAAAAGCCGCATTGAAGCAATACCTGCCGCACCAGCACCAATACAAACAATACGCGCATCTTCTAAGCGCTTACCCTGCAATTCGAGTGCATTTAATAAACCGGCAGCTACGACAATTGCGGTTCCATGTTGATCATCATGAAAAACAGGTATTTTCAACTGCTCAATCAATGCCTGCTCTATTTCGAAACATTCAGGTGCTTTTATATCTTCTAAATTGATTCCGCCAAACGTTGGTGAAATCGCTTTGGCTGTTGCAATAAATGCTTGAGGATCTTCTGCATCAACTTCAATATCAAAAACATCAATACCAGCAAACTGCTTAAATAAAACAGCCTTACCTTCCATCACAGGCTTGCTTGCCAAGGGACCTTTATTGCCGAGACCTAATACAGCCGTTCCGTTGGTCATCACCGCCACTAAATTACCCTTCGCTGTATAACGATAAGCTTCCTCTGGATTATTTGCGATTGCCAGCACAGGCTCAGCAACCCCTGGCGTATAGGCCAAAGATAAGTCATCTTGAGAACTTGTTGATTTGGTCACTTGAATTGCAAGTTTTCCTGGGGTAGGAAAGGCGTGGTAGTCTAGCGCACGCTGTTTTAATACATCGTCAGTCAAAATGCGTCTCTCAATCTAGTTAATTAGATTCAATAATAAGCCTGAAAAAATAAGGCGCAATCAATTGCGCCTACTGGTTTATTATCACTCAAAATAAGAAAAATAAACTTAACTTTCTTTGGATGTTTTAATTCTTGACTGGTAGCGATCACGGAAACGTTGCACACGTCCACCAGTGTCCACTAATTTTTGCTGGCCTGTATAAAAAGGATGGCACTCCGCACATACCTCTACGCTCAAATCTTTACATAAAGTTGATCTTGTTTCAAATACGTGACCACAGCTACATGTTACCTTAACCAGATCATACGCCGGGTGGATTGATGCCTTCATAATACGACTCTCACTCTAATATAATTACAAATAAAGCCGCCCGCGCAGAGTAGCCAGGCAATAAGTGACGAATTTTAACATGCGTCACCAAAAAATCAAGAAATAAATTATCTCATGCAACATTACCTAGCCATTTAAATCCAAAATAAAGCCCTTGTAATCCAAAATTTGCTTCGTGTGTGTCACTCACCGCAGTATTAAACACATCTCGGTAGGCCTGAGCATTAAAATAGTTGATCCACATCCAACCTAAGTCTAACGATAAATCACCATAAGCCATGGGATAGATATACTCACCCCCAACACTCATTTCTAACTCAGGAACAATAGAGTAATATGAACCACGGTAGGTTTGTCGCCCATAGATATTAGGCGCGTGGGTAAAACGTTTATTCCCCACAATAAACCCAACATCGCCACGGGTCACAACGCCTAACCCATTTGACCAATGGAAGGCAAGATCAACCCCGCCCCTTGGACCAACCCCTTGAAATAAGCTACTGGTTGTAGAGACAACGGGATACATACTTGAAGCATACATAAAAACGCCGTTCAGTGTTCGTTCAGCAGTAACACGCGCATATTGAAGCCCGCCTTGAAATCGAATAAATACTGGCCCATATTCAAGATGTTGACCAAGCTCCAGATTGACGGTATTAAAATTTGGCTCTAAATTTCCTGTTCCGTTAAAAACACCCCCACCACTGACACTTTGGTTATAATTAAATGGGTGAGAATTTTTAAGATGGTTCCAATTTAAATTCAAATCATTCGAACCATTAAAATGGTATGCACCTTGTAATTTAAAGCCATAGCCCCATTCTGAAGGCAAATCAACATAGGGCGCAAGATAGGGCGTATAAGTCTCAACGGCTACTGCATGATGAAATGCGGGCAGATTGGTTTGTAAATACAAAGCATCAATCCCCACCATCACACCATTGCTTTTATACAGTGACAAAGGTCCGCCGTCCATCGAGTCGACACCCATTGTTCCCGTAACCCCGCATTGACTTGAAATCAACAAGGCTATACCTGTTATTTTTTTTATGAAAGACATTGTCATTTACCTCTTCTCTATTTGAACCCAAACTGGCGTATGGTCGGATGGTCGAACACTGTGTCTTGGTCCCTCATCTATATCACTTTCCAAACATCGCCCTATCAATGCATCACTCAGTAAAATATGATCAATCCGCATACCCCGGTTACGTCGAAATGCCGCCATACGATAATCCCACCAACTGTAACGCACTACTTCTGGATGAAGTACTCTGAAACTATCGTGTAATCCAAGCGCTAACAGCGCTTGAAATGCTTCTCGTTCCGGCGGACTGACTAACACAGATCCGGCCCAAAGTGCTGGATCGTGCACGTCCTTATCTTCAGGGGCAATATTAAAATCACCAACCACAACTAATTCTGGATAACGCGCTAACTCTTCTGCTATAAACGCTGTAACGTGTTTAAGCCAATCCAGTTTATAAAAATATTTGTCTGTTCCTACCGCTGCACCATTGGGAACATATAAATTTAATAATCGAATGCCCTCAATCGTACCCGCAATAATACGCCGCTGAGGATCATCAAATCCAGGAACACCCAAGATTGGGTCGATAATCGGCGTACGACTAATGAGTGCTACACCGTTATACGTTTTTTCTCCTGTATAGACCACATGATAACCGAGTGCTTCAAAAGGAGCCAATGGAAACCGTTCATCAACCACTTTGGTCTCTTGAACAGCTAAACAATCAACCTGCGATGTATCTAACCATGACAAGACATCATCCAATCGAACATTCAGTGAATTAACATTAAAACTCGCTAATTTAGCCACATAAATCTCCACTGTAATTTACAATTAAAGGCGCATGATCAGAAAAGAAAACATCGCGATAAATCTCAACATCAACTACACGTGATGCTAAAACAGGGCTAATCATTTGATAATCAATACGCCAACCCACATTATTTGCACGAGCCTGTCCTCGATTCGACCACCAGGTATATTGTTCCGGCTCTTTATTCAGCACACGAAACGCATCTACAAAATCAAGCGGTCCAACCAGTTCATCCATCCACGCTCGCTCTTCTGGTAAAAATCCAGAATTTTTCTGATTACCTTTCCAATTTTTAATGTCTATTTTTTGATGCGCAATATTGAAATCACCACATAATATGAGTGCTCGTCCCGTTGCTTTTAAGGATTGAACATGCGAAGCGAATCGGTTTAAAAAATCCATTTTAACGCTCTGGCGTGCTTCACCGGTTGTTCCAGAAGGAAAATAAATAGATGCAATACTCAACGCAGGGTAATCAAACTGAATATATCGCCCTTCTGTATCACAGGATTCAAATCCTAACCCTTTAATCACCGTTTGAGGTTTCTTACGTGCATATATTGCGACACCGCTATACCCTTTTTTTACCGCATCCGCCCCATCACAATATAAATGGTCTGGAAAATACAGTGGATCATCACAAAAAGTTGTAAAATGTGCCTTTGTTTCTTGAATACAAACAAAATCAGGTGCTTGTTCATGTAACCAATCATAAAATCCTTTGCGTGCAGCAGAACGAATTCCATTGGCATTAAAACAGATAACTTTCATATTATTGTTCACATAATTTTAACGAGAATCGAGCCAAACGCTCCCCCAATGCTTTTGCTAACGAGATTTCATCTGTGTGCAATGACGTCTCGTGGCTTCCGCCCGTCACGTGTGTTGCGCCATAAGGCGTGCCGCCATGTTGCGTAGCACTTAATTGCGGCTCAGTGTAAGGGATCCCCATCATCACCATGCCATGATGCAACAAAGGAAGCATCATACTCAAGAGGGTTGTTTCTTGACCACCATGCATCGATGCCGTGGATGAAAACACGCAAGCAGGTTTATTCACCAGGGCGCCAGATAACCAAAGTGAGGACGTACTGTCAATAAAATATTTCATCGGTGCAGCCATATTACCAAAACGCGTAGGGCTCCCTAAAGCGAGTCCTGCACAATTCGATAAATCGTCTAGTGATACATAGGGCGCGCCATCATCAGGAATCGCCGCATCAACTGCTTCACACGTTGTTGAAACAGAAGGAACTGTTCTTAATCGAGCCTCGATACCATCAATGCGTGCAACACCTCGCGCAATTTGCTGCGCAAGTTGCGCAACGGCGCCATAACGTGAGTAGTACAAAACCAAAACATAGGGAAGGGCCATAAATAATCTCCTTTTTTGAGGAGTATATGGTAGCATGACGCCTTTAAAAACGAGGAATAAATCATGTGGTTTAATAACGTTATTATTTATCAATGCGAACATCCAAATCCAGATAGTATTAACCAGTTGCTCGAAGACAAAAGATTAAAACCGTGCCCACCACACGCACGCTTTAGTCTGGGGTGGCTTTCTCCCACCACAAGCCCTGATTTGATTCATATTGTGGCTGGCTCATCCATGGTCTGTTTTGGAAAAGAAGAGCGCATTTTACCTCGTGGTGTGATCAAGCGTTTGCTCAATGAACAAATCGAAGCGCGAGAAGCCCAACGCGGTTATGCGATGAAACGAGCCGAACGTGCTCAATTGGCCGAAGAACTGGAATTTGAATTGCTGCCCAAAGCATTTTGTATTCAAAAACGCTTACCTGCCATCCTAGATCACATGAGCAATCGACTATTCATTAATACATCCAGCGCAAACCAAGCATCACAAATCATCGCTTTGTTGCGTCAGTCAATTCCAGATATTCACATTGAACCCTTGCCCCCTATTCATGCCCTGCACGAGCAATTTACACGATGGGTCAAAGATCCAAACACACTCCCTCCTGCATTTCAATTGGGTTCGCAGTGTATGTTGGTTGCATTAGATGACGAGAAAAAACGATTTCAATGTAAGGGATATGAATTGCCGGCAGAACAAGTCACCTCGCTACTTGAAAAAGGCCTCTGCGTAACTGAACTCTCGTTGATTTGGAATGAACGAATCGAGTTCACCTTAACACCCGACTTAACTTTAAAACGCATCAAATGTTTAGACTATTTGGTCGATGAGTTTAATGATATTCACCAGCAAGAAACTGAAGATGAACAAGAAAATGCGGCATTAATTTTATTGTCTGGTGAGTTGCGAGCATTAGCAAATGATGTTTTAAAAATTAATGGTCCCTCGGCATCATCAACTTAGGACGTTATTTCGAGCACGCTCCTTAAGTTGTTCGAGGTGGATCTCTATAATCATTATCGTCTGATTTTTTTTCATGATGACGCTGCGACTTAACCTTTTGGAATAATGGAATCATTGGAATATGCGTTTGCTTTTTATCCTGGATTGTTGATGGAGGCGTAGCGTTTTTTTCTGTGGTTCCAGAGCGTATAATGCCTTGATGTGCAAGTCTTGAAGCAACCACTCGACTTGCTTCTCGTATATCATTGTAGTCACTGGCCGTATGAGCGGCACCACTTGTTCTACCTTTTAACCTGTTATGAGGCAACGTAACCTCATCTATCCGCACATGGTCGTCGACCCATCGGCCCGCTTTTTCTAATGCCGTTTCTTTGTTTTTTCCTGTAAGGATCGCTTTGGTTACGCTATACAATGCCAGGGGAGCCCATACAAAAAATTTAATCCCTTTATTGAATAGATGCATAAAAGCATAGGTTGTTTGTAATGCCATTGCACCCCATGCTCGCCACAAAACAATATCCTCTTCACGACGCGCATGAATGGTATCAATCACAAAAGGCGAATCTTTATAAATCAACAGTTGTACTTCACGTGCTAACCATCGAAATGGATAACCTGGATATGCGCTGAGCTGCCGCATAAGCCCTGCACCGATATGACGTCCTGTTGGGCAGAATTTATTTCTAAAAGCAAGCAGATGATCTGCTTTGGGTAGAGGAAAACAACCAGGCTTATCTTTAATGCTTTCATTATAGTCATCAAATAACTGACTTAAATGATTATAAAATAAAATCGCATCATCTCGTTGTGCTGGTGAAAACGTCAATGGGGTATCTGGATCACCCAACATTTGCATCGCTTTTGTCAGTTGCTCATCAGGGGTCGTTGCTTTTTTAGTTTTCTGCCCATGCGCTACAATGGTTTTAATTTCATCGATATCCTTTTCTGTTGCAGCTTGGTGCATTTTAACACGCGTCTTGAGGCTATTTTTTGCTGCATAGGCATGCTCTAGATGCATAAGTGTCATCTGTTTAAACCCTTCATCCAATAAATTGAATCGTTTAAACAGTGCTTCTGTTTGATTTTTTCGCTTCACGGGATCGTCTATTTTTAAGATTTCAGCATCCATACAAGCAATAAAAAATTTTTCAGCTTCAGTCGCAGTCCAAGGCGCTTTCCCTTCTTTGATTAAATCATTAAGAATGATAAGCGGTTTATATGCAAGCAACATATATTCAGGGGATGCAAGTAACCAAACACCTCCTTGAGCCGTGAGGCTTTCTTCAATACAAAGATTAACAAAGTATCCATAAATATTTGCTTGTTTTAACAAAGGATTATTAACCGGAATAGACGGTACTTGAGGAAGATAGCCTATGGCCATACCAAGACCGACCAATACAACAAACGAGGCAATCACCGCTTCAGGATCATCCGCCAGTGTTTCAAGCCAGGTGTTATTTTTATTTGTTGCCTCTATGGCCCCCATAACAGCCAAATTTCCCAGTTTAAACGCTAAAACATCTGCAAATAACCCATGAGATGTACCCATGGGTCCAGCGTATCCCATAAAACTTTTAGCAACTAAAATAGGAAATTGATTAATTGCATAAAATAATCCATGCACGCTACCTATGCCGGCCATGGGCACCAAATTAGATCCAAACGATCCAAGGGTTGCCATAAAAATAAATGTCGCAGGCCCTGGCATGGTATCTGTTAAATGGTTGATAACCTCTTCATTTAGAATATACATGATGTCAGAAAATACACGTGTAGGAGAATCAATTTTATTTTCACGCACATGTGCAGGACCAGGATAATACTCTATTTTTTGATGTGTTTTTTTAGGTTGAGCTTCTTGCGACTTTTTTTTAACCCAATCCATGACGGGCTTTAAGCGATCATAAGCTTCTTCACGCTCATCATAGATATCACTTGGCTTTCTGGTATCTCTAAACGTTCGGAAAAACACATCTGTTCGACGTTTTACTGATGACGAGAATGGTGACAATTGATTAAGCAATGGTTGATGCGGATGTTTTTTTAATTCATTATCAAAGCGTTGCGATGGCGTTTCTGATGTATACCCTTTAAAAAAGGTTGCAAATAGACTGGTGATTTTTGTTTTTTTATATTCATTTAATAAGACCTGATGATCATCCTTTTGTAACTCGCCAGCAGATGTTAATCGTTTATATTGCTCATACCATAATCGCTTGGCCCAAATGGTGAATGTTGATTGTGCAAACAAATCAAGTGTCACTTTATTTTCATCTGAAAGTAGAAGACGAATACCTTGATAAACTGGATACAACAACAAACGAGGAATAAATATAATTGCATCGAGAATGGGTGCGGCATATAAAAAAATAAACTTCAAAGCACGTGGAATACCACGTAAATAAGGGAGCTCTCCTTTTTCAGGCATAGAGAGTGTACGCTGACCTAACGGCGTATCCGAGATAAGACAAATAACACGATCTAAATCAGGAAGGAGTCCATTGTTCCCTCCTGAGACATAAGGCATGATAGATAATCGACCGAGGCCTACCCTGTTGTTGATAGAGGGCTGCCTCTTCGCCTCATGTGTATCAATATGCTCTCGTCCATATAAAGCATGTTTAACTCGAAGTTTCGAGCCTCCTAAACGAAAAGCATCTGAAATAGGATTTAAAAATACAACATTCTTCACATAGCGCTCATCCAATGTTTTCGAGAGTTTTTTTGCCGCTTCACAGATGACACGGCTTTGCTGTGTTAAAAAGTCCCCTAACGATTGCGTATCCCCCTCGCTGGTTAAAGAGTTTTTATTTCCTCTATTTTGTGCACTTAACAACAAATCCATACGCTCAAATGTCATGGCATGTGGAGCACCGCATTGCGCTTTAAACATTTGAGTGTTATTTTTTAAGGTACTGATCAAAGCCGTAATATCTTCTTTCATCAATATTTTTTTTTCTTCAGAAAGTTCAAGAGAAATAAGGTATTGGTTAAGACTCTTTTCCAACGCATTGATTGATAACAAATAATCATCGATATGTGTTCGAAGCTCATCGAATTGTAATGATGGATTTATACACCGCTGATTAACCAATTCGTTTAATGAGAAGAGTGGTGCCGATAAAACGTCAGGCTCAAACATATCAATAAATTTAAGCATACGATGCGTTTTTTGAGTGTTATCGGTCATTGTATAGGCTTCTGAACGGGCTTGAGCAAAAGCATTCTGAACAATCCCAACAGAAGACGTATTTGAGAAACTACAATGAGGATCTGCTAATTTTTTTTTTAGATCTAAATAATCATGCTCACTGAAAATATCGACTGAAATATCAGGATGCCCATTTGCATCAAGGGAAAAATGCCATTGTCTTCCTTTAATTGTATAGGTCTTCTCTTGCATAAAAAAACCTGCTATTTACAAGAAATTACAGTGTAATAGAAATATAGAACAAATGGTTGGTTTGTCAAATTTTGAACAAATTGAGCGGCTTCAGTAGCACCCCACCCCGTACGTCATCCCGATCACAGCGGTAAATCTTAGATGGACGCCTGTTCTTTATGGTCAGTGAACGCACTTATAGTTCCGGTCAAATGACTTGATGACCGACTAAGCGCACTAAACTCGCTGTGCTCAGACATAGCGCGCTTACCTGTTCATCAAGTCATTTGACCGGAACTATAACTTATCCACAACCTGGGGCGTTACAACGAGTTTATGTTTAAATGGATGATGCGCGGTACATGTCTATTCTTTGCAAGCAAGCCCCCGCCTGAGCTAATTCAAACTCTCTCAGCATGAGCTGAATTTGCCCCATGATATTAACATTAAAAAATGTTCTTCTCTTATTCCCTTTAAATACTCTAAAAAAGGGATGCTGCTCCTCTTCTGGTTGACCAGCTGATTCATTTATCCTATTCAACAAATGATAAAATTCATGTAACTCCCCACGCCTTTCCGAGCACAGCGAGGAATCTTCTTTGAAGAGGCACTGTAACGCATTCTGAGATCCCTCGCGCAGCGAAGGATGACGTCGTATGGGGTGGGGAGTTACACATTCATGGTGATCTGTAATATTTGCAGCCGATTTATTTGAATTTTTTAATAAGTCCCAGAGTTCATCCTTATATTGCCTGAGCATATCCAAAGCTTCCGGAACCATCTGAAAAAAAGAATTCACTTCAATGGGATTATGAATTAATTTTAAGCAATAATATTCAAGCATCAATGAGATAACCATGCTTTTCTCATTTTTTTCAGCAATACGAAAAGCATGAATCGTCTGGGAAAAATTCAGTCGCGAGTCATCCAATAACGCCTTAACAATCCCAACATATCCTTCTTCTGCTGCAACACCAAGCGCTGTTAAGCGAGATTTCAAAGCCGTTGCTTGGTTCAAGTTAGTTGCACTTTGGTTTAAAAGTGCTGTCACTATATCGAGCCGGTCTCTAGCTGCAGCAACATACAGCGGAGTAATGTTTCGCTCTGTCTTTCCTTTATTAACCAATATATTAGGCTGCTCCAATAACCATTGAACAATAGCAAGATGACCATAAAAACATGCGATATAAAGCGGAGTTTCTATACCACTAGCGGCAGTTGAATTGATATCCATACCATTATCAATCATACGCATAAGCCGTTTGAGATTGCCCTCTTTAATGATACGATATAACAATTGAGGCTGCTCAGGTGTAAACCTGTCTATATAAGACATAACGCCACTTAAATTGGAAACGCCATTTATTTTAATGAGCGGATATTTCTCCTCCAAATTCAAACACGTACGAGCAATTGCTTTTTTCAATTTATTACTCAAAGAACCCTCTTCACAACCATTCAATAGGTTGATGGATTCAATCTCTAAACGTGCCATTGGATCGATCAATGAACCTGCATTTAGCATGTTATTAGCCAGCGCAAAAAAATCATACGCTTGTCCATGCTCTGTAACGGCTATTATTCTAGGACGTTCATGCGTAATTGGGCACGTAAAAAAATCAAACATAATGATATCTCCTTTATATGTTTATCAATAAGTACTTGCATGATAGGTGGTTTCAGTATCAAGCTCAGATTGAACCGAGTCTTCTAACCGAGCAATCAGCTCTATCACTTCATCTAACAATGCTTTTTGACTAAAAATTGTGGGTCGTTTTTTACAAGAAAAAATAGCCCGAAGAGGATGCGGTGCACTTAACGGATTAGAAATAAGCTTGAGTAATGGTAGATACCGGTCATCCAAAGACAATGCGACCTCATCCGACTTTAATAACTCCCACAAAGCAATACGTTGGTTCTTTAACGTAAAATACAATTGCATGCATTGATCAAACTCCGAAAGCATATATTGGGGGCTAGCAATCATAAGATATAACGCATGATTGATTAATAAAGCAGTTACGGTTTTGTGATTGGCATCCAAAGCACACTGAAGCGCTATTTTTCCATGAGAATTAAGTGAGTGAGGGTTGGTTTTTTTACACAATAACAATGAATCAACGATATCAACCAAACCTAAAATGACCGCCATGTGCAATGGCGTTGTGTCTTCTCCATCTTTTTTTGATGCATTCACATTGATATCAGGATGTTTTAACAATTCATCAACCAGGGGTAGATTCCCTTTAGATACTGCCATATGAAGTGGCGTAGCTCTGCTATGAATATGCCCTTCATTCATATTTATACCTGGCTGCCTCAGCAACCATTGAACAACTGATGTATGACCATATTCAATCGCAAGATATAATATTGTTTTATCATGATTTAGATAATTGTTCAGGCCAATGCGTGCAACAATCCGCTGAATTTCATCAAGGTTTCCTGCAACAACATATTCATAATCTGCCTCAGAAACGAATACACCAATGCTTTCTTTGCTATAAGAGGAATGAAGCGGTGAGAGATCACCAGGCTTTAGGAGAGAAAAAATTCCATGCACCCGTATAAACGGAAACATGTCTTTAAATGCTAAGTACAATGCAAAAGATTTTTGCTTATATTCATGGTCTAAAACAAAATCTTCAGGAATTTCAGAATTGATTAACGTAATTTCATGAATGGATGTTGAAACATGAGTCGATTGCTCCTGTGACATCAATTGTGTTGCTAATGCAAAAAAATCATAAACGCGCACTTCATCTGTTATCACAGGAAGACGAGGGGTTTGCTCAGTTAAACAACATGTTAGTCTCATAATAATCCATGAAGATATACAAATATTCGAAATATTATACATTACCTACGCAGAATAGTAAAATAAATACTTACGGACAAAAAAACAATCAAACAAGCCAATATTTGACACAGTGAATTGTGTGCTCTATATTTACATATACTGTTTATTATTAGGTGCAAATCCATGCAAACCGAAAGAGAAATGCGTCTCAATCTACTTAAGCAGTTTCTCGTAGGAGAGCTAAATGCTCTCAGGTCCCTCCCTGATATAAGCGAGCAGATTCAGTCTTGTATAGGGATGAGATTAGCTTTCAAAGAAAAAATTGCTTTACTTAATCTTATCGCCTTAAGCCATCCAAGCAACACGATTAATTTATTGCCTGAAGGACGACGAATTTTTGACGAGGTTGTTGAGGAGATTTTCAATCGACTCCCTACCGGCTTGAGCAGTTTACGAGCACTTCCGGACAAAAAAACATTCGTCCTTGATTTACACCCAACAACAACAACTTCGGATAATCGCTGGCAATTTGAAGGCCTGGGATTTACCTATTTTTTCCTAGACAGAGCATCGACCATACAAGGCTGCCGCTTCAAAGTTTGTCCAGGCGTTGGCCATGGCAGCAAACCCGAAAATATGATTCAAGGTTTAAACCCTACTCGATATGGTGTAATACGTTATCTTACGGACCTGCTCTCGATTGAAGAAAATCCCAAACGAAAAAAAGATATAAATCATCAACTTATTGAGGGGAATCGTTTCCTAACGGTGTACCCAAGAAACCCCAGCCATAGTCCTGCGCTCATCCAAACACAAGAAGGCCTCGAAGGACTCATTTCTGCAGTTACTAACGACTGTATTCAACATCAACGCGTTTCAACCCGTCATTCTGGCTTAGCATTTGGTGGCGCTGTCCTAGTCAAGGATTCGACAGGATTATCGCCAAACCAGTTAAATAAAATAGCAAGGAAAGCTCAAAAAGCATTAGATAGCGCAGGACCTGCAGAAAGAAAGGAAGAGACATGGGCTAGGCTTATCGGAGACGCCCCAGAAAGAAGCCCAGCCTCTAGAACCCAATCACACGAAGAAATACAAGAAGAACTATCTGCTGGCGCCGCCGCTACGAGCCCTCCCGAAGGCTCGCCAACAGCGACAAAAGCAAAAGGTACATCAGCGCATCAAGGTGCAAGATTATTTAAATCTGTGGCTGCACCAGCCCCAAGTACATCAAAGGAAATAACACCCACCAGAAAGAACCCTAAACACTGACCTCATGCGGCTCACCACCATACGTTGCCTGATACACCCTGAGTGCATCGTTTGCTGCTTTGGTTAATCCTAGGGCCATGTTTCCATGATAAAGAATAGACAATGCCTCTTTGGTGCTTGGCGCTTGAGGATAAGTTTTAAGCAAATAACTTGAACGCTCAATTGCCGCAACATACATGCGTCGCTCATAGTAATATTTAGATATATTAAGCTCTGATTGCGCAAACATGTTTCTTAAATAAATCATTCGTTGCAATGCATTGGCTTTGTAGCGGCTATCAGGAAACTTTTGAACCAGGGTTGCAAAATCTGAATACGCTTGCGATTTTGTGCCTGGATCACGCCAAGATTGGTCCAACGGCAATATATTGGTCACTGAACCACGCACTTGATTATAATTGGCCAACGCCTTCATATAATAAGCATAATCGACACGCTTAGCCCGTGGATACAAGTGAATAAAACGTTCTGCAGTTGCTGCAGTTGAAGGATAATCTTCTTTTTTATAATAGGCATAAATTAAATTAAGCTCAGCTTGCTCTACATAGTCATTGAAAGGATACATAGTCTCAAGTGCTTCATAGCGTTTAATTGCGCCTGAAAATTCTTTTTTAGCAAGTTCAGCGTTTGCATCCAGATAGAGCTGCTTAGCCGTCATCCCTTTAAATGGGCCATCATCGTCATCATCTTTATTGCCAAATAAACTTTTACACGCACTTAATGAAAACAAAAAACCAACCAGCACAAGAAGCGCCAAACACTTTTTTATACAATTCATTACACGGTCCAACCTCAATCAAAATAGGAGCATTCAATGCGGGTTATTATACGCATTGCCAATCTTTTTGCGAACTGAATTTCATTCAATATCATCGACATGTCGTAGGACGATAATTTTCAGGCAAAGTTCCGCCCTGACAAACCCACGTTAACTCATCTGTTTCATGTAATATGGGTTTAATTTCAAGTGTACCGTTACCGGCGGCCTGAGTATAAAGAATTTGAATAGTTCCTGATCCAGGAAGAATGGTTACAGAAGCAACATTGCTTGTAGCCGGTGGACTCACATATCCTGTTTCCGCTTGTGTCTTGGGAAGCGCATTGGTGGATATAATGGTCTCAGAAACAGCAAGTTTTGCCGCAACCGCCAAATTAAGCCCTTCTATAACACGCGCACGAATGGTATAAGTTTTATAGCCAGGAATACCAACTGTTGCCAAAATAGCAATGATGGTCAAGACTATCATTAGCTCAATTAACGTGAATCCTTTTTGTTTCATACCGTTTGCTCCTTGAGTATCACCACACGAACACTTATAATTTCTTCCTGATTAATAAGTATGTAGAACCATGTCACGAAAACAACGGCTATATGATGCATTATCAACCGAATTAAAACCAGTCATTTTAGATATTATTGATGAATCTCACACCCATCAAAGACAAGGCACAGAAACTCATTTTAAGATCACAGTTGTTTCAGATTATTTTTGCAATGTGTCCCTTATCAACCGCCATCGCATACTGAATGATCTTTTAGCAGCAGAGCTTAAAACGGGGTTACATGCATTAAGTCTTCATCTGTATACCCCAGATGAATGGACGCGCCGCGGAACAACCGCACCCGAAACTCCACCCTGCAAACACCGGACGTAATCCAATGACCTCTCAACATACCCCGATGATGCAACAATATTTTCGCATCAAAGCAGAACATCCAAACCACTTACTGTTTTATCGCATGGGCGATTTTTATGAACTTTTTTTTGATGATGCCAAACATGCATCAACTTTGTTAGATCTTACCCTGACTCACCGTGGACAATCAGGCGGCGTCCCTATTCCCATGGCAGGCGTTCCTTACCATGCCGTAGAAAATTATTTAGCACGCCTCTTAAAAAAAGGTGAATCTGTTGCCATTTGCGAACAAATCGGTGAACCGCAAGTTGGAAAAGGTCCTGTTAATCGAGAAGTTACACGGATTATTACGCCAGGCACCATCACCGACGAAGCCCTGCTCGAAGCCAAAAAAGATACCCTCCTACTGGCGATTCACACCCATAAAAAACAAGGCTTTGGCCTGGCTTGGGTTGATTTAAGCGGGGGTCGTTTTCATCTATTACACGTTGATGATGAAGCGGCTCTTATGGCTGAGCTCATGCGTTTACAACCGGCTGAAATTCTGATTGAGGCCTCTTTTTCATCAGAAAAATTACCTCAATCCTATCCGATTAACATTCGCCCCCATTGGGACTTTGATTTAAACCGTGCAAAAGAACAACTGTGCAGACAATTCAATGTCAGTTCTCTGCAGGCCTTTGGTGAAGAGACGCATGAAATAGCGTTTCCTGCTGCCGGTGCTCTATGCATTTATCTCGCCATAACACAACGACAATCGCTGCCCCATCTGACCCATATAACACTCGAAAATCGCAATGATTATCTAGCCCTCGACGCGTCAACCCAAAAACACTTAGAACTCTTTGAAAACAATCGCGGTGAACGTGAGCATACCCTCATGTCTATTCTAGATTATACTGCTACAGCAATGGGGAGCCGTTTATTAAAGCGTTGGCTGAGTCAGCCCCTTCGAAACCCTATTGAGCTTAAAAAACGCCAAGAAGCGATTGCAGCTTTTATGCAAAAAAAACAACAAGATGCTTTATTCTCCTTACTTAAATCAACCTGCGATGTTGAACGTATTGCCGCTCGTATTGCATTAAAATCAGCTCGTCCACGCGATTTAGTTCATTTACGAGACACCTTAGCCGTCTTGCCCGAGCTCAACAATCACTTATCATGTTACCAAACTCACTTAACAACAGCGCTCAATACAGCGCTAACGCCCCAACCAACCTTATTGGATCTGCTCACCGAGGCCCTGGTTGATAACCCCCCCATGCTTATTCGAGATGGTGGCGTCATTAAAGATGGTTTTGATGAGGAACTCGATGAACTCCGTTCACTCGATACCGATGCAATGCTTGCTTTAAATAAACTTGAAACAGAAGAACGCGCTCGCTCAGGATTAAACAATCTGAAATTTGGTTTTAACCGTGTTCATGGCTATTACATCGAGCTCTCTCGGAATCAAAAAAATGAAACCGTGCCCGCTCATTATCAACGCAAACAAACACTCAAAAATGTTGAGCGTTATACCATCCCCGAGCTTAAATCATTCGAAGAAAAAGTTTTGTCTGCTCAATCAAAAGCTCTTGCTCGTGAAAAATGGCTCTATGAGCACTTGCTTGATGAAATTCAAACCAGCATGCCTGCATTAAGGCTCATCGCACAAGGCATTGCTCAACTTGATTTGCTCAATACACTTGCTGAGCGTGCAACCCTGCTCAACTGGCAACTCCCTGCTTTCGTAGCTGAACCAGGGATATCTATTTTACAAGGACGCCACCCTGTTCTTGAGCCGCTCATGAAAAATAAATTTATCGCCAACGACCTCTGCTTAACCCCAGATGAACACACCTTATTAATTACGGGGCCTAATATGGGGGGTAAATCAACCTATATGCGACAAACAGCGCTTATTGTTTTACTTGCGCATATAGGCAGTGCTGTTCCAGCAGAAAAAGCCATGATAGGTCCAATTGATAAAATATTCACACGCATCGGCGCAAGTGATGATCTCGCCTCAGGTCGCTCTACATTTATGGTTGAAATGACAGAAACAGCTCACATATTGCGCCAAGCGACAGCGCAAAGCTTAGTGCTTATCGATGAAATTGGTCGAGGAACAAGCACCTACGACGGTATGGCCCTTGCCTATGCAACCTGCGCTTATCTTGCCAATGAGATTAAAGCGTACACTTTGTTCTCAACGCATTATTTCGAGTTAACAGCACTTGAAAAAGACTATCCCTGCATTCAAAACGTTCATTTAAAAGCCTCGGTCAGTGATCAGGAACTCATTTTTCTCTATCATGTTGAAAAAGGTGCTACCCACTGCAGCTATGGACTTGAGGTTGCAAAACTTGCAGGCGTCCCTGAAAAAGTTTTAGCCCTTGCAAAACATCATCTTAAGGATCAAAACCACCATGCATAACCTTCCTCTGCGATTAAAACGCCTGCGTAAAACATCAGCCGTGCGTGCGATGATACGTGAAACGCACATTCATACAGCGCAACTCATCGCCCCCCTTTTTATCAGTGAAACACAAAATAAACCTCACGAAATCAAAAGCATGCCAGGCATGTTCCAATTACCCCTCAGTGCGCTACCCTCAGAAATTAAAACAATCGCTGATCTTGGTATTCCTGCGGTTTTACTGTTTGGACTGCCTGCACATAAAGATGAGCATGGTAGCGCTTCACTAACCGATGACGGCATCATTCAACAAGCGATTCGTGTCATCAAAAGCACGCACCCCGAAATGATTGTTATTGCAGATGTTTGTTTTTGTGAATACACGAGCCATGGCCATTGTGGCATACTCAAAGGCGAGTTCATCGATAATGATGAAACCTTAACTGCACTCGGAAAACAAGCGGTAAGTTACGCAAAAGCTGGTGCAGACTGGGTTGCACCAAGCAGCATGACCGATGGCATGGTTGGAGCAATTCGTGAAGCCTTGGATAACGCTCATTATCAAGATGTTGCAATCTTAAGTTACGCCGTGAAATACAGTTCTAGTTTTTATGGTCCCTTTCGAGAAGCAGCGATGGGCACCCCCCAATTTGGTGACCGAAAAACCTATCAAATGGACCCCTGTAACGCTGAAGAAGCAATGCGAGAAGCAACGCTTGATATACAAGAAGGCGCTGATCTGCTCATGGTCAAACCCGCAATGAATTACCTTGATATGATTTACCGATTAAAATCAGCATTTCCAGAAGTGCCACTCTGTGCTTATCAAGTCAGCGGGGAATATGCCATGCTCAAATTCGCAGCTCAAGCCGGGCTCATCAATGAAACAGACGCCATGATGGAAAGTATTATCGCCATCAAACGCGCAGGTGCTGATCTTATCATTACTTATTTTGCCAAAGACATCGCGGGGATCTTACATAATGAATAAAAAAGGGCTATTGATCATTAACTTGGGCACACCTGCAGGCTCAGATACAAAAGCTGTACGACATTATCTTGCAACATTCCTTTCCGATAAACGCGTGATTGATCTCCCTTTTGTGTTTCGTTATCTCTTGCTTTATCTTTTTATTTTGCCCTTTCGTCCTAAAAAGTCAGCCCATGCGTATCAAGCCATTTGGACTGATCAAGGCTCTCCACTCCTGTGCAACAGTGAAGCCCTTCTAGACAAACTTCGGATCCGTTTACAAGAGACCCATGATGTTGCTTTGGGTATGCGTTATGGCGAGCCCTCTTTAGACAAAGCACTGACTTCACTTGAACATTGTGATGAGTTAACCATATTACCACTCTATCCACAGTATTCGTCTGCTGCAACCGGCTCATCGATTGAAGCAGTCCTGCGTTACTTAGCACCTCGCCAAGTTTTTCCACATTTACATATTATTCGTGATTTTTATACGAACGATGGTTTCATTCAAGCGCAGGCCGAATTCATTAAACCTCATATTCAGACCCACGATTATTTTTTGTTCAGTTATCACGGACTTCCTGAAAATCAAATTAAGAAAAGTGGTTGCTTGTCGCTCTGTAAAACCGCATGCCCTCCCCAAAAAAACACCTCGTGTTATCGCGCACAATGTTATGCAACAACAACAGCGCTTGTAACTGCGTTAGACTTGCCAGAGCAGATAACCGAAACAGCGTTTCAATCTCGTTTAGGGCGCACACCGTGGATAAAACCTTATACAGATGAAGTGTTAACACGCCTTGCGGCAAATGGCATTAAAAAACTGGCCATTTGTTGTCCGTCGTTTGTCGCAGATTGTTTAGAAACACTTGAAGAAATTGGCATGCAGGCTCATGAACAATGGAGAGCTCTCGGTGGTGAAACATTAACCTTAATCCCTTGCGTTAACGCAAGTAACGCCTTTGTTGATGCTATTTCTGGCCTTTTGGACAGTAAGAAACACAATTAATGACTGGCTACAGAGCCGAGTAGATGACTTGATGAACAGGTAAGCGCGCTCTGTTTGAGCGTAGCGAGTTGAGCGCGCTTAATCGGTCATCAAGTCATCTGTCCGTCTCTATAATGTCATGATAAATTCATACAAATCCGTAATTCAACTGTGGATTTGTATGAATTTATCATCTATTATCTATAAATAATTAATAAAATAAACTCAAAAAATTATGTTTATTCGACAACTGACCCATGAGCTTCAGGAAATGATGAAAATTTATCCTGTGGTCACGCTCATTGGGCCAAGACAATCAGGAAAAACCACATTAGTTAGGACCATGTATCCTGATCTGCCTTATGTTTCTCTTGAAAATCCAGACGAAAAACGATTGGCGATAGCCGATCCTCGTGCATTTTTAGATCGATATAAGCAAGGTGCTATTATTGATGAAGTACAACGTTACCCCGAATTACTGTCTTATTTACAAGGTATCGTGGATGAGCAAAAACAAAATGGAATGTTTATTTTAACAGGTAGTCATCAATTAGCTTTGCATGAAGCAATAACCCAATCGCTTGCTGGACGAACCGCCATTTTGAAACTATTACCATTAAGCATACGAGAGCTTACCCAAAACCAAGTCTCTTATGAATTGAATGATTATCTATACCAGGGCATGTATCCTCGTTGTTACCAAAACAATATTCCACCTACTAAATTTTACAGAGATTACATGCTGACTTATGTGGAACGTGATGTTCGGCAAATGATTCAACTTAAAGATTTAAGTCTCTTTCAACAATTTCTTCATCTATGTGCGGGTTATGTTGGCCAGCTAATTAATCATGATGCGCTCAGTAATGCATTAGGTATTTCTGCGGGTACAGTAAAACAGTGGATATCGATCTTGGAGGCATCATTTATTATTTTTCGATTACCTCCCTATTATGAAAATTTTGGTAAACGGATTATTAAATCACATAAGTTATATTTTTATGATGTTGGCTTGGCAACGTATTTACTGGATTTGAGAGATAAAAAAGATCTTGAGTACTCACCTATGCGCGGCGCTCTGGTTGAGAACTTTATCATTCTCGAGCTTTTGAAGAACCGTTTTAATCAAGGCATTGAGCCCAGCATGTATTTCTATCGTGATAATAATCAAAAAGAAATAGACTTGATTTTAAAATCAGGCATGCAATTATTACCGATAGAAATCAAATCATCTCAAACGTTTACTCCTTCCTTTTTAAAGGGATTAAAATATTTCAAGCAATTAGTCGGTGAACGTTGTGAAACCGGTTATCTTGTCTACGCCGGCCAGCAAACTCAAAGAATAGGGGAATTCTATTTAATTAATTTTAAACAATTAAATAGAATTCCATAACGCCCCACCCCATGACTCGTGCCGAGCACAGCGAGGGATCTCATATTATGCAAAATTCAGGAGCTCCTTCACACTTAAAAAATTCGCTCAGTACAACGCGTGTTTTTTCTGCTCAGTGAACGCACTGAACTTATCCTAAACCTCCGGAGCCACTTGGTTTGTTTGTCAATCCATCAGTAGGCTCTGTTTGCTCCTGGGCTTTATCTTTCATTTTTTCGAGTTCATTTTTAAAATTAGCAACTGAACTTGCCAAGCCTTTTTGACTATTATACATTGCCATAAATGCCCCCCCAGCCGCTACGGCAATCAACAATCCAACCCCTGCTGTTGGAATTGTTGTCAATACACCTGCAACAACCAACGTAGCACAAGCAAAAAAGGCCAACGCCATCCCAAGTTTTTTCCATTTTGGAGACTCATGACCCAATGTATGCTTTGAAAGCTGCGCTAGCCTTTTCGCATGCGCCTCAGTTTTTGAAGAATCACTAATGTCAGATAATGCATCATGCGTAGCAGCCAACACCAAATTTAACTCATCGACCGTTTTTGCTTTAGAGTCCGGTTTTTTTATAGCTTCTACCGAAGCAACGACTTCTTGAGCTCGCTTAATAAGTGAAGCATTGTGTTTGGATGGTTGGCGATTAATTAAATTATTGAGTTTTTTTAAATTTAGATCATATTCATCCTGATTCGTTCGAGCCACGTTTTCTAAAAAACCAACCGGACCAACGCTAGGCGCTTTATTGGTTTTTGCGCTTTTACGATAAATCTCTTTTTCTGCATCAGGCGTAAAACTTCTTGTCTTACCAAACTGATTATTCGCAAGTGAATCCGTCTTTAATCCGGTTGAACCAGGAACAAGATGCGAAGCGATTTCAGCTGCATTTCCCCCGCGAATGCGGGCTTCCTGAATATTATCAAACTGAAATCCTTTCTTTTTACACCATGCTTTGGTCCATTTTTTTTCGGCTAATTCGACCATCGTTCCTGTTCTATCTTGCCCACTGGCACAATGTACAACACTCAAAGTGCCTGCTTTGCTTGTTGCATCTAAAACAACATCCACAGCAGCTTGTGCTCGTGTTGCCTTTTGCAAAAAGCTGCCCGTGTCTGCTGGTTTGGATATCCCCTTGGCAACATCTAAAGGAAAAATAGGTAATGTGCCATACGTATTAACAGGAACATAAGACACATCATCAGGCACCAGTTGGCCTCGCGTTGCGGCATACACATTATCGATGATGGCAAGCTGCGACTCATGCGGCGCATAGGTGTTGAGTGTGGTGACATGAAGCTTCAATGCACCTTCACCTATAAGTGCTTGGGCTGTTTTCCGCACCTGTTCTAAATTTTCTTTTGTGTGTAAGACCAAGCGGTCAGATGTTTCCCCCTTTCCTACATAAACAGGTGAACCCATGCGTGCAAGCCATAAGACATCAGTTATTTTATCTTCGACTTCTAACGCTTCTAATTCAGTGGATGCAGGAAGAACTCCGTTAATTTGAATCAACTCACTTTTAACAACAAATGCATTTTTAGCTGTGGCCAAATGACTTTTTCGTGTTTGCGCAGGTAATGCTCTATCGTCCAGACCCATTAAATCAGCAAAGAGTGCATCAGCTTCCTGCATTGCTTGACGTTGCGCCGTGTGTGCACTTTTACCCGCTGAGGTTGGATAAACATCGATATCCTTTAATTTTGCTATTTCTTGTTTTTGTGCTTTTGTTTTTTGAGTAACAGGATACTGCGTTTCACGATTTAATACCCCAGCCGTCTTATCATAGGTTAAGGTTATCATCGTTCGGGCAGGTTCAAGCACACTCGATAAATTACGATAATGTAACAACAAATTTGCTGCATCGTCTCCCGTATAACAGCCCTTGGTTAAACCCGCGTCATATAATCTTCGAACTAAATGGGTATTAAACCCTTGTTCTAAGGAATCAATCTCCGTTTTTTTTTGTTTATCTGATAACGTTTGATTGTCAACTATCTTATAAATCTCTTGTTGAAGTGTAAACAACGCCGCGTCTTCACCCGGATCTGTACCCGTTTTTTCATGAATTGCATAATCAATTGGTCGCAAGCGTGAAATACAACGCAACAGGGCATCATTTCCATAAAGTTCGGGCGCATCATGCGGTATTCGATCAGCAAGAGGAATCGCCTGGGTTGCATCTCTCACCCACGCGTTTTCCGAATTTAAATAAGAATGAATACCAAATTTTTCATCGTTCTGTCGACGTAACTCGTCACTTAAGGCTTGATATTGTTTATCGCGTGACATGAGAACCCCTCACTTGGTATTATAACTTAAAGTATAGTCTAAAAATCAATCCTGAGGCATCCATGACATCCATTGTAATTGCAACCAATAATTCAGGGAAATTTGCCGAATTTCAAACCCTTTTAGCCCCCCTTCACTGTGTTTCACAAACCGCATTTAAGATTGTCCCTCCGGAAGAAACTGGCTTAAGCTTTATTGAAAATGCAATACAAAAGGCTCGTCATGCATGTGAGGTCAGTCAACAGCCTTCACTTGCAGATGACTCTGGCTTGGTTGTGCCTGCTTTATCAGGAAAGCCTGGGATTTACTCGGCCCGATTCGCAGGGATTGATGCAACAGATGAAGAAAACATTGCGTTTCTTTTGCAAGCTATGGCAGATATCCCTGAAAAACAGCGAAACGCCTATTTTTATTGTGCGTTAGCGTTTGTAAATACACCTGATGATCCAACGCCACTTATTGCCATTGGTAAACTTCATGGCCGCATCATAAAAACACCTCAGGGAACCCATGGGTTTGGATATGATCCCATTTTTTATATTAAATCACACCAAAAAACACTTGCAGAGCTTTCCCCTGAGATTAAAAATGCCATCAGTCATCGGGCAATTGCTTTAAAAACGCTACAAAAAGAGCTTTGTCATGCCTGAATTATTGGATGCTCGTAGGCTTCATGAAAAACGTGCTTTTAAAAAAGCAATTCACGTCTACGAAGCGTATCTTAAAGAAAAACCAAATGATCCTGAAGCACTGCGTTTAATGGGCCTTGCTTTTGCTCAATCAAACGACATTGAGCGCGCAATAACCTGTTTTACCAAGGCATTAATCCATTCACCTGATAACGCCCATGTGCACCATCTTTTGGGTAACGCCTACAAGCAAACCAACCAATTTGATAAAGCCTTTATCCATTATCAAGCGGCCGCAACCTTAATGCCGGACAATAGCAATGCCTGCCAGAATGCACTTTTTTATCAGGGGTTATTGTCTTTACAACACAACAACATCGACAAAGCGGCCGATGAATTTCATGCCCTCTTGTCAGAATATCCTGAGCACGTCGGTGCACTCATCAATTTAGGGGTGATTGCCTTAAAACGTAACGAAGGGCAGCTCGCCATTGATTATTTTGGAAAAGCATTGGCTTTTGACGAGCATAACGAAGAAGCTCGCAATAATTTAGCAGCAACCTTTATTCACCATAACCGTTTTGAAAATGCTCTAACGCATTACACTGAATTACTCAAAAAATCACCCAATGATACCGAGTATCTTTACAATGCGGGTGTAGCACACATGACGCTTGGCCATCTAAATGAAGCCACGCATCAGTTTAATGCCGTACTTAAGTTTCAACCTCATCATTTTGCAGCACTTACAAACCTTGCTTCAATTGCGCTTAGAAACAGTAACCGCAGTGAAGCCATCACCTATTTAACGCGTGCGCATGACATTAACCCCCAGGATAAATCCTGTGCTTTTTTACTCAATGCCATGACGGGAAATACAGAGAATCAGACCACTTGCCCCGAATATGCTCAAAACCTTTTTGACCATTATGCACTGTACTATGACCAACACATGCGGGTTCAATTAAAATATAGCTTGCCGGAGCATATTGCTAAGCTCGTCCATAGTCTATACGCCGATTCATTGAGCGTAAAAAACACGCTCGATTTAGGCTGTGGCACAGGATTGTGCGGCAATGTGCTACGTGAAATCAGTACACACCTGGTCGGTGTTGATATTTCTTCTCAAATGATTGAACAAGCTCGGGCTAAAAATCTCTATGACTGTTTGATTGAACAAGACTTGATTTCTTTTTTAGAAAACGAGAGTAACACCTATGAGCTCATCATTGCTGCAGATGTGCTGCCCTATTTTAGCGAGCTGGAGGCTTTTTTTAATCTGATTCAACAACACCTTACACCCCAAGGCATCGTTATTTTAAGTGTTGAAGAAAGCACACACAAGGCCTTTCAACTCGAAGATACTGCGCGTTTTAGTCATCATCCTGATTATATAAAAGATTTAGCCAACACAAATCATTTAGATCTCATCTTTCATGAGCCTGTGATTGGACGCATGCAAGCCCACCTGGGTGTTCCTGTTTTACTCTACGCCTTCACGTTAAAACAAAATGAGCAGCGCTGATGATCATTGAAAAAGATGACCTCATCCAGGCCATACAAAAAGGCGCTGTGGTCATTACGCCAAACAATCGCCTGAGTTTAATGCTGCTTAAAGATACACTTAAACAATCCAATCAATCGTGCATCGATAAACCCAGATGTTTACCCTACAGTGCTTTTTTACGAGATTTATTTCAACGTCTCGTGCACAGAACACCCCATATTGATCATCCTATTTTAATTAATCCGCAACACATTGAATATATTTTTAGACACGTCATTAACGCCACTCACCGTTGGCCTTGCAACGAAGGGTTGCTTCAATCCATCATTAAAGCATGGACCACTTGCAAACAGTGGAATGTTGCTGATGACCATGAAGCGTTTAACGAACGGCCTCAAACCCACCAGTTTCAACAATGGTTCCAAAGCTTTGAACACGAACTCAAGAATCGACAACTCATCACGGAGCATCATCTGGTTAATTATTTAACCCAACATGCCCTTGAGCCTATGGATACACTCATCTGGGCATGTTTTGATGACTACTCCCCCTCACAACTCAAACTACAAGAATCTTTTCTGAAAAAAGGGACGCATCAAATACATTATGATATCCCTCATCAACACAACGCATGCTATCAACATCAAGCACAAGATGAAAACGACGAATATGAAAAGCTCATCGATTGGGTCAAAACAAAACGAAACGCAGGCTGTAACACCATTGGAATTGTTCTGCCTGATTTATCTCAAAACATAACGCGCATTATTCGCCGATTTAATGCGCATTTTCCTGATGAAGACGTGAATGTTTCGCTCGGAACATCGCTTGCTGACTACCCCTTAATGGCCCATGCTCTCCAATGGATAAGCCTGGATGAAAAAGTATTAACCCATCATCAAGCAAGGCTGCTGTTACACTCTCCTTATCTGGCGCATGCAGAACATGAGCAGCTCCTGCGTACTGAACTTTTTGGGAAAAATATTCGCTTACAAGAAGCCCATATTCCCCATGATGCTTTTCTAAAAGTTATTGCTGCGGAACTCCCTTTGCTCACGAGTGCACTCAAAACAATACGTTCTTACCCATCCAAAGCTTCTCCTCATGAGTGGAGTCAATTATTAAAAGAACGGCTTATTGGTCTTGGATTTCCCGGGGAGCTATCACTCAACTCACTGAACTATCAGTGTTTTCAACGCATCAATGCGCTCTTTGATGCGTTACGTGAATTCACGCTCATAAGCCCCTGTCTCACACAAAAAGAAGCCCTTCAGCTGTTCAGCTCTCTCGCCAAAAAAGCTATTTTTCAACCCCAAAAAAAACATGCGCCCATCCAACTGCTGGGTCTATTAGAAGCATCCGGCTGCACATTTGACTGCATCTGGATGCTGGGCATGACTGATCAATGCTTGCCGCAAAAACCTCGCTTGTCTGCATTTATTCCTATTGAGCTGCAACGCTCACTCGACATGCCCCATGCAACACCCGAACGAGAATTGCGTCATGCAACACAACTGATTAAACGACTAAAAAATGCAAGTGAAACGGTTATTTTTAGTTTTCCACGTCTGTTGGGAGAGCTTCCCAATTTACCAAGCCCATTAATCAATACATTACCACCCTTTACACCAGCGCTGCAGCCTGTTACTCAACCAAACCAAACAGCGCTCATTCCTATGACTGAATCTTTTATTTTTCCAATGCAAGCAAACGAGCTTCGCAAAGGCGGCAGTAGTTTACTCGCGAATCAAGCCAAATGCCCTTTTCGCGCATTTGCCATTCATCGTTTGCATCTTAAACAAGAACCAACCGCAACGGTTGGTCCTAGCGCACTTGAACGAGGCATCTTAATCCATACCATTCTAGAGACCCTCTGGAAACAATTAAAATCGCATCATGATCTTTGCATGCAGCCTTCAGATACCCTCGAAGGCCTGATTGATAAAGCCATAGACAACGCGCTCCAACCCTTGCATAGCCTAAAACCGCTATCATTTGCGCCACTCATCCAATCCGTTGAATTTAAACGCCTCAAACGACTCGTCCATGCAGCACTTGAATGGGAAAGAAGTCGTTCACCTTTCGTTGTTGAAGCATTAGAGCAAGCATTTTCCTTAACATTGGCGGGTATTGAATTTAATCTTCAAGTCGATCGACTCGATAAGCTTCCCTCAGGTGAAAAATGGATTATCGATTATAAGAGTCGGCTACCAGCCCCACCCCCATGGCTAGAAGAAAGACCTGAATCTCCTCAACTATTGCTTTATGCCCTCATGGACGAAGCCATTCGCGGCTTAATTTTTATCGAGTTAAAACAAGGTCAAATCACGGCGAGCGGTCTTGCTGAAGAACCCGTCCCCATTCAAGGCATACGTGCACTTAACCCGTCAACATCTTGGGCAACAGAGCAATCAAAATGGTATTCACAACTCACAACCCTTGCGACTGAGTTTAATCATGGACATTGCCCCCCGACACCAACCCATACAAAAACCTGCCTCACCTGTGATATCAAAGCACTATGCCGCAAGGAATCAAACATACAATATGCACAAGATGAGATAGGGTGATTAAAATATGTTCAAAATATCCTTGCGGTATGATAAGATGAGCGAAAACAAAGAACGCGAAACCACATGAAAAGCACCTATTCAAGGCCACTGTCTGGGAATGCTGCAACATTTGAAGCACTACATACCGGCTACAAATTAACAACACTCCCTGAATTCAGCTATTCAAGAGACCTTGCGTTTGAAAAAAAAGTAACCCTATTGTCCATGACATTACTTAGGCTATGGGTACCCGTCAAACACGATGAAGACTACTCTTTTATCCCCCATTATCCTTCAAGCACACCGGATCAAACCTTATTGCATGAACAAACCATTAGAAAAACAACCGTTCCCTTTTACGAATACCCCGCATTAACCATGCACAAAGCATTTTCAACCGGATACCCACAAAATTTGGGTGCAATAACCCTCTTAAACTTGCTCATGGGAAGTAAGTTAGACAATAGGTCCCTCGGAATCGTTGAAAGCGAGCTCACTGGAAGCCCCTATTTTACGCAAAGACCTTGTGATTTTTGGTGTGGTTTTTTTAAAAAACAACAATCCCCCCATTTGCTCAATACAAGAATTCCATTTGATTCACAATTAACTGGATTTTTACAGCATCATCATGAAACCTGGTGGAAAACTGCGCTTGAGGGTGAATCTCAATCATCAGAAAAATCGACATCCCTCATACACAGCGAGCTGTTTACATCTGAAATTTTTGCAACTGCATTGCGTATTTATTTAACACCCCAAAGCGTGCTATCACGCATGGTTGACTTAACTTTAAGACAAACCAGCAGCGCATTTACAACTCATTTTTTTCAACGTATTACCCTGTTTAAACAGGAATTTTCAAATATTCTTTCAATAAAAAAACAAGCTGAATGGAGTGATTGGCTAGAACAGTCCGGATCGATGCATTCAGATCACTATATAAAATATCTATCAGATTTTAAAATTAACAGTGATCCACTGCTAATGAACAAGCTCTCTCCCGCGCTACTAGACGATATCATGTCTGCTGCAATGGAGCTTGACATCCCCTCTTTGCATTTAGTTTTCCCGGCCAACAAGGTACTGTTTTTTTTACCGAAAACAAAAATTAGTGTACTGTATTATCTTATTTATCAATTGCACGATAATTGGGCTAAATTAGCGAGTCAGCCCAATGATTCACTCTGGATATATTTAGAAGCGCTTATTCAGCACATTATGCCCACGCTGAAAAAAAACAATTTAAAATTTAAATTTTCACCTCAACTGATGCCCTTCATTCATTTGCTAATCGTGACCTGTAATGAACACAAAAAGGATTTACTAGCGAGTTTTTTTTCGTCACAAGATTCAGATTCAGTCCCAGATGAAAGCTCAACACCATCTCTGAAATAAGATGAGTCCATATCATTTACAAAACACTCTTTTTAAGTTTAACACCGGGAACCTGCAGGGCTGTCCCATCAAAAATGATGTTTACTTAGGCACAGATGTTAAAATCTTGCACTGAACTGCTCCCTTCTCCCGTTTTGGGAGAAGGGCTGGGGATGAGGGTGCTAATGTGTGGCTCGGTTTCGAGTA
>CANNJI010000009.1 GCA_947504875.1 Legionellaceae bacterium
TATTCTTGTGGCCGTTTCCCCAAGGCACGCAATCACCAAGCTGGGTACCACACCTTTTTGTAACATTAACAAATATTGTAATCGTTCACGATGGATCTCATTTGTGAGATCAAATTCATCATCAGCGATGGCATCAAACGCATCGGAGGCTTTATCTAATAAAGTCCATATTTTATCAATGAAATCACAGGTTGCGCTATAGTTGCGCTGCTTATCCACCTCCAGTAACTTGTCGGTTTGAAAAGACGCACGCTCATATTCCGAAAAAGTGGTGATCATGAATTCATGTGTTAAGGTGCCGCCTTGCTCTTCTAGACAACGAAACAATTTAATAGATAATTGCTTTGATATTGAAAACAGTCTTAAAGGCGGATTTAATGCGACCGCATCTGATACAGGCAAGGTTCTTGAGTATTCAATCAAGTCGTCCAACGTCAGTCGAGCGACGTCCCAACTATCCATCCTAATATTGGATGTTTTTATCCCATCTTTCGTTAATATTTTTCTAACTTGGCTCGTGATATACGCCTGCTCATGGACGACTTTACTCGGAAATAAATGTTGCGAGTCGCCCTGCTGAACCTCAAGACCTGCGGGCGTTACACTCAAAATCATTACACCACGAAGGTCCGATGACTCATCAATCATATGTAAAACCTGCATACGATCCATCACCGCCAATAAGGTGTTTTTTATTCTTGCGTTGCTTGGATTGTGTTTAAATTGCTGCATTAATCGTGCAACAACACGATGAAGGTGTTTAATAAGCATAATGATCTTCCGCGAAAAGGGTCGTTCCTGAGAGCAAGGAATAACAGCATGTTTTAATTAAAAAATGACATACCGGACAAATAGAATGCATTTTAATGTGTTGACAAAAAAAAACAATCCCGTATTTATACGGTATGTTACAATAGCCAATAAGTGACATAAATACACGAAATGCTCTTTTTTACAACAAAACGTGATACAATACTCCCTAAGGATTAAAAAAATATGTCAACTCAGGAAAAAATATCTTATGAACGCTGAGCTTAACAAACTAAAAAACCATGCGTCGGTATTACATACCCAGGAGATCATGAAAATTTGTGAGCCCTTAGAACAGCTGCAGATTAGTACTTTTTCACACGTGCGAATGACGAACGCCACCTCATTTTCAGCGATAATAAGTAACCCAGCGTTTATGGAAAACTACCTTGCGAAACAACATTACAACGCAGACATTCACGCTAACCAAAAACACTGTCACTTATTAAATTGTTTAATGTGGGACCACATTGAAGCCAAAGGACAAACAGCAGAAATGCTGCAGGATGCTGCTGAATTTCAATTTAATCATATTTTCACTATTATAAAAAATACAGGCACACAAACAGATTTATACCACTTTGGTACGCATTTAATAAACGACAGCTTCAATCAAATGTACATCAACCAATATGATTTACTTGAACAATTCATCTGTTACTTTAATGAGAAAATTGAAAGCATACCTCATTTAAATGCCGCATATGATATTAAAATGGAATTTTTACCCCACAAAAACACCATTGGATATGATGACAAACTTACTTTAACAGATGTAGAAAAAAATCGTTTCTTATCCATGATTAAAAACAAAGCAAATGCATCGTTTACTCCAAGAGAAACCACTATTATTCCGCTAATCATTCAAGGAAGAACTTCGAGAGAAATTGGATTTTATCTAGGGCTATCAACTAGGACAATCGAGGGATATATTGATGCTTTAAAAACAAAATTAAAAATGAAAAATAAATCTGAACTCATTACAAAATTATTAAGCATGACATTAAACGGCACCGCCAAGTAGTGTGATTTCTGATTGCCTATAGTAATTAACGGTTAATAAACAGTGGTGTACAAATTCTTATCAAGAAAGAATCATGCCTCGTTTTTTTAATAGTCCGATTTGTTCATCAGGGGTGATTCTCTGTCACAACACGCAACAATAAAAAAGAATGCGCCAGATCTAAAACGAGATTAAAACAGACATAAAATCAGCCCAAAAACAAACATCCCACAAGATCAATAAATATACAACAGCACACCTTTCGCAACTGGTTGCAAGTTGTCTAACTCATTGTATTTGTTAAGGAAATAAGACAAAAATTTAAAAACCCGTTGTAAATTCAAGGATCCGCCTAAAAAATAACCATAAAGTAGTATGCATATCTGCATCAACACGTCATTTATTTCACATTACTTGATGTGCAGATCTGCATACTAATTTTTATAACCAGTTGATATTAATCACCTAATATGATCTAATGATAGTTATAAATGGCGAGCATGGATGCATCAGCTATCAGTCAACCAATTTCGCAAAAAGAGGCTCTATCATGGCAAGAATTAGTGTTACCATCCCCGAAAATATGTACCAACAAGTGCTGAAAATAGCAGGTAAAGAAAACGACTCCATTTCTTATACGGTCAGTCATCTCATTGAAATTGGTCTGATGGTCATGAATAGTGAAAAGAATAAAGATGAACCAAACGTTACTGACCTTGATGAACATTGCCAGAAATTAATTATTCAAATCAATGGCATTATTAAGGCCATCGCTGTTGATCAATTTCATTTTGACAATGACAAAATAGCCAAGATAACCAGTGATACCCTTGTGAAATATAATCAGCTAAAAGGAACGCAACCGACGTCTTTATAACTCCATATCGACTTCTCGATGCACTTTAACTGGCGCTGGATTTACAATAGAAACTGACCTATTTTTCTCGAGTGTTGTGTTGTTTTTATTGTACGTATCAACCAGCTTATGTATCTGTTGTTCTTTGCTCACTGTCATTGATGACTCACGTATAGTTTGAATTTTTATATCATCAAATTTGAGCGATTTACTGGACGCTAGCGCCATAATGGATGAGGGAACATCCATTGGTTTTTCAAGCGTGCTCTTTGTGGTGGCTATATCTTTTCCAAATAACTGCCTTTGAATTTCAGTAACGCCTCTATGAAGCAGCACATCATTCCAATCCGTTTTATTTTTTCCTTGGATTGCATCAGGAAATATGGCTCTTGCTTGTACATCATTTTGTTTTAATGCCTCGAGTGTTTTATCTATTACAGCTCTTGTTTTAGATAACTCACCGTCATTATCAGCCGCAATGATGACCTCTTTTGCTTTGTAACTTTTAATGATTGAGCTTAAGTTTTTGATGTTTGAAATCCCAAACGACACCAAAACCGTTGCCTTTCTATCGGCCATTGCAATAGATGCCGCGGTCTCTGGGCCTTCGGCAATATACAAACAAGACCCACGCATGCCTTTTTGAATGACCCCACAACTACCCTCTATTACACCTTTTGATAATTTAGCGTTTTCCATAAAGGTGTTTTTAGCCCCAGTATGTTTATCCAAATAAATTCTTTGAACGCCGGTTAACTCACCTTTTTCATTTTTTGCAGCAATGACTAAAGCCGGTATTTTATTGACCTTATCTTCTAATACCCCTCGTTCATTACAATTTTTCCATGAGGCACCCTCAGGCCAATAGCGTGCTTCAAAATGCTCACCATTATCAAGCCCCCGGTGTTTATTTAAATATTTTTCAGCCAACGTCCCTTTCATATCAACCGCACCATTCCAAATGCTTGTGGCTGAAGCAATTTTATTTTTTCGTTCATGATCATCAGACTTTATTTGGCTGGATAATTGGGGTAACTTTTTTGTAACTGCCAAATAATTATCATGATGAATGCCAGCCATTTCAGCAGCGACATTGATGGCATCTTTAAATACAAGATTATTTTCTGTCATAATGGCTTGAATGGGCGCGCCACCAACGCCTTCACTAAAATCGTGCCATAAGCCCTTATCCTTGCCTTTGAGCGTTACAATCAGTCCACCGCTATAACGTAATTCTTTGGATGTCTGTGATTTTGGTTCACCCCAAATAGCCGTGTATGTTTTTTCAGGCGATGCCATGAGCACCTCATTGATTAGTTTAGCATCAAGGTATTTGGATGTATCTTGCGTACGTTTTAATGCTTTCGATATGAATTTTATTGCATGGTCATCTACAGGCGCTGATTTGTAATCAAAATGATCATGTAATTCATGATTAATGTCTTTAATGGCATTCGAGTTTAATGGATACTCTTTCAGGGCAAATTGATACATCGGCCCTTTTTCAAGCCGCTTGACCTGCTTGCACACTTCTGACCAGTTATTTTTCCAAGCTTCCGTCTCTCTCGGTGAATCTTTTGATTTTATCAACGTATATTGCGTTGCAAGTGTATGCGTAATCTCATTGAGATCTTTTAGTTCTCGAAGCTTCATTTGATGAGTATTGGCATTCGTCAGTATCTTTTCTTTATTGCTTTTTTCATAGCCAAGCAATGCATCAAAAAACGGCGATTTTTGAAGTTTGCATGCCAAATAATCCCGTCTGGCGGATAAACCCATCGCTTTAGAAATCGTATCCTTTTTATTGTGTTGATGGATTATTTGCCATTCTTTATATGCCTTGGTGCTTGTCGACTTATAATCAAGTAACACTTTGTAATCGATTTTTTCAGCACTCGATAACGTATCAAAACGAGCTTGCCTATCCGTCACCCGCATAAATTTGCTGATGATTTTACTATCCACATGAGCTTCTTTGATAAACGGATAATGCCCCGCTATATCGTTTTTTATATTATGAATCGCAGCAAGTTTTTCTTTGAAATTACCACGGCTCACAACAAACTGCCTGACATTATCACGATAATGATGTTTATCGTTTTGTTTTTTTAGCGCATTAATATCCAACTTAAAATAGGTAGCCACCTCATGCAGCGCTTTATTCTGCACCAATTGGTGTGCCAGTTGGTTACGACATGTTAACAGTTCTTTTGATTTGGCAGTGATGCCATTAACGGCCTCACTCCCTTTTTCGTGCTGTTTTAAACTATCCGACCAATTATCACGGATCTCCAGTTGAATTTGTTTGTATGCCTTCACGCTATCAAAGGCCAATTGCCCCTCGCTACCCAGTCCTTTACGAAACAAGCGATCACTATGCTCACGCGCATCTCGATGTATGTTCTTCCATAAACGATCAGGCTGTTGATTCAGTGTTTTTGCACTGTCGATAACAAATCGATGCGATAATTTTACTTCGCGTTTAATTTGCGAGGCTAGCATTTCCCGCGCCTCACCTTGAGCACTCAAATAAGCAGAAACATTGACTCGGATCAGATCACACGCAGCATGACGCGCCAAGGACTCAATGCGTACAGCCGCTTTTTTTGATTCCGCCCCTAGCTCATGTTGTGGCAGTCCCAAACGGTTTAGCTCACCAATTGAGAAGTGTTTTAAATAGGGCTTAAATTGCTCTAAATCTCGGCTAATAACGCCAGCCAAAGCATTTCGTTTCGTTGTTAAGTGCTGAACATGTGCGTGATTCAGGTTAAAGCCTTTTGTTACAATATTTTTTTTATTCGCAGTTTTCTTTGTGAGTGGCACCACAGCCTGACCATGAGCAATGCGCATGGCTATTTGTTGATTTAATGAAGCATATTGCCTGACTGTAGAAAACAACATTCGTTCCGATGTGGACAAGGTATGAAACAATTTAGCCCGTTCAAAGGTTAATGCGTTTTGCCGATAGCTATTGGTTTTGAAGCCAAGGCGCTCTTTAGCCAACCGATATAATTTTGGATCATTCACAATAGCAAAGGCTGATTTTGCAGCGTTTCGTTCTTTTCCTTGTTGTTTTTCTTCTACATAACGTTCAACCACGCTTTCCAATACACGCCAATCCTGTTCTTTTGTTAGTTTTTTTTCAATCACATTTTGTAAGGCAATACTGTTTTTATTGCCCTGAAATCGCGATTCATGCGCTCTTAAAGTGTCGGTGGAGACCATTTCGATTGATGAGTACTTGTCATTATTCTCATTCGTTGTAATGGCCTTGACCAAATGTTCCTTATTATCCGTCACCACAATCATTTCACTGATGCCACGCGTGGTTTCAACGTAATAATTTTGAATCGTGGACGCAAAACGGTTTGAGCTTTCAATTAACCCAATCCCCCGCTGTTTATCTTTACCTTGAACGGCATACGTCGTTAAAACATAGCCATGATCCAAGTGTTTGAGCTCTTTAGCATCCTTTTTTAAAATAACGGATTGCTGCTCATCGGTTATTATTTCAATTCCGTTTTGTGTTATCGCACTAATTCTTGCGAGTTCCGAATTTCGGATCCCTTGTTGTTCAAAATTGCGTTTAAACTGAATCTTGTCCCCCGCCATGAGCATTAACGTTTCTTGCCGATACACTTCAACGGGTCGCTCTAAATCCTTATTCTCTGTTCTAAACTTAGGTAATAACGCAAGATTAAATGTGATTTTTTTTCCATTGTCACGAATCAACGACAATGCATTGCTACGCTTATGTTGGGCCGTCACATGCTCAACGGTCAAATAATCACCTGCCTTAATATTGTGTTTTGCAATTGCATTGTTAAAGCGGATGACATTATTTTTTGCATAATAGGCGGAGTAACGTAATTGTTTACTGGTTAAATTTCGTTCTTTTAAGATGGGCTGAATGTGTTTATCACCCGTAAGTACCCCCTCCGTTTCCAACCTCTCTCGCAATAAAAGGGTGATATCTTGGCGATTTCGATGCGTTGGTGCAAAACATAAGGTGTTGTTGCGCTCATTGGGCAAGAGGGACAACCATTTATCCGAAATGTATTGCACGCGCTTAAGGTACGTATCTAATGTTTCAACATGCGATAGTTTTTCTACCGCATCATAAATTTCACCACGGCTGGCATGAATGGCAGACTCTTTTAATTCAGGATCTTTTTGGCGAAGGTTATCCGTCATCGATACGGTATCAATTCCGTAGTCTTGGGTGATTGAAAACCACTTGCCGCTGGACGGTGTTGGCAACTGCGCCCTGTCACCGATTATTTTAAGCTGTGTGTTGAACTGCTCTGCAATCTTAATAATTTTGTGGCCTTGCGGATTAGACAACATGGATGCTTCATCAATCACAAAAATTGTTTTACTCAAATCTTGTTGTTGCTTTTGTAGCCACCCAAGTTCGCGTGCAAACGTCGAAGCATTTAATCCGCCCTTCGTACGGAGCTCATTGGCAGCAGCGGATCCTGCAGCAATCCCTCGAATCTCATACCCTTGCTTTGACGCCAATTCACGCGTTAAACGCAACATGGTCGTCTTCCCTGTTCCAGCATACCCTTGTATCGCCATAAACCGATCGGTTGATGTTAAAAAACCGGTCATTGCCTTCTTCTGTGAAGAGGATAACGCAAACTGCATCTCCTCTTCCTTCGCTTTTATAAACTCAGCAACCATTTGTTTAGAACAAATAGCTGCAACAGCCCCCTTCCCATTTTCTATGCGTTGTATGGACTCGCTTTCCAACGTCAATTGCCACGGTGTGGTTAATAACGGTTTTTGTGTATAAGGGTTGATGGCTTTATACAACTGTTGATTAGCTATATTTTCTTCAATGGCCTTATCAATGGCGCGCTCATCAACGACCGAATTGCTGGCGATGGTGTGCTTCAATGCGTCTTGTTTTAGCGCCCGAAGATCAAACACAGCACGTTGTTGACTCACCGATTCAATGGCTACATTGACCGCCTCTCTTGCATGATTCAGCTCGATCGCATGTTTACCATAATATAACTCAACGATTTTTTCCTTAATCGTTTGCACAAGACCTAATTGGCTATTACGTGTAAACGACTGTTCCACCAATTGATGAGGATCAAAGCCTCTTTCACGGCATTCACTCACGATATCCTTTTTCCATTGATCAAAATCAATGATTTCTTTGTCTTCCCTTGTTTTTTTGGCAGCGATTGAAGCCGCTTTCGCACCACTCCAACCATTTTCATCCATGGAGGTTGTAATTTCTCCACGACGTTTTGAAAAATGGGTTAACACATCATCAGGAACACCCTGAATTTCCCACAATCCATCGCCATCTGATGCGATGGGATAGCCCAATTCTTTCGTTAAATTTGCCAATTTATTACGAAATTTTAAGCCTCCATAGATATGGTGTTTCATAATTTGCTCAACCACGCCTTTTTGCCCATCCATATCACTTGCAAGCGATCGAAACTTACCGTCAGGGCATTGCGTCATATTTTGCACCACAAAATGCACATGAGAATTGGGATCATTCGCGCGTGAGCTGGGTTGACGAAAAGCTGCAACCACTAAATTTTTGGTATCAATGTACTCAATTTTTCCATTTACAATTTGTCGCGCTTGCGCAAACTCTTGCTCCATTTCTTCAACAAACCATTCCGCGGCTTTATCCAATACCTCACCCAATCGCGGATCGGCACCACTCTCCAATAAAATAGAAAATGATTTCGGTGCGGTCACGGTCATATCAAAACCAGGTCGATGATGAATACCATCTTTATCAATGCGACCCAATTGCGTACCATTTGGCAATTGACCTTTTAGCAAAGCTATCATTTGCTCTTTTTCAACGGATTGCCCATGAATGCCCAGTATTTTCGCCCCGTCACCCAACCAGCGAATGCTTTTGGAATCATTTTCATAATAATTTACAACATCGAGATAATACGATGCAGCTCCATCCGCACTATCTAAAGGCTGGATACTTAACATGCTAACCCCTTACATTCACCCATCATAAAAACTCAACAACCTCTTTTTCTTCCGATGGTTCTTTGTCTGTAATCACTATTTTTTTATCCTCTTTTTTCCTTGAGGCAGCGGCTTCCAAAGCAGCATCATGATCAGCGGCAAGAATTGGATCGCTATACGTATCAACCAAGGTTTCAATTTCTTGACGTAGTGGATCGGCGTCAATTTCACGCGCAATAAACTCAGCGTGAATAATCGGATGATCCACGTATTTCAACTTAATCGCTGCCGATGGGAAGTCGCCTTTGACCCGTAAATAACCTTCCAGATCGTTGCAGGCCTGAATTTGCGTGGGTAGCACCAATAATTTTTCTTTGGTTTGTCGCGATACAGAAATGCCATCACGCATGGTATTGGCACCATAGCTGTTCGACTCATACACCTCCTCCACTTCATATGATCCAATATTGCGAGAGGCATGTTCTGCATCAGAATGCTCAGGCTGTCGTAAAAATACCCGTGTCGAACAGAGGTTAGAGAGTGACGTTGCGCCATCGTTACCATAAATAGTACGCAACTGGGATGCACCGTGATGCCCTAACAAAAAACACCCACCAAATTTTCGGCTTTCTGATTTAACCGTTGATAAGAAAGGCAGCGCATGCATCGTTGCAAGCTCGTCCAGGATAAACCAAACACGACGGTTATCATCCGGCACTAAACTGAGCAATTCTTTGGTCGCGGTATTCATCCAAGCCGATATCAACGGCCTGATAGTTGGATGCTTACGACCATCGGAACTCACAAATAAACACGAATTACTTTGATCATTCAAAATCCAATTGCGAATTGAAAATATGTCCTTATCATCTTTTAAATACAGTAATGATTTCAGATAAGTTGCCATCACGGTTTTGACATTCAATGCTGTTTTTTGTACTTTTTCAGAGACCAGTGATTCCGATTCCGTATGGCGCAACAAATGATGGATACGGCCTAAATCTGCCGTTAACAAATACTGCAATAACATCAAATTGGACCGCTTGGGGTGGTTCTTCAACTCATTGGCGGTGGATACAAAAATCATCCGAGCAGCATTGATCCAAAACGGATCCATCGTATTATTAATGGGCATCGGCATGATGGCTTCAGCAATGGCCTCCAAATCGGCCTTGTCTTCGCATTCAGCCCAGACATTCCATGAATGCCCGCGTGCATCCAATGGATTTAAAATCACATCTTGCGACTCACGATAAAAACGGGAAATATAGGTTCCCCCCTTGTCATAGATAATCGCACGCTCGCCTCTGTCTCGTATTGTCGTCAACAGATCACGAATGGCCACGGTTTTACCAGAGCCCGTTGTCCCAACGATTTGTATATGCTGCGTTTCAGATCCATACGGCAACGACACGCGGCCAATCCGATAAGGTGACGTTTTACCCGTTTTTTTAATGCATTTTTGTAGCGTCGTCTCATTCACCAACTCACAGCCACGAATGATCTTTGTTTTACTGTGTTTTTCTCCCCTGTTTTGCAACCATTTAATGATGACCATCAATATTAAGAAGCCACCCAGCGAGACCTCTAACAAGCTAATCCATAACGCTTGTTTTAGTTGCTCCATGATTGTAATAACCATCGGTGCTTTAATAATTTGCGATGAAAAAACGGGATAGGACTGGCCTGTTGGCATACGAACCACTTGCTTAGCTTTGCTTTGTATCAAAACCATCATATGTGCTTTAGCCCATTCTTGACCGATATAACGCTGATAAGCACTCGTGTTCAGATAAAACAATAGCCCTGAAAAAACCAAGGAGATAATCAAGGTCGCTAACAGGACTTGCTTCCCTACATAGGTGAACAGGTTAATATTTTGCAAAAATGCCAGACCACCCCTGATAAATGACTTTGTTGGTTTTGTATCCATCATTGACTCCTAAACGGTGTAAAAATAGTAAAAAGCGCGCTACAATAATAAAAAAGGAGAGCAGCAGATGGAAAAAAATAACAAGGATAAATTGACGATGATTCGCTCCATACGTGAGCTCGATTCGTCTCAACAACGACAAGTGCGCCTGGCTGCCATCGCCGTTGGATCGCTGGTTTTTTTAATCTATGTTCTAGTGATTCTGCTTTTAGATGACTTACCCAGCTTAAATGATCCGTTAGGAGCGCTCTGCATCCATTCAACACTTCTCCTCCTAGTCGCAGGTGTTGCCATTCATCAGGGAGGCCTTGCGGGTTGCCGTCTAATGCTTGCCGATTTAGGTTTTGCATTACCCACGCGTCAGCAACTATGGATGGAGACATTAACAACACATCAATCGTGTTCTTCCGATGCAGAAACACACTACCCATCATCACAAGACTACAGTAGCCACATGAGCATAAATCCGAGCTCTGGTTTGCCCATGTCAGGCAGCAGTGGAATGGATACCTCAGGGAATCCATTTGGGACACGCTCTTGGTAGGCATTATTTATTAACCTTATCGGATTGCGCAACGATGACATCTTGCATCACTTGTGAGCCGTCATTAACAATACCTCGCGCACGTTCTGACATATCTTTACCTGTTCCAGTAAAATCTTTCTCAACATCAACAACCGCGCCTTTATCGACACCAGATCCAAGATTAATTTGCTTGGCTTGTTCATGAAGTACCTGCGCATAACCAGTAAACGCATGATCAACCTCCTTGCTACCGGCAATACGCTGTTTAGACGCATCATGGTGCTGTTGAACATGTTTTTCATTGATTGCATGCTTGTCTTGAAATTGATGAATGGATTGATTTGTTTTTTCACCAACGTATTGTCTTGCATAAGACTGCGCCAATTCTGGATCATGACGAATCATCCATTCCGCTTGCTGCAAACCAATCGTGCCATGACTGTTTGGTGCCCGATGATGCGATAACCAATCAATAAAGCCAGTCTGTGCATCCAGGTTAATTGCCGCAATTTGCTCACTGGAGACAGAGGCTTGTTGGTGGTAGCTTTCGGACTCGGACATGCTTGCCATGGCCTCATTCCGATAATGCATCGACTTGTCATAACCGGATGAAAAATTGCTGGCCAAACGTCCACTGACATCATCGGTCGTTCGAAAATGATCATCTCGAGTCGCTTGCCTTGCCTGATTAACAACATCCGTGAAATGATTTTCTTCGCTAAAACGACGCGCTTCATTCATCAAGCGCGCATCTTGATGTGAATGGGATGAGTCCCACTCGTTACGATGATTAACACCTGCCTCAACATTACCCCGCATACCAGGTACAGCAGAGCCCGTGCCAAAACTTGCTGTGCCACCTATATTAAAGCTGTTCGCACTTAATACCCTCTTTGCTTCGTCTCGAGACATGTTGTGATCACGCGCAAAGGTATCCACCAAATTTGAAATTTTTGAGGCGGCCGTGTTAAAACCGTCTGAGTTTGATATTTGATGCCCTTGACCACTTTGTTCGGCATGGGATTGTGCCTCACCAAGCTCGACCAAACTTCTAAATGATGTACCATATTGCTCAGAGGCGGCGGTGGATTGAGTGATCGCACTACTTTTCGCACTGTCCGACAATTCAGAAAAGGCGCTTCTGCTACTTTCACCGAGTTGGATATTTAGTGGAGTATGCGAAGTTGACGTTGCCATCGCCAGCGTTTCACTACCATTTCTTGCAACTCTCGCAATCGAGCCACTGTCCAGACTGGTTTCAATACCGCCTAACGATACGCGTGCATTTTGATCATGATGATAAGCACTGCTATTAAACGCATTATGATTAGCAAAACTTGTATTACCATAACTGTAATTGCCTGTTTGAGCTTCTTCTGCAGAAGAGGACGCGGCATTTTGAATCACGCCTGTTGATTGTTGCGCCGCTGACATCAGACTACCCACCTGCCTACTAATTAGCATATAACTCAAGGTCGTGGTGGCAATAAGCAAATAACCACCTAAGGCGGCCATGTTTTCATAGGCTTGATTCATTCCTGTTTGATAGCCTAATGTGGTGGCACCGGTAGACACGAACGACAGCTGAAACTGTGCCAAACCGGTCATGACATAATTAATGACCGTAAACATCGGCGCCCAAAGGCCAATCCATACATACAACGTGACATAAAATTGAAAAAACGAAACACCACAAGGAAAGGGGAAAAAAAACAAAACAAAAATAAAGCAACCAATCACAACGCAGAACAAAAGACTCTGTAACAACGGCAACCAATAGGCGGACATCAATCCAACATTACTGAGAGCGGCAGGTATTCTTTCTTGCGCGCGACTTGCAGAAAAGCTATCAATGGCCGCCTTTGAATTCACACGCGCACCCATTGAAAACACCCCATCGCGAATGGCATTCGCCATCATGTTTTGCCGAATGAGTGAAGATGCATCAGAGGACATCGTCGTTAAATGGTTGTATGTGAGGGGCAAGTATTTTTCAAAATTAGCCAGCGCATCGGAGTGATGACCAAAAGCAAAGCCTGCATATTTTGATTTTGCATCCTCAATAACGCTAATCCATGAACCATCCAATAAACCAGCGGCTTCCGAACACGATTTAAAGTTGCCATCATAAATAAATCCACGCGCAACCGATGCGTTAGCTTTCACTAATTCCCAGATATCATTCGACTGATTAATATCCTTTAAGCTATACCGACCATACATCACGTCATAAAAGACGCATTGCTGCATGAATTTTTGCATGTTGGCGTTGAATACGGGATCTGTTATTTTAATATTACTCGCCGACAAGAACAGTTTCGCACCCATGATCATGCCAGTTTGGCTATAATCTATATCGTTAGGCGCATGAAAAAACAGCTCGAAAAGTTGTGTTAACCGATCGCTGATTTGGCTGCTTAATCCGCCGACAACACCCAAAACCAGCGGCACATTATCAACGGTTAAGTCAGGCCGAAGTGGATCCGTTCTGTCGATGATTTGTAAATTACAGGTGGGCGTTAATATAAACGCAATGACGAACGCGTATTTGAATATAAATAAAAACATGCTGCGCACGTCGCGCTTCACGATAAACTGACCCGCAGTCCATACGCCACCAATCACAAGGGCTGTTTTAAAAATACCCAAAACACCGTTGTAATGAAATAAGGCCGCCATTGCATTATAAAATGCTTTGATTAATTCACCACCGGCTACGGTATACACCGTCATCGTAACAGCCATTTTAATCACCTCAATTGATTAGCCCAGCTCAAAGACTGAGTCAGTTCTGATGAAAATTCGCCAACCAGCATTTGCTCAATGGTTTGGGTTTCCTGAATCATTTGCATCGCCATGCTCATGCGCTGATGCGCCGTACTTTCCATTTGCGTTAAATCACGACGCGCCTGAGTCAGATCGGTTAGAAATTCTTTCATTATGGCTTCCGGGTATTGCAGGCTACCGGCTGATTGCTTAACGAGCTGTAGATTTTCATTCAAATATTGAAATAGCACATCGATAGCAATGGCCTCTGAATAACGGGTGGTGTCAATAACGGCACTATTTTTCATAAACGCCATCTGTACACTGACCATTTTCATAATGGGGTATTGGGTGGACTCAATTAATCCTTTGGCAGCGTCGGTTTGCTCCACATTATCTTTAATCTTGGCGGCCATATCCAAAATCAGATCGCGCACTTTTGACTCCAACCCATGGCTAAAATCAATGTTTCTACTCACGAGCGTTGGTTGTAAGCAATTTATCTTTTCATCACACTGATAAATTTTCACATCCCCACCACGCAATAACGCACTGATGAGATTATTGTTACTCACCAGAGACGCCAGCCGTTGAAAATGCATGCCCTCAGCATCGCGTGTCAGAATGATGGTTCCTGATAATGTCATCATGAGCTCGGCCAATTCAGAATCATTTGCAAATAAACCGTTTTTCTTTAAGGCATTCCAAACCAAGTTGGTATTGTCAATCACTTGATCACTGCTACTGTTCTCATTAATAACGCGATCGTAATCATAGTTACTGGAACCCTTTCCACACCCTTGTCGAGCCTCAGCCCAATCAGCAAAGATATTTTTAGATTGCCCAATGGACTGACACGCATGTTGTTGCGCCTGACGCGTACGCGGTGCCAAACCGAGCACTGCACTTTCAGCAATCTGGCATGAACTCATATTGGTTTGGTTCACCCAAGTCGTCAGGTTCTGCATTTTTGTCGCAACATTACCCAACAGAGGAGAGGCCTGTTCTAACGCCAGTTGAAATGCAAACCCTTGTGCGTTATTGAGAATATTTTTTGTAAAATCGACGAACTCTTTGCCTTTGATATGCGAAAAACCACCAAACGTCGCATCAATACCACCACATCCAGCAGACACTTTCGGCCAACTCATGCGAATGATTTGCAGATTACGTACGCTGCTTCTGGCGTACAAATTACCACCCGTATAAAATCCCGCACGTTGCGCCTGATAAGCATGAGGTTCCGTTACATTAGCCCCTATATTTAACGCTTTAAAATAGCTGGTTAAATCTTCACCTATGGATTGAGCCTGCACCATTCCTGAACCAAGACCAGTGAGCAATATAAAGGGCAGTATTATTTTTTTCATAATGAAGCCTTATCGGGAATCGACTGGCTAATTTTCAACAAACGACTCGTCAGCTCGATTTCATCAATATTGCCCTCATTTACAAGGCGTGCTTGATGTTCCTTTGGGTTCACCAAAAACAAAGAAGGAAAAACGTGGACTTGAAATACGTTTGTCTGCCCATCGTTCATGACCGCATCGGGAAAGAAGGGTAGAGCACCACCGTCAACCGAAATAGCCACCACACTAAAGCCATATTGTTGACTCACGCGTTTTAACGTGGGTGCAAAACGTTGGCAATGAGGACAATCCGAGCTGTAAAAAAAGAAAAAACCCTGTTGCTTGGCCAACGCGTGAAGTGTCGTATTACTCGCACTTGCACACACCCAAGATGAAAGGATTAGCCCTATTAAGTGCAACATTAATCTGCTATTGCGCATGGTATGCCTCCGATTGAAACGCATTGGTTGCCATCAATATGTTCTCTTTCAATTCCGACTGACTAATCAGGCCATACGCCACTGGCATGGTTTGTTTGGACACAGGATTCAAAGCAAAAACGGCTGGAATGTGTTGAACACCCATTTGAAGCGCTTCCCCAGCATTCACGCGAGACTGCGGAAACAGTGGTGAAAACTGAGGTGACATGGCAATTGGGATAACGGTCATCTGATAACTATCTGCAAAATCACGAACGACTTGCGCCATACGTTCACTAAACGCCTCACCACCGTTATAAAAATAGACAAGACCCGAGGTTTGGCTAATTCGCGCGATCGCTTTTTCTTTCATCATGCTGTTTTGCTGATTATAGATATCTCGAGCGGCACTATTACTGGGATTAACCAGGCTTTCATCTTGAGAAGGATGCACCAGCAAATCGAGCATCCATTTTTCTGAAAAAAGATTCGCTTGTGCAACCATCAATCGTTGTAACCGTCGTGCTTCTGCAATATTTTGAATCGTTGGATTTAAAATGGCTTTCGCGCGAGCGCGCTGCACCATCGTACCAATCAACTTCCATGTTTTATCAGGATTAGCAGGCTGATTTATAGCCGGCGCCTCTTTCTTTGTTTTTGATTCTTCTTTACGTTCCAGGCGAGGATCATCATGCCAATACCAACCGGATTCGTGTTCAGTAAGATAAGGCGCCTTGGCCCAAAGTATAGAGCTCACACCCATCAACAAAACCACCAACCATTTAACCATGGGTGTCTCCTTGATTATAAAAATCCTTCAGTCGTTGACTGATTTGGCTGGTTGTTTGTTGAGTATTGGGTGATTTTAGTTTGTGCTGTATCTCCTCATAGAATTCTGAAAAATTGATGTTTTCAAATTTAATCAGCTGCATTTGTTCAGGCGTAATGCCTGAACAATTAGAATACTTCCCCTTCCCAAAGCTGATGCCCAGTTGCGCTCGACGCCCCTGCTCTTGAACAATTCGCGCCAATTTAGATTGAAAGACACAAAAGGTTTCATGTTCGTCAACACATATCGAACCAATGGGTAATTTTTTACGTTTTGCACAATACTCGCCGGTAGGAACCACCAATTTATTCTCACGTGCTTTACCGAGTTTTTTCTCCATATCATTGCAATGGGCAAGATTTAAATCGATCCCCCACCCTGAGTTTCTACAACAGTTTTTTACCCCAGCGACCGCTTTAGAGCACTCAAGCAACTGCCCTTTAAAGACAAAGTTGGTATTCCCATCAAAATCTTTTGACGCCTCAGAGGCCGCTGACAAAGCAGATATCGCTTTTTTAAACTCACCGTCTTGAGCCGGAATATAGTCCTGCTTACTACAATCACCCTCCAAACAAAACGCATCCTCACCGCAAATCAATTGATTTTCACTACATTGATTAAGTGGACATTGATAGGTTTGCTGATAGGTCGCGCAGTACCCTGCTTCTTCATGGATACACATTGATCCGATCTGTTCACAACCATCAAGCATCAACGCATCACATGAGCTTTGTTCCTGACTACTACATGCATCGGAATTCAACTGTTTTACACAAGGTTGTTTGACCACCCTTTTTCCAGACAAACATGTTTTTTGTTGCCATGAATAATGGCATTCCTTAGGTCTTAAAGCGCAGGTGGTTTGTTCAGTATTTTTGCCATGCATGATCGCATCCCCATTTTCTGCAATTTGATTTAATTTTTGCATCGACTCTGACGCAGGGTTGACTCGATAATAGGGGCGCTGATTGAATGTATCATTCACCGTTTTACCCACATCGGACTGTTCAACAGCCGCTTGTGAATCGGTTTTTAGTCGCGTGCTCTCTTGTGTCACCCCGCCATAATAGTTCTCCTGCGAAAGATTCGGTTGATAGCCTGGGAATTGGGCCAGATCAAGGGTTTTTAATAGATCAATGGATTGATTATTTTGACTCGCACCTAGAGCCGTTCCTTCTTGATACGCCTGTTTTAAATCACTGGCATACGTCCAAAAACATACCATAAGCAAGATCAACCCAACGACTCGTCTCATATCAAGTCCCCTCTTAGCGTCTTTATCATCGTATCCAGTGTTGGATCATCGTCCCCCTTCATTTTCTCCAAGGCATAATCAAGCGACACATCACCATAGAGGCTGTCATAATCCGCCGGTTTACAATCCATATTGGCAGGGCACGACGGGATGTCTTTGATGTACACCACGGCTGGCACCATACGAATATCAAAAGTTTTAAACAGCAACGGATCAAGTTGCATACCAATGCCTGTTTTTTGGCTCATCGCTTGCACCACACGCATCGTGTCTCGAAACGAATTATGAATTAACCCACGAATCACAGGCGTGGCCCCACTTCGTTTACATTGTAAAAGCCAAGACTTGAGGCTTTTTTCAGGCATGGAAAATGACAAAAACACCAGCACCTGACTGACTTTTTTCAAATGCGTTGCAATGGGTTCATCTGTTTTAATGACCTCATGCACATCCCTTGTAAATTGCGCGATGTCACCGGATTTCTCAGAGGCCAACACGGACTTACTAATTTGCCTGATATCATTTGCATAATGACTGGCACGATGACTCGCATCCAACTCGATGGACGCAATATAGGCCTCATCCTGCGCATATGCAGACATTGACAACAACGCCATTACAGACAAAAAATATCGCATGAATTTACCTTTTTTTAATCAGAGGAGATGCAGCAATACATTGTTTCTCAAGCGTGATTAACGTATTCAAATTCTTATTCATGAGCTCCAATTGTTGGGTGATTTTGTCTAATTGACGGGTATTCATGCTCGATTGCATCGCATCTGCCGTTTCACGCGAGGTGAAATAATAATGCTGCAACACATCAAACAATTGAGAGTTATGCTGAATATCTCGATACTCACTCGCCAATTGACTGTCTTGATTTCGTTCAGCTAACACGCCTTCACTCATCACAACGAGTGAGGCCGTCACCAGTAACACAGGTATCCTATTTTTCATGTCATCTCCTTAGGTTAAAAAGCACAGCAGTTACGTTTCCGCCATATCAAATAGCCAAAATCCTCACCTTTAAACGGATATTCATGCCCTGCCTCCCATAAAGTCGTCGCGCGTCCCAATGGATAGCAGGCATTCGTAGTGGGAAGAGGATTAACCATCTGATAGCGATACCGTGATTTAGGTAAAATAGGGGAATAATGCGGATGACAAATAGACTTTGTATTCACCACCATGTCGTCACTGCCTACGGTATCTTCCAATAGACCCTGGCGATGCATTTTGAAATTCATACGCTCAGATAACAAAACGGAAGCCTGTACGCCACCAACATGCTCCTGGACGTGCCCTGTTAATGGATACATGCTGCCTTGTGCACCGGCACACCAAAATAGTTTATCGATTGCCGTTCCAATCAAGGCCGTACCTGCATCAGCAGCACATGCCGCTTGTGCTGGCAAACTACCAAACAAAACGGCTTCAGGGTTCATGATGAATCCGAGCTCATCATCATTCCACATCACATCCAACTCGCTTGGATATGCAATGTCAAAATCCCCTTTTTCAACACAAATACCATCGGTTAATACATTCAACCAAAACATCAACGGAAACGAATACCAATGCACATGGTAAAACGATTGATTGGATATGTTACTGTTCGTCTCTATTGCGCCCTTGCGATAATACTGACCAAATTTCAAGGCAACCCCACCGAGATTCACAAGGCAAAACGGCGTACGCGTTACATCGACAAGATTGACAGGTTCCCAATAACCAACGGTTAATCCCACACGAGGAACAGGATTACCATCACAGACACAAATTGGCTTTGTAGGGTTTTTGGTATCAGGTAAATGATTCGACGAAACCAGTGTGTTTTGCCCCAAACTTAAGGGAAAAAGGCACGACCAACACACATCCGTAATGGGATTCACAAAACGGCCATGACAAGAGCCAGCATGAGTAACACTCGATATCAACACCATCAAAAAAGCGATAATGATTTTCATACCAGCACCTCGCACACGTCTAAGCGCATCCCGTCTTGCAAGACCGTTGCTGGCAACGCCTTGATTTGAAATTTAGCCACTAAAAACCCGTTTAAATCGAAATAAATGGCCTGTTTAAAATGATTGGCCATATCTTTTACCGAACCTGACGTAAGAATTAACTTAACTTTTTTATGCTCGGTTAGAGCATGACTCACCCAAGCCACTTGCGCCTTATCATCCCCATCAAAAAATAGTAACGTACTACTAAGCTCAACTTTCTCCAGAGGATTGATAACCGTCCCTTGTTTAACAATCACATGACCCTGACTATCTTTCACATCATAGGGAACCAGCAGCTCTGGATTAAACAACCAGGTTCTGTTTTCTTGCGCTCGTGGTAATCGCGTAGGCGTTGGGCGAAACAGGTGCGCTTTTACCCGTTGTTTAAACGCTGATTGTGCTTGTTTTAGCTCCCCACTCTCTTGCATCACTAACATTTTTTGTTGGATATATTCCAAAAAATCCATTTCATCGATGACAAACGTTTTACCAAATACGCCATAATCTTTAGCGCTTGCTATCGATAGATAAAGCATGCAAACCATCACCAATACCACCCTCACAATGATGGCTCCAACGACATGATGCTCATAAGGGTCGTCGTATAATCTGGACTGCCCTTAATCACAGCCTCTCGTGGTAGCAACACCAGTGATTTTGATTTGGATAATTCATTTAAAGCCGTCTCTAAATGATGTGAAAACGCTCTGATGGCCACTTCCTTCTCATGATTAGAACGATTTTTACGCGCCTCCTCCTTGATAAATTGAGACGTGACGGACAGCACATCGACAGTCGCAATAATCGGTGGCTTGGTTACGTAGTAAAAAATACCGTTAACAACAAGGCTGCTGACGATAGCAATGCATGCCGTAAGATAGGTTGTTTTAAACATACCCATATACCTCCAAGGCAACTTGGCTTATCGCATCAGCCAACGACATGCCACCCGTGGTTAAGCGTTTCAACGCCTCTACTTCAGTGCCGCGTGTGGTGTTTAATACGCGTGAAAACGGATCAACTATCAAACGGTGGACGGTTGCATTCTCCTCACACATCATTAGAAATTCAGAATATTCATTGGTTATTTTGAGGCTACGTATCAAACGCTCACCAAACGCGTCCAATTGACTGCTTTTTTTTAAGGTATCAATCGTGCTTTTTGAGGCGCCCAAGAAAATTTTATAGTACGCATTGTCATAACACATTTTGGCCGTTTGATTATTTTCATAATCATCTAACCCGTGTGTTATCGTAATAAAATTACCACCATATTTTGGTGCGCGCCGATACCCTTCATTAACAAAGCTCGCACTACCCCCGGCACCATGATCGGACAATAATTCGTAAGACTCATCAATCAAACAACTTTTTGGGATATGCTTGGGCGTGTAATACATGGCATTCGTGATTTGATACATCAGTATTTTTAATACAATGCGTTGTAAATCCTTGTTTCCATCCAAACCACCTAATTCCAAAATGACTAAATTGCGTTTAAAATCCAATGAGCAAGGTGGCTCAAAATAATTACCATACCGCCCGTGCTTCGTGTAGCTATACAACAACTGCCCAATATTTTGTGACACAGGATCGTCACTACTTTCCAAATGATTAGCAATCAGCGTAATAGTCGTGTCATTTTTATATTGCCGCCACACCGACTCAATGGCTTTTTCAATGTGGCTGCGTTCTTCATCACTAATGTTTCCAGACTGTCGTGCCATCATGCCAACCAGCTGAATGAGTTGGTTATGCACGTCCTTAAATGCCGCATCATTCTTAACATCAGCATCAATCGTTGAAAACAAATTCAAACTAATGGCTGTATCATGATTAAAGTCAATGAGCTGACCGTTCAACATCTCGCAAGATTTGGCGTAGGAACCGCCCACGTCAATGATATAAACAATCCCGCCTTGTGATAAAAGGCTTTGAATATAATCATTCATCAAGAATGATTTCCCTTTACCGGGAGGTGCCACAATAGCCACGTTGTAATTTCTAACAACGTTGTCAAAAAAATAAATGGCAGTAAATTGCCCGCGTCGTTGAGGATAAATCTGTGCAAACCGACCCGATCCTTTCCATTCGCCCTGGATTGGCAATAAATTCACCGTATTAAAACTCGTTAACGGGCGTATACGACCAAACGATTTGTAATCATCAAACATGCCTTCAGCAGGCGCAAAGGGCATAGACGCCAAAAGCGTCTGCAATTGCAGACCCGTCGGTAGTCGCAAGTCAAATTGATTGCCACGAAAAACATCTTTAGCACGCCTTACATCGCGACGGACATTCGCAGGGGTTGTAAACAGCAACACGTTATAATATGAATCAACTAACGAATCATCGCTACTGAGTCGCTCTCGCAACTCTTCAATTTCAGCGTACTTTTTATTGAAATTTTTAACCCACTTGGCAATAAACGGTTGCTTGGCATTCTGTCCTTCATCCGCGTACTTCGCATCCAAAGCCGCCATCACCTTGTCTTTGTCTTTAATCCTGACGGCAAAACTAAACAGAAAAGGACAACCGATTTGCAGAGAGGTATTAAACATTTTTCCAAATAAATCCCCCATTTGCCACTGCATGGGGGATTTTGGATACTGCCTAACCGTCAGGCATTTAATCACCTGTGTACTCTCTTCCCGCTCAATTTCAATTTGATTGGTTTTAACCCGCAAATGCGCTTCAATGTCCGTCAGTTGATAACGAATCTCCGTGTTTGGATCGTAATGAATCGCTTCTTCATAAAGATTTTCTGTGGGGAATAACCATTCGCGTTTCAAACCAATCACTTGCTCAACGGTTAGCTCATTACAATGGATATTGACTGATTTTAAATTGTTAATGATGTCTTCACGCAGGCTCGCAAGCGTCATCCGGTCGTCTTCAATGGACTTTCGCGGCACAGAAATACACAAAAACAATCTAAAATCGCGCAGGACAAAATTACTTTCCTTGATGAGCGATTTATAAACGCCATTACGATAAAACTCAGCACGACGATGTGCTAATGCTTTTAATACCTCACTACCCTGATTACGCTGATTTTCCATTTCATCGATCATGCGACCAATTTTAGGCGATGCCCAAAAGAGTGCATGAAAACAACTCTCAGGTGGTAAAATATCAGTTAACACACTGGTTAAAATAGTAACCGTTTCCTCACTGGCACCAATTAACGTAGAGCACTCAAACATAATATGAGAGGCTTGTTTAAACGGATAGATATTCGCTTCCGCATCATAAACATCATCTGGCAAATAAGACGCTAAAGAATACGTATCAAAGAGTGCTTCCATCTGCTTTTTCTGATGCCCTTCCGTCAGACCCAGTTCCTCACGCAATGTGTCTACCAGTGAGCTCGTTGCACGGCTTACCGCTGTTGTCGTCTCACCAACGGTCTGCCTTATTTTTTTCATAGTTGATAACATGACGCGTTCCTTATTTTGTAGCCACAGGCGGGTTTTGAATCCAATGCCCTTCGCGCACAATGCTATACACCTGATTGGCCTGATGATAATTACCATCCGTATCCTCATACGGTGCAATCCAAAGTCGCATCACCCCTTCCCCATATCGCAATGGCTCGCCTGGCCGTCCTTCGACTGCCAGCGGATTTCGATTTGGTACTACCGCCAACGGTTCATGCCCCACCCCGCCATCACCATTCACCATGTCATACACTTGATCCATGCGCTTACACGAGCCGCCATTGGGTGCCGGGCAATCAAAATCTTGATTTAATTTGGCACACCCACTTAAACAAAGTCCGGAGACAAGCAAGACACTCATGAGTAGTTTCATCAATACGTCCTTAAAAAGAATGGTTCTGGTAGAAAAATTGATTGGCGACCTTTTCTTCAGCCGTCTCGGGTGTCGCTTGTGTTTCAAAATTGGCCGTCGCTCGCTCGTCTGAACGTTCATCTGGACGCGCAGGCTCTTGATTGTCCGTGCCACCATCCAACCAAAATCCTTTAAGAAAGGTCACATCAACAACTATAGCTGGCGGCAATTGAATAATCGGATGATACATTTCAGCGCGTTTAATATTGTATTGAGCATACATTTTTGCAGATCCTGCCCCACCACTGGACACAGCAGCCAATGGAATTTTGCTTGCTTGTATCGTCGATACATTACCTAAAGGAGAAACACTGTAATCCGTAGAATATTGTTGGCCAATATTGCCCATGCTTTCCCAAAAATTCCCCCAAAACGCCTTTTTCACCATGGGCTCATCTCGCCATACGGCACGACCACGAATTCCATTTTTAGAATCGGACACAATCCCCGTGACTTGCATGTCAACGCTGGTCCCATCAGGATGAATGCAGCTCAATCTCTCGGTACGCAATTTCCCTCGTTCACTGGATATATCTCCTACGACTGAGGCACTAAAAAAACAATCTTTTAAATGTGATTTATGCTTATTCGGCATCACGCCATCATCCAGTATTTGAAACATCATGATGTCTGGGTTGGATTGACTTAACACCCCTGCGGATGCATCGGCACCCTGCAAAACAACGGCTTTGGCAAACGTATTGGAGAACACATAATTATCCGGCGTTTTGATACGTGGTTTGACTGCTTTGCTAAGCCTAGCTGAATATTGAATAAACCCTGGATCAATCTCCATTGTATTATTCGTAATGCCATCATCCGCTCGGGGTAGGAGTCCGTTTTGCGGCTCGAATTTTTTTAGTCCACCATCTTGAGGTGCACGGCGAGTCGCCTGAAGACTTACAACTTGTTGCTGCAGCGCTAAAAGTTGTGCTTTCATTTCCGAAAGATCGCTCTTTTGAGCCGTGATAAGCTTATGTTGCTTGTCTTTTTCTACACTTAATCCTTTAATGTTTTTATCCAATTGTTCCGATTTTTCAAGCTCTGTTCGCCATGCATTTTGTGTTTTTTCAATCCAATGCGATTCATTGGTCTGACTGGACAATGGACTCGCCAAACGGTGTTTTTTATACGTTGGCTTATCAATTTCCTTCAGTGTTACGGATTTATGTCCCAAAATGGCTAATACACCAATGACCAAAACAATGACACCGGCAATCACACCCAATAATATCTGTTGTTGTTTTTTTAGTTGAATAGACATATTAACTAATCCTGTACAGTCGGGTTTTTTCATGCGGCGCTAAATGTGTCTTAGCCAATGCCACCCCTTTTGTTCCTGGCCAATTGAACCAAGATTCTTTTACATCAAGCACTTGATTGGTTAAGTTCGTTAACTCAAAAATTTCACCGCACAAATCATTTCCATTCGCAATCAACAAGCGTTTGATTTGCGTTCTTTGCGCTTTATAAATGTGTGCCGTTCTTGGTATTTTTTGCGTAAATCCTTCTGGCAAGTAGCCATTGACTAACGCTTTCAGAAAATTAACCATGACCTTTTCATAACTTGAGGTACGTGGCGCATAAGCACGGATCACAGGGTTCTTATAAGGCTTCAATATTATGGTTTGAGATGGGACGGGTTTCGGCTCTACCCGCACGTTGTAAAAAAAGCCTTTTTCCGTCAGCAAATTAATCGTGAACGAACGCGTGTGGTAAAGTGGTGCCGGTAAAAAAGTGAGAATGCCTGTAGCATCGTCAATCATTTTACAGTTCGCTTTGCCATTGCATGCATCAATCAATGTATTGCCAGGTGCTTTTATTTGTTGAATCCTGTCACCTTCCAATACAATGCTATTGGGTTCTTTTATTGAAGCATTCACGCTTACATCATCGTAATTTTTAACGGTTTTAATTTGTGCCGCCTCTATGCTCAATACGGATAAACCAAGTCCTAACATCAATGCCATTCGCTTCATCATCACACCTTCTCAATGTTGGTTAGTTTTAACAGGCCAGACTCATAGACATACGTTATGACAAAGGCTTCATGAACATCTGACATTAAATCAGCACCGACCAAACGCTTCATTTGACCCATCACTTTTACACGCAAATGTTTGCTATCGATCTCAAAGGTTGTGGGATAAAACGCACTCGATAAATGCTCATGATTAATGGTCTCAACCTCTTTCACCAACTGTGCTCTGATGTCGCCATACAAAGAAGCTGCCACATAACCCAACAGTGCATTAAACTGATTGGATGCAGAGCTCGACGTCACATTGAACCGAAGTTGGGTTAAAAATGTCGTCATGTCTCTTAAATAGCCCTCGGAAACGCCCGTCCCTGATAACGTAAACTCTTGTGAGATAGCAGGTGGAATGAAGTGCGTCTCATGCTTACTATGGGCATAGCGTAGTAACGCCACCACCGTAATCGATTGCAGTAATGTGATAGCAAGCAATACGCCACTAATGCCAAGGAGTAATACCTTATTTTTTCGTTCCTTCATCAATTCTGATTTTTTTTGCTCTATCTTCATCATTTACCCCAAAAACACTCTGATCCAAGATGGCGGCGTTGACCGCAACTTAGGCGACAAAGAAAAAAACCAATAGAACAGATGAACATAAAAGTAAGGCCCTTCATTGCCTTTCATGCGCTTCATCAACCACAAAAATACGCAAGTCAGTACCAACGACGTCACCATGAACCCGCAAACGGCACCAAATACATACACCGTCAATATCGCCACAACCACCTCATCCAGTGTAAAAATAATCAACCGGTAAGGTTCATTGAGGTATTGTGGCGTTTTGTATTTTTTCTGATCGTGCATGTCAGATCCCAGCGAGTGCCGCAACAACATTCAAAAAAATTGCCATTGCTCCAACACCACCCAACGTTTTAATGTTTCGTGTAAACATCAACGTTAAAAGTGCCGCGATGCCTTCGCCAACATACAGATAGGTTTTAATCGATCCGTTATAGGTATCTTTTACAGTCGACTCAGCCCCGGATAAAGCATCGTCAGCAAAAGTCGCTTTTGCCAAGATGAGCAAGCCCATTAGCAACGAGAATTGCACCGCTCTTGATTTGATGAGTGCCAACGAACTACTTTTGATTTGATTGAATAACGACATGTTTACTCTCCTTTTTACTGTTCAAAACAACTTGAGCACCGCATGGGAAACAGGCATCCCCACACGCGTAATAACTGGCAGGATTCACACCTGTTGCACTCCTTTGATTAAACTCCAATACAGGCAATACTTTTGGTGGATCATGTATTTGACAGCCATTTAACATGACGAGCACCATCGGTAAAAAACACCTTTTTTGAATTCTCACTATTCACCTCGACCTTTAATAATCTGTACGATATTCGGCATACTTCATGACGATTTTTTTACCTTGATAAATCTCTTCACGGCGAATTACCACATCGATGGGTGCTTCAAACCCTAATGTCACTTGTTGGCCATCAACACTAATAACGGCCAACACAATCGCCTCACCGATATAAATGCGTTGCTCTGGGCGTCGACTCAATACCAACATGGTGATCTCCTCTAATGGATATAATGATTTAATTTTTGTTTTTGAATTTCATACATCAAGTAATCACTCGCCTGAAACGCCATCGCTGACATAAACCACACTTTTTTTTCTAACGTCAGTTGATACATATCAGCCAATGTCTCACCACAGCACCGCAGTACGTGGAATAATTCTTCGGGTGTAAATGTTTTTAACGACGCCATGGTTTGCATCATGCAACGCCCAATTGTCGTTTCATCAATTTCAAATGACGTTTACCAACATCATAATTGGGCTGTATCGTTAACAACCTTGGTTCTTCAACATCAGGGATGTCATGGCCTTGACGCACCAAATGACAAACCTCATGGTAAAGTCGTTCAAAAATCGCATAGGCTTGTGCTTCTTGTTCAATCAATAAAAAGTCCTGGGGTAATTTTGATGCAATGTACTTCACCACCTTATGACTCCAGTAAGGGCTGCTGCTGTAGTACTTGCCTTTGATTTCACGATAAGCCTCACCGCTACTTGGCAACTTCAATGCTTCATAAAAAGCCAAACATAACCCTCTGAATTGCAAACAATTAGGTGGGTAGTCGATGAATGTTTGTGCTCCTTTTAATTGTTTTAATCGCATCATCCCGCTCTCCAATGCTTTGGGCGTTAGCCCCTGTAATGTTTCAATCCAAACCCCACAATCACGTACCCCATGCTTGCTGACGAAGAGCTGGCCATAAATAACCGTCATCTGATGCCATAGCCATTGAATGTTCTCCGTTGATAATGTGGGTTTCTCCTTCAAAGGATCGACATTCACTGGGTGCTCTTGCGTTTGGATTGGCGTCCATGACGGCTTGCATAAGGAGTTCGAAAGTATTGCCTTTAGGGGTACGACGTTCATGACGGCTCCTCAATGGTGCTTTTTGTTGATTACTGGCTTGTGCTTTTTCACGCTCCAGCCACTTGATGAAAATCGGATTAAAATCAGGCCAACGACTGCCCTGATCTTGGTTGTAAGCGATAAATTTGCTGATTTCAGCTAGGTCAGTCACTTTGGCAAAACCACCTTGCAAAGCGAGTTCGATGGTCTCTTCGCTTGGATAAAACGTCGCGTCGATGAGTTTTTTACTAGAAAAATTTCGCTCGCCAGTTATGTTTGTTTGTTGTTTGTTTAAGTTTGTTTTATTTATATTCTTTACAGGCGAAAAAGCCATGCTGTCTTCTGTGCTTAGATCCGTGATTTGATCCGAGATCTGATCACACTTGAATTCATCATTTTGGCTTGATTTTTCAAGCACTTCAGGTGTGTTGATATAGGCCACCTGATCCGAGTTCTCATCCTTGATCAGATCATGCTTCGCATAAATTTGAGATAAGGTGGTGAAGTGGATAATGAGTTGGCTCCCTTCACTTACTACTTTAAAATCATTTCTGCATGCAGATTCAATTGTGCGTAAAATACTGCGTAATGTAGATTTTGTTGGGGTGCCTGCCTCCTTTCGACCTGGGGCTGCAGCAACGGTTAGCAACAAACCTAGGTCATGGTATGTGAAATTATCAATGATCCCGTTATTTGGGTTTGCTCTTGATAAGAGTCTCGAAATTAACGCCACATGAACATAAGGCAAGCCTACAAACTGTGATTCAATTTCAATCCGTGCTAAATGATAACGCTCTATGGGAATACTCATTATAATACAACCAGTCCATCGTTAATTATTGTTAATCGCGGAATTATATCTGCGTTTTGTAGAATTTACTATATAATTACGCGATATGCAAATATAATTTCACGCCACCAAGGTTGTTTAACAAATAAGTGGATTTTGGTATAATATGCGAAATTTTATTTACGATGGCTTTATGATTTAATGAGGAATTACTACAAAATGCAGAAATTATGGTGGGATTCTGTTGCATTTCCACAATAATCATGCGACGGTATTTATTCAGAGGCCAAAAAACGTGATCCATAACAGATCTATGGATTTACACTAGACAATTTCATTAGGCTAACAAAACATATGTCTAAATTAGATGAAGCACATACTCGACTTAAAACAACACGAATGGCAGCAGGATATCGAACCGCCGCACTATTTTGTGAAAAACACCATATTCCATCATCTACATACAATATGCATGAGACAGGCAAACGCAATATCAACGCCGACGTTGCAAAATCATATGCATCTATTTTAAATATCAATGCTGCATGGCTCCTCACAGGAGAAGGCTCGCCCTACCATGACTCATCAAACAATACAGACTCAAATTTAACTGAAGCTGAGTATCTACAGCTTCTCAATTACAGTGGAAATTACAAAATCCCCATCTCTCCACCTACACCACTCATATCACAACCCATTAATGCCACCTTATTTTGTAAGATATTTAACGAGATTATTAATGTATTAAACGAATTCAATACCTCTTTAGATATTAAGCATGCCGCCCATTACGCTACAGAAATTTACGATGACATCTTGCAAACCAGCCATGTACATGAAGAACAACTGACCATGTTAAATCTTGCCGTCACTATTTTTAGAAAAAACATTCAACAATCAGTACATGATCAGCAACAAACACCCCACGAATCACCCATTATTTCTTAAGGCAAAATCACATGCACTTTCAATGGAATGCCACCTACTACAACCAACATTCTCAATTTCAATATGTTCATGCTGAAGAAGCGCTCTCATCTTATGCCTTCAAATCGCATGAGCATGTTCTCGATGTTGGGTGTGGTGATGGGAAAATAACATATACCATGGCTTCACGAGTACCAGAAGGTACTGTTACCGGCATAGACAGCTCCGAATCCATGATTCAGTATGCAACAAACAAATTTAGTGATCGTCCTAATTTACACTTTAGAGTCTGCGATGCTGAAAAAATTGATTATCATAACGAGTTTGATTTAATCGTTTCATTTGCTTGCTTGCATTGGGTTCGTGATCAATTGGCTTTTTTAATCGGTGCTAAAAATGCACTAAAGGCCAATGGGCTCATGGTGCTGGACTTATACCCCAAGCACCCCATCATTTGGGGCGCCATAGAAGACACCGTACACCACAAAAAATGGTCGAAATACTTTATTGATTATTCAAATCCGCATATCAGTTATGATTTACCCACTTATGAAGTATTCGCCCAAAAAGCTGGCTTAAAGATTATCTCAATCAAAGAGGAGATCCCAACAGCCCAATTTACATCTCGTGATCAAGCCGAAGCATTTGTCCAATCATGGCTACCCCATACTGAACAACTAAGCCATCCATTAAAGTCCAGCTTCATCAGTGATATTTTTGAACGATTTTTAGAAAATGCTCCATCGTGTGATGATAATCAAATCAGGATTCCCTTCCGACGCCTTGATATCACCCTACAAAAATGACTACTGCTTGACCAATCCATGATCAAATAGATTAAGTACCCGAGCGGTTTTTCTTTCAATGGAACGAGTAAACGTTTTCAAATTTCCGTCTTTTGTTGCATGAAATAAATCACGTTGAAACTCACTGTCAAAAGACGGCTCAAGATCAATCGATTTAAACGTGTCTATTTTAGGCATATACACATTTTCTTTTTGTGCATATTCATTAATGATGGGATTTAGTTCGTTATACATAAAATCACCCATACGCGCGATATGATTGGCCTTGCTGTGATATAGAAAATAAAACAACCCATCAACATGCTCTTTTTTATGCGTTGCAAACGAATACATCACATGACGACCTTGACCCAGATCTCGTACAATCATCATGCCATAACGCAAGCCAAATTTTTCTTCCTTGATATGGTTAATGACTGAATCCATTTGAGTTTTCTCAACAGCGCGCCATGGATAAATGACATGTTTCGTGTAAACATCTTTTTTGTAATTAGAATCCTCACTCACAAAATTTTTCTTACACAGTTCTTCAGCCATTTTCGGTGTCGGCGATAAAAAAATACTTTCATTGTTACCAAAAAAAACATTGACTGAAAAATGGTCTATACATAATTCCCCTTCAATATTTTCTTTGAAGAGCCGTTGGATTTCATCTCGATATTGATATGAAATATTCGCTTTTTTTAAGTTCGTCATACACACAACAAGCCACTCCTTCTGCATAGATAAAAATATTGGCGGACTCTGAAATCATCACTTTTCCTGTTCTACATTTCAAAGCCCTCTAAATGAAACGGTGCAGTCTTATGACTACTATTTTTATTATTAAGGAAATATAAGGCTAACAACGACAAAAAGGCAGATAGTGTCAAATACCCCGCCGGTGCAGTATCTACACCAAAATATTGGCAACTCAGCATGGCAATCAAAGGTGCTGTGCCACCAAACAGTGACATACTGATATTGTAACCAACTGAAACGCCACTGCATCGAACATTGGCAGGAAAAACAGAGGTGATAATAGGCAAAATCGACGCAGCAATCGGCGATAATAAAATCGCAGTTAACGTAACGCACGCCATCGCAGAAACAAACCCACCACGAACCAATAGCTCAAAAATCACATAAGAACCCACTAAAAAGCACCCTGCGCCTACAGAAAAAATCTTATAAGGACCTACTTTGTCTACCAAGCTACCCACCAACGGCACGCACACGGTTAATATAAATAAACCGACAAAACTCACAACCATAGATTGATTTAACGTCATGTGCAGATTTGCAATAAAATACGCGGGGAAATAACCTATCAATAGATAAATAGCTACTGCTAACACGCCACTCAGAAAACCAATTAAAAAAATTGATGAAGCATACTCTTTGCAAGCGATAATGACAGGCATCTTAATGATTTCATTTTGAAGACAAATCGCTTTAAAAACAGGTGATTCTTGACTCGTCATCCTTAAAAAAATAGCACATAAGCCAAAAAAGAAAGAAATAATGAATGGAATGCGCCAAGCAAAACCAACTAATTCGGTGTCATTATAAAACAACGAGACTAGTACGCTGACAGCCGCCCCAATCAACAGTCCTAAGTAAGTACTGCACATCACTAAACTGCCATAGAAACCCTTACGCTCATCTGCGACACATTCCAATAAAAATATCCCAGATCCAGTGAGCTCCCCACTCACGGCAATACCTTGAAGCAGACGAAAAACGGTTAGCAATATAGGAGCTGCGATACCAATGGTATCGTAAGTAGGTAACAGACCAATCGATGCTGTTGGCAGAACAATTAATGAAATAGAAATAAGCAACGACACACGGCGACCATATCGATCACCAATATGTCCAAAAATAATCCCGCCTAACGGTCTGGCAATAAATCCACTAGCAAAAGCACCAAAGGTCATTAAAAGCGAGAAAAATTGATCTTGAGATGGAAAAAACAACTTTGCGATGACTGTTGCAAAATATCCATACAGCGCGAAGTCGTACCACTCCATAACATTTCCTGAAACAGTGGTAATGATAAATTTAAATCGGTCACCTTTCATGATGCTCGCTTAATCGCACAAGCGCGTGCACTAATTTTTTTATTCCAACATAAACTTCGCTGATATTCTTTGCCACCATGTTTGCTGGGGTACTAACAATTTTATGCACCTCATCCACCACCACACCATCTGCTGGACAATTGATATGATGAGATCCCATCTCATTAATTTGTTTGGCGATCGTTATATCATTACCAATGGTAAACTGAGCACCTTCATATATTTTGGTGATCATGATCGGTGCAATACAGATGAACCCCATCGGTTTATTAGATTTAACAGCCTCGTCAATAAAATGCTTCACATCGGGATTAAAGCTAAACGCCGATTTTTTTTCAAACCAATCACACAGTGTAGTAACCGCACCTAGACCTCCCGGGAAAATAATCGCATCGTACTCAGTTACATTGGCCATGGTTATTGGCTTTATTTTTCCACGGACAAGTCTAGCCGACTCTTCAAGAACAGAACGTATTTCTGAGGTATTGACTGATTCAGTAATATGATTGATGACGCTTTGTTGTTTCACATCCGGCGCAAAAGCATCCCATGCAATACCCTCTTGATCCATTGATAGCAGCGTCAAGATTACTTCATGTGTTTCCGAACCGTCATGTTGACCACAACCTGCTAGGACTACTGCAAACTTTTTCATTAACATTCCTTATTTTTGATCTGCATAAAATATAAGAACAAAGTACATTTCATGTTTTAATCTAGTGATCAACAGGATTGATCCACCCTAATAATACCGCATATGAAAAATACTTCAACATAAATTCTCAATTTGTGAATTATTTTTTATAAATAACATGCTCTGTATAAGCATCACCATTCCATAAGTGTTTTGTAGTCTTATAATCCCATTCGGAACCAAGAATGTATTGCACTTTAAAATTCATATAACAATGATCCAATTTACGATGGTCAACATAACCTTTTAAATTGGGGAATGGATCATCATGAAACTGATAAACCAATTCATTATCTGTTACACCGGGAAACTCTACATGCAGCCCGACTAATTTATCACGCTCTGCGACCAATCGTTCAAATTCAACTGGATCACCTTTTTTAAGGTTTGTTCCATACGATTTAGATAGTCCTCGCTCCATCAGCGTAGAAAAATGCTCTAGTGCTCGATCTTCACCGTATTCTTCTTTCAGAAGTTTAAACACATTTTCAAATAAACCAAAAAACGCCGCATTGTAATTCATCATGAACCCTCACATTGGTAAATCATTTTCTCTTTATCATGCTCATTAAAGCTCAGAACAGAAATTTTCTTTTTTAAACAATGACTGATCATCAATGCTAAAACGGCACATACACTAATATAAATTCCTGGCGCAACACTACTGATGTAATATTTTTCGACAGCCATCAGCGCCAACGGTGTGGAGCTACTAAATACCGTTACACCTAAATTGAAAGCCAATGACACGCCAGAATAGCGCACACCAAAAGGAAAGAGTCCGACCAATATAGAAAAAATGGCTGATGAGATACATGCCGTAAGGCAGGCGTAAATCAACATAACCGCCATGATGAAATAAAGCTGATGTATTGATAAGGCATAAAACAGTAATGGAGATAAAATAATAATGCCCACTGTGCCAAAATTGTAAACGGATCCCGGATTAAACCGATCGCAGTAATTTCCCACGAATGGCGTTAAACCAGCAACCACTAGAATTGCCACAGCAACCATCATCAAACTAACATCATGTGAAAGATGGAGATGGACATTTAAATAATATGGCATATGCACAATGAGCAAACTCGTCGTCATAGAATAAATGGCGACAATGAAAAAACCATAGAGTAATGCTCTTGAGTGGTTACGAAATAAGGTTTGTGTCGGCTGTTGCACTAATACATTATTTTTCTCAGCGATTGCAAACAACTTAAAATCATTGAGATAAAATCGCAACAAAATAGCCGCGACGCCTAAAGGTAATGATAAAATAAATGGCAACCGCCATCCCCATGCACCGATGCTATGGCTAGAGATTAAATGACTTGTGGTGCTACAAACTACAATCCCAAGCAGGACACCTACCAATACACTGGATAAAACAGAAGCCCCAATCACCCCTTTATTTTTAAAAGAATATCGCTCGAACAATAAAACAACGGCCCCACCCTCTTCACCACTAACAGCCAAGCCCTGTATTAACCGTAATAAAATCAGCATAACTGGTGCTAACAGCCCAATCGATTGATAGTTTGGAGTAATGCCAATAGCAAATGTTGCTATTGCTGAGATAATGATCGTTTTTGACAGCGCATTACTTCTACCCTTCTTATCTCCAAAATAACCAAAAATGATAGAGCCAAGCGGCCTTGTCAGGTATCCACCTGCAAATATACTAAACACCACAAAATACGATAAAAATTTATTTTGAAAATTAAAAAATGCTTGGCTAATTTCTGTTGTTAAAAACGCATAAATAGTGAAATCATAAAATTGCATGATATTACCAACCAATGCACCAAGATAACGTTTATTTACGAACATTTTTTGTCATCCGAATGATGTTCGTATTAGACTTGATTAATTTATCTTCATTGTACCCAATGATGTTCTCATCAACGATAGGGGTAATTTGATTAAAACAATGATCTCCCATTTGATAAAATATTTCTTGTTGATCCTGAATTTGCGCAACAAAATCATCTCCATTGGATTTGGTTGCAAAAGAATACAACAACGTCAAACCATTAATCTTCTTAGTGAGGACCACCCCTTTGTTTATACCATTTTTTCTTTCCATGTTATTTTTTAACGTATGGTAATATCGAGGATCGTACGACTCATCCCAGGTATAAATGTTAAAATTGTTGTAGTAGCTCGGAGAAATCGACCCGTTATATAGATATGAGCCATCTTTGAAAATATTGTACGCAATTTGTGGATTGTAAGATAAGATGGACATCCTACCGTTTGGATCAACGACATTAAGAGAAAAATGATGGACATTATCAAGCCCAATGATTTCCTTATAGACCTTGCCTAATTTATAGCAGTTATCGAATGACATAGAAGCTGCATTCTCATGCAATACGGGTGGTTTATGCCGCGGCAATCTAATAATCTTCTCCATAGAAATACACCTATAGTTAGCATAACATCGATATTAGCCAGCCATAGCAATAGTCTTTAAGCTCTCTTCCGTGATTCTTATTTCTAGACCCTTAAAAAAAGATCCAAAACACAGCTTAATTAAGTGGATTCTATCATCTCCTTCTGCGTTTGTAACAATAATTTTATTGTACAAATCACAACAAAAATCAATGACGTCATTAATGTTAGGATCGGGGATGTCTTTCAGTAACGGTAATAACTCCTGTAACACTTTTTTAAATACAGGAATATTAACATTAGAATAAGTATTTGTTTCAGAAATCAGGGGCGTTGCGGCTGCATGTAGCTCACCCTGCTTTATCATCCTTTCTTGCTCTAATAATATACTATCTTCAAGATCTTTATCATAATCCTCACCACAAGGACTACCCCGCCCTGTCATCAACCACGCGGGATCCACATTTAGCAATTTGGCATAAGTCGCCACATTCTCTAATGTTAAGGCTCGATTACCAGTTTCATGCTGGCAGTAGGTTGATGCCGGAATAGCATATTGTTCTGTAAACTTCTTAGCAGAATGATATCCAGCCGAAAGCCTTACTATTTTCAGTCGTTTTGATATGTCTTGTAGAAAATCGGTCATTTAAATGTATTATTAGTAATAATGTGAACCATAATATATGATTTTTGAGAAAATATCCATAAAGATTCTCATAAAAGGAAGACCATAAAATGCTAAACTTTAGTTGAGTTGCATGAGCGAGTAAAATTATTAGGTTGAATGAGCAATAATGCCCTGGGTCTCTATCGATTCGTTGAAATACTTAACAAAAAATGTTTTGGTGAGCTGTGGATTTTTATGATTTATTCTTGTGAATTCTTCCGTGTAACCACATTTTGTATAAAACTCTGGCGCCTGAAATGCGCTTGTGAATAAATTTATGTTATTGAACCCTTGGCCTTTAAAGTGATTCTCAAGGGCTTGGACTAATTTTCTTCCATATCCTCGACCTCGATGGACACTATCTACCCAGAGGTTCTCAATATAAATTTCAGCAAATACAGCAGTGGCAATGAGAACTCCAAAGGGTTCATTTTCTTTATTAGATATGACAAATGAAACCTTACTGTGATTAAAATCAACCTCGTGACTGGTCTCATAAGCAATACTATCAGAAGTCCAATGTTTATCGAGGTCTTCACTGATTTTATCAACAACGGTAATTTTACAAATCGTCATGTTTTTTTCCTTTATATATCATCCAGCGCTGAGGAGCCTACATTATTTAAAGAATATTTCCCTGCAAACGCCCCACCCTAGTCCACCAAGGGAATATCCCCGTAAACGTCCCACCCCAAGGATTTTACTCCATAAGCTCAACATACTCATCCATAGTAATAATGGTACCTATTTGATCTTTCTTATTATCCTTAATAAAATTAGTGAAACTACCTCTGGTTGCTGGATGATCCAGCCCATGTTTAAGATACCACTTCAATAAAAAAGTACCCTGCTCTTTTATGTTTTTTATAAACAAATCAAAATCAGCTAACAACTCCTTATTTTGATCTTCTGTTAAATTTGTTAGATACGTATTAATTTTTTTATTCACGTATGCTTTATAACGTTCAGCCCTACTTTCTTCCTTTTCTTTTTTTGCCAACTCCTCAGCTTCCTGGATCTTTCTCTGCTTTAAAATAATGGCTTTACTAGATCGACTGTGTTTATAATCTTTTTTTAAGGCTTCAATCAAATAACCTGACAGCCCTCTTATTTTGCCAGTAATGAAACTTTCTGATTGTGTAATTATTTCTACTTTTTCACGAATATAGTTTGGTTCATAGTTAACGTAAACTTCTTCAACCATAAGTTCTGAGAAACCAAATGTATCTATGAGTAAATGTTTTAATTCATCTTCTATAGCCAAACTTTTTAACGGAATAGGGGACTCTTCACTATTTTTTTCCAACTTAAATCTTATCTTTGTAACTTTTTGATTGGCTCGTTCTATTTCAGGAGTAATTTTAATAGGCGAAATAGTATTAACCTCTTCCACGCTTATATCCAAAACTCTTTTTTTGAAATCTTTAAACACAGGGTATTTTCCATCAAATACTCCCATAAGTTTTCTAAATGTTTCGATCGGGAACCACGGCGTCTGTGCAAGCCCCTTATAGCGAATACAATTCTCATATAACGCCAATCCATATCCTGATTTAAATTGAGATACTAACTCTATATTAATTCGACCATAAATATCTGGTTGATATAATAAATCCTTCATTACTTGACTGTATTCGTAATAACACACGCCACTAGATATCTCAGCTGAAGCAAGGATAGAACTAGCTTTCCATTTTTTTTCTTGCCCAGTAGAGCAATCAATTACATTCCATTCTATTGCAATAGTAATTAATCCTAGCAAAGCCTCTTTTAACTTTGCTGTATCTTTACTGTTATACCCAATAAGTTTATATAAATCCTTTCCCTTGATTTCAAACATCTGTTTAAAAGAAAGATCTGGATAGGCATTAAATAGTAAAGCATTAAATAATTTTCTTTGAACGAGTGTTAGGTTGTTAGAGCAATGGATAGCATTAACATGTTTTTTTAGTTCAATATTTTTATTATTTTTCAATGCCACACTTAACATATAGTTCTCCGTACTATTTGTCGAGCAATCCGAGTACTCGGATTATTTTGTTGAATCCGAGTACTCGGATTCACATACCTGACTTTCTAAATAATTAGAAAAATACTGGCACATATCGTCATAATTTATGAAGCCAGCAATATCTTTATGAAGCACAATAGATGGCAAGCCACGATAATCTGATTTAAAAGTAAATAGTTTTTTTCCATTGGCAGTCACATAAGCTTTCGCCGCAGATTGTTTAGCAATGGATTTACTTGGGGTCACAGAGTCTTTTTCAAAAATCTTTTCTAACTTAGCTTGAGATGTAATGGTTTTTCCAAGTTGGCCAGCAATTTTGAGGACTTTTTCATGGTTATCTGTTGATTGATTTAATAACTGTACTATTTTAACTGCTATTTGTTTCGATAAACCATGAATATTAGGTATTGCATCCACAATGTTTTTAGGGATCTTAGAGTAAGCCATTAAATCATTGAAAGTTGATGATGATAACCGTAATTTATCAGCCAGTTCTTTTTCTGTTTTAAATACATTATCGAGCAATAATCGTTTATATAGCATTGCGTTTGAATAACCACTAACGTCATCTCTTAGTTTATTTTCCGCGTCTTGTGAGGCAATTGCATCTTGAATATTGGGAATGTCTTTACGGATAGCAAGGAAGGGGATACCTAGCTGTGTACAAGCAATATGTCTTCTACGACCAAAAATCACTTCATATTTTATATTGTCATGAGGGGCAGGGTGGTTTCGAATTAATGCTGGTTGCAATTGTTTATTTGCTTTAATTGAGTCAATTAATCCTTCAATATCACCTAATTCGCTTTCTTGACGATTTGCATACTTCCAAGGTTCACACTCTTCAGGATTAACATAAATTAATTCTTGTTCTGAAAATTCAATTCCCGATTGTGTTTTAAAATAAGAGCCAGCGGATCGTGGAATGACTGGTTGTATTAAATCATTTTGTTCTTCAGTTGTTTGTATTTTTTTAATTTGGCCAGTTTTCATTAACATACCTAATGGACCAGAATTATGAATATTTCTTTTGCTGTTATCCATTATTATCTCCATTTACAAGGGATGCTTTGGCTTGTTTTTCCCAGATATCTTTAAAGTTGTTAATTATTTCAAGATTAACATCATCTAAATGTTGTAGCGCTCTACGATAAGCTTCTCGACTACCACGTGGTTTAGACACATCATAAATAGTTCCAATTTCATTGGCGGCTTTAGCGACTTCAACTGTTTCACACATATGATTTGTAAGGATATAGCGTCCAAATTGTTCTCTCATCATATTTTCCATTTGGAGTGCTTCATTACTTCCACTGTGTTTTGAAATTAAAATACGTAAATATTCTAATTTTTTTGACGGTAATTCTTTAAACATGTTTCTAAGCGTAGCGGTATACATGATGAAACTGGAATAGTCACTCATGCTTGGTGGAATTGGGATAATAATGCCATCACACGCAATAATTGCATTTAATGTTAATAATCCAAGATTGGGTCCACAATCAATTAAAATCACATCATATTGATTTTTAATTATTTTTAATGACTCAGTTAACCTAATAAACGGTGATCCTAAGCGTTCATGATTATTTTCTTTTTCATTTGGTAAGATTAAGTCGCAATCTTGAATAGCTAGATTTGCTGGTATGATATCAAAACCATCAAAGTGAGTTTTTAAAATAACATTTTTAATGTTGTTTGGATTGGAAATGAGTACATTAGTGATAGTATCTTCATAACGTAATTCTAAATCTGGAATTAATCCGGAACTAATAAGTGTGGCTGTACCTTGTGCATCAAAATCTAATAAAAGAACTTTTAATCCTTCAATTGCAATTTTTTTACCTAAATCAACGGTTGTTTCTGTTTTACCAACACCACCCTTTAAATTAGACACAGCTATTGTTAAACTTTTAGAGCCTTTAGGTCTTTTGTAGCGTGTGCCTGCCTTATCTCTCAGCGTATTAATAGCCTCTAAAGTATATTTTTTTATTTTGCGGCCATTTTCTGTATCCTCAGTTACAATTCCTGGAATATCTTGTGATGATTCCAATAGTTTTCTAAATGTTGGGTCGGATACTTTAACCATCTTTGCTGCTTCTATTGCTCCCCAAGTCCTTGATTTTTTTCTTTTCTCAGGATTAATGACAAAATTTCTAAGCGTTAACAGCATTTCGTTGCCTGCCTGATAAAATTTATCCATTAATTGCTCTGGATTTTCTGTACCGTAAGTAATGTTCTGAGGATCTATCATGATTTCCCTTTTATAAAAAAAGATAATTTTTATATTTTCTCTAATTTATCTATCATTTATTGAAAATGCAAGACTTTTATAAAATTTCCTATTTACAATAGAAACACAACTGTGTTTTAATTTTTTAAATACGTTTCTTATGTTGTTTAGAGTAACTAATCGTCAATGCTGGACAGCGTTTAAATGCTATCGTAGAGACGTTTGCAGGGAGAGAAGGGGACGTTTGCGGGGCAGGGTGCGTCGTTTGCAGGGAATGAAGGGGCGTTTACAGGGTGTAAAAAAAGAAAAAGTCCACAAGGACGGGACGTTTACGGGTCGGGTGGGACGTTTGCGGGGTGGTGAGTTTTTTTTGGAGAAACCTGTGTCTAATTTAGAGCTTAAGGGATTAAAATTATTGAGGAATTTAGACTTTTCACTTACTAATACCAAGACTACGTCAAATGAGAGCTTGGTTCATTTGTCAATAGAGTTTTTAATCCCTGGAAAATATCAGCCTAGAAAAAATTTTGATGAGACCGTTTTGCATGAATTGGCTGATTCAATTAAATCACAAGGGATTATTCAGCCACTAATTGTGAGAAGAATAGAAGAAAATAAATATGAAATTATTGCTGGAGAGCGTCGGTGGCGTGCGGCAAAAATAGCTGGGCTCACGCATATTCCTGTAATTGTTAGAGATATTGGTGATAATGTCGCTTTGGCTTTTTCATTGATCGAAAATATTCAGCGCGAAAATTTAAACCCAGTAGAAGAGGCGATCTCTTTTTCACGGTTCCGCGAAGATTTTCAAATGACGCATGAAGATATCGCACACATGATTGGTCGATCCAGAACCTCCATTACAAATACTTTGCGATTATTGACATTAGAACCACGTGTTATGAAGATGTTAGAAAAAGGCGAAATTGATATGGGGCATGCTCGTGCTCTTTTAACGCTAGGTTTAGAGCAACAATATCATGTGGCTTGTATTATCTTAGAAAAACAACTTAATGTTAGAGGTGCGGAAGATCTGGCAAATTCTTTTAAGTATGGAAATAATCAAAAAAATGATGATGAATTGTCAATGTATCACAATAGCTGTGATCATTGGACGCGTGAATTATCTTGTAAATTTTCGACGAAAGTTGCTGTGAAAGTTAATAGCAAAGGAAAGGGGAAGGTTATCATTCATGTTAATTCATTGGATGAGATAGATCGATTAATTGAAATGGCACCTGAAAAATGAGCTCATAACACATGGGTTAATGTTTGTGCATATCGATTTCCGCTATGGCCTGATTGATGCGATGCATCTACGAGTATTTTGTTTGATAGATCGCGCACTGTCATATCAAGTTGTTTATTTTCAGGGATAAGTTTCTGAAATTCCGTTTTTTGTGACGTATTTGTTTGTTTGAGCTCTCGGATCTTCAGGATAAATTGATTAATTGTTGCTTCAAGTTTGACGATTGTAGAAGCCATTTTTTTATTATCTACTTTCAGTACCGAGATTTCAGTTTCTCTAATCTCAAGCTCATTGCTTGGGGTATTTAACTGAGGTTGATCTTATCCACAATTTCGGTGGATAACTCTGTGGGGATGAGGCGTAAAACATGATGGCATCTATATTTTGATAACGATGTGATGACTGGGCATTGAGATCTTTATCTCAGGCCATTGTTTAAAATGATAGCAAATCAGGTTCTTAACCAATAATAATGGTGGGTGCGTTTTGTTGACAGCCACGCACCCCAGGCTCAACTCTTTATTGAGATAAGTAAACCATGTTTTGCATTCCATGAGAGCGATTTGCTTGAGCACGCTGTGACAATGCCATCAAACTCTCCGCTGGGAATGGCTTTTTGTCGTGCGCTAATTGTATCAGCTCGTCCTCCATATGACTTTGAAAATCTTCAAAGTCATTTAATTCTTGCAATGCCATTGCCAAGGTTGCCTCAGCATGTGTTAGGACTTCATGAGATGATGATTGAGCATCCAATGTTTGATCAACGGATGTTGTTAATTTTTCTAGTAACGCTTCGTGTGATGCTTGGTTTATAACGGATTGTTCCTGTAATTTTGGGATGATCGTTTGTAATGTTTCGGCAAAGGCAGTTAAGTGTTGTGTGCTGTCATGAAAGGCTTCGGTTACTCGAACCATAGCTGCATGATCGGCCACAAGCCGCTGTTGCGTGTTCTCGAAGCCCTGATTGATCGTTTCAAGATCTTTTGATTCCGCTGATAACCCTTGATTGGTTTCATCCAGATTTGAGCGTGTTTGCTCGAACTGGTTTTTCACGGTTTCATTGGTTTGGCTCAAGGTGGCATTAGTATCTTCAAGATTTTTGATGACATCTGTAACGGAGCGTGCCAGGGGAAATGAGACAAATTCTTAGAGAAACTATTTGAGAAATTATGGTGCCATAGCCGCCTCCAGTTGTCCAGAAATATTTGCTATACCAATCGTTTGTGGCGGATTAATATACACGGAATCAGGCACTTTTTTTAGCTGTGGTTCCTTATTGCTGAAGCGGCCTGGATTTGCCAAAAATGCCTGCATGAGTACATCGTGCCGTTGTTTTAGAATAGCCTCCGCTTGTTGGTAATGAACGCTTTCGGGCGTTAGCCAAGCAATCCCGGAATGATAATGCTCCTTGTTATACCAAGGGAAAAACTGTTGGCAAAACGCTTCTGCGTGTTCAATCGATTGGCAGCGGCCAGGGAACTCCGGCCTATATTTAAGTGTCTTAAATTGCGACTCGGAAAAAGGGTTGTCATTGCTGGTATACGGTCGATTGTGCGTCTTGGCAACGCCAAGGTGCTCCAATAGCTGCGAAACGGTATGCGATGTCATGCTGGGCCCGTTATCAGAATGTAAGGTCAGTTGACTGGGTTGAATGCCTTGCTTCAACGCCGACTGCTGTATAAGCTTACGAGCCAGCTCCTTTGATTCACAATCAGCAATCAGCCAGCCAACGACATAGCGACTAAAAATATCCAGGATGACATACAGGTGGTAATAGACCCATTTTGTCGGTCCTAACAATTTGGTAATGTCCCAGGACCAGACTTCATTTGGACGTGTCGCAATTAATTCCGGCTTAATGGCATCACGATGGTTTCGCTGTATACGCCTATCTTTTGCTTCACCTTGCTCGCCTAAAATACGATACATTGTTCTGGGCGAGCAGTAATACTCCCCTTTATCAATAAGGCCATAATAAAGGTCATAAGGCGTTTTATCGATAAAATTCTCGCTGCGCAATAAATTAAGTATCTCTTGTTTTTCATCGGAATTGAGCGCATTTACCGGGGTTTTCGGCGACAATTCTCCCTGCACTCCGATCTTCTTCGCATCTAAATACCTATAATAGGTTGCTCGAGAGATATGTAATGCAGAGCAAAGAACATCTACGGGGATAATCTCTTCTTGCGCTGCCTTTGAAATAATATTCATGAGTTCACCACGCTGCTCTCGTGTGGGAGGATGTGCGTCCCAAACAACTCGGAGACTTTTTTTTGGATATCAATAATAGCCTCTGCCTGCGCCAGCTTCTTCTTTAATTGATCAATTTCTCGGAGTAAATGCTCTGTGCGTTTGCTGCTAGACGTTCCCTTGCCCCCATCCTTTGCCATGCCAAGCTGATTTCGCCAGGCTGGAATACATGCGTAATACAAACCTTCACGACGCAATAACGCACCACGCTCAGACGCATCACAACAGGCATCGTAGGCCGTAAGTGTTTGAAGCTTATAAGCCTTGGTAAATTTGCGCTTAGGGGCGGCAACAGCATTTACCTGAGGATCTGGAATGGGTGTTTTAATTGAATCAATGGGGCCATGGGGAGCGCTCTCACCGCCGTCTTGAATGTCTGTAATTTGAACAACAACACCATTATTTTCTGATACCATTTTATTGATTTCCCTACCGCCCTCATGGAAGTAGCTTTTACCTTATTTTTGTCTCACTGTCGCTGGCACAGAGGGCTGCACTCTACCATCATCTTATAAGAAGCATTTGGTCTTAATATTGTTTTAAATTCTTCCACTACCGGAGCGTTTTTGCAATATTCAA
>CANNJI010000010.1 GCA_947504875.1 Legionellaceae bacterium
CAGGCATCGAGTTGCACCATATGCTGCGTAAAAACCAGCATATCCACTCAAATGAGTTGACCATTTTTGAACAGTTCTATGCGCTTGCAGCATAAGTTCGCCCAGAATTACTCCGTTTGTCGTTCACAAAAGTTTTTGCGACAGAACCAGAACAGTTGCTTATCTGCAATAGAGCCTCCAATACCAACTTCTTTAAACAGAGAATCATGATAGCTTTGTGTTAACGCATCAATATCGCTTTGTGTTTTAGGACCTTGTTCTAACCATAGGGTGAATCCCGCCTCATAATCTTTCCATGCGGTATCTACTAGCGCATTTATTTGTTCTTCAAGTGTAGAGCGGTCATCTGTTGTCAATGCACCTATGTCTGCGTGAAAAGTGTCCTTAAATTTTTGTAACGAACTGCCGATATGCGTAATAGATGATTTGAAGCTTTGTTCGGTGATTTGACCTGATTCATGTCTTTCAAGCATATGTTTCTCCTCTCGCGTAATATATGATGTATAGTATGAGGCGAGAATATTGTCAATGCGTCATTTGTTTGCTCAATTCGCATGTGTCTTGAGATCCAAATTTGCTTGCGTAGTCCATGTCTTTACGTAACAATAGGCGCTTTATAATGAGTCGATAGGTGAATTAGTGGATACACTTGATAAAATTAAGAAACAAATTGCAGAGAATGCAATTATTCTATACATGAAAGGCAGCCCTAACATGCCACAATGCGGATTCTCCGCACGTGCTGTTCAATGCATAGAAGCTTGCGACGTTGATTTTGCATATATTGATGTTATTGCTAATCCTGATATTCGTCAAACATTGCCACAATACGCCAACTGGCCAACATTTCCTCAGCTTTATGTAAAGCAGACCTTGGTAGGTGGTGCTGATATTATTGCAGAATTATATGAGCAAGGTGAACTTGCTGTGTTATTACGCGAAGCAACGGTGGTTTAATTTTTAGGAGAGAACATGAGTGTTTTAGTTGGTCGTAGTGCCCCTGATTTTACAGTGCCGGCAGTCCTGGGTTCAGGTGAGATTGTTGATACTTTCAATTTGCATGCAGCAATAAAAGGAAAGTACGCATTGGTTTTTTTCTATCCGCTGGACTTTACCTTTGTTTGCCCTTCTGAGTTGATAGCCTTGGACCATCGCATGAAAGAATTTAAGGCGCGTAATGTTGAAGTGGTTGCTGTTTCTGTTGACTCACACTTTGCACATAACGCTTATCGTAATATCCCAGTGAAGGCAGGTGGAATAGGTCCTGTAAACTTTACATTGGCGGCAGACATGACGCACAGTATTTGTCAGTCTTATGGCATTGAGCATATCGGTGGTGGCGTTGCATTAAGAGCTGCATTTATCATTGATAATCAAGGTATTATTCGCTCACAAGTGGTGAATGATCTTCCTTTAGGTCGCGATATCGATGAATTATTACGCCTTATTGACGCATTACAATTTGTCGAAACACATGGTGAAGTTTGTCCTGCTGGATGGAAAAAAGGTCAAGCAGGGATGAAAGCATCGCCAAGCGGTGTAGCCAGCTACTTAGCAGACCATTCTGCGGCGCTTTAATTTTAAATTAAAAAGTAAACTTCTTACGTCATCCCTCGCTATGCTCGGGATGACGTAAGCGGGGTTATATTGATTAGGCTTTATCCCACGTATTAACCATGGTGCAAAAGAGCTCAGCTGTTTTTTCAGCATCATATATGGCCGAGTGTGCTTCGTTAACATCAAATGGTATTTTTGCAGCCCTCATTGCTTTAGCTAAGACTGTTTGCCCGTACATCAGCCCGCCTAGGGTAGCGGTGTCAAAACATGTAAATGCATGAAAGGGTAATTTGATGCCAGTCCGTTTGGCCGCTTCCTTTAGGAATAATAAATCAAACCAAGCATTATGCCCAACAAGTACAGCACGTTGGCATTTATGCTTTGTCAGTGCTGCTTGAATGGGTGCAAAAAGACGCGTGAGCGCAGTGGCCTCATCAACAGCAAACCGTAAAGGTTGAAAGGGGTCAATTTGGTTAAAATCCAAAGAGGCTTGATCTAACACAGCGCCGTCAAAGGGCAGAACATGCTCGAAAAATCGTTGTTCGGGAATCCATTGTCCTTGTTCATTTAAATCAAGTAAAACAATGCATATTTCTAGCAGTGCATTTTTTTGAGGATCAACCCCTGCGGTTTCAACATCAACAACAACAGGTAAAAACCCTCTGAAGCGATGTTTTATTGAATGAGGTTGTCGTGATGGATTCATAAACCTTTCATTGTGATTTTAACTGTTGTGCAGTTTAAGGGGATTGAAATCATATTGAAAGGATTTTTTATCAAGAATAAACAATTCATGCTATGATATAAGGAAGGGCACTTTGTACTTTACTTGGTAATGATTATGGCAAAACACAATTATGAGGCATTTTCATTTTGGGCTTTGAGTAAAAAGGATCAGCGCGCTGTGAGATCTTATGTCGAGCACGTCGATCATGCCCCATTGCTTGATGTGAATCATATTTTCAAAAATGCGAATGTCTTGGCTGCCTCTATTGCTTACTATGATGAGTGGGTTTATACGCAAGTTCCCGCGCTCATTTATGCAGCGAAAACACAAGCCAAAAAAAAGGCGCTGATGGGTGAGTTGTATCTGGTTTATTATCGTTACTCTTCGCAATATATGCGTTGTAAAGTAGAAGAGCAGCCCCATGATTTAATTGACCTTAATAAAAAAATAAATGATGTTGCTAAGCTAATGAATACCCTACGTGCGTCAAGCCTCCATAAGATAACGCCAGCGGCACAATTACAAGCTGCTGTTGATAACTCATCTAAATGTACCCAGTATTGTGGGCTTGGTGTGGCGACTGCATTTATGGCAGTAACGGAAGATGGTCTGAATTCTGAAAGTAGAAACAAGGTAATTGCTGATATTTCATTGATCAATGAACGCAGGCTTTATTGGGTATGGGGCGGCTCAATGGTGCGGGCGATTCTTACCTATTTGCCGGCTTCATTAGAACAAGCACCCGAAGCACTCGATGTTGTCAGCTCAGTTTCCCCAGTTGCGGGTTCTTTGAGTTATATCCTTTATTTTGTGCGAGGGGCATTGATGTGGCGAGGATTTTTGCGCCATGGGCTCAAAGGCCCCTGGATGAATCAAATGGAATATGACCTTACATTATCAGATGATGCGCGATGGAAGCTGTATTGGGAACCTGCAAAGTATGGCATTTGGAATGATACCTTTTGGGGGCCTGCGAATTTAGTGTGTTTCCTCTTTTATTTAAAGGGAGGGGGTTTGCCTTTTTGGGCCGATTTGTTAACCGCAGGCCTGCTTATCATGGATGCAACGTTCATGCTTTGGAAAATGCAAGAAGAAAAACATGCACATGAGGAGCAATTGCTTCGGTTAAGGCAGGAAATTGAAGTATTGGAAGACAAATGCAGAAAAAAAGGGGCTAAAAAAGAAATATATGAAGCGGCGCTTCATCGTCTAAAAGAGGCTGAAATTCAATGTCAGCTAGAGTGGAAATATAAGTACATGAAAGTGCAACTAGATTTGCTTTACGCCGCCTCCCTGTTGGCAGCATTTGTCGTTTTGTGCGCGTTTTTTACACCAGCGGGACCTGCAATGGTGTTGCTGTTTGCTGCCATTGGTAGTTTGTTATGTTTTACATTAAATCTTGCTTATTCTATTGCCAATATGACGGTTGATTTGTGGAAAACCAAGGAATTAAAAGAACGTGCTGAGGCTGCCGGTTTAACGGCTGAGGTGGCGTATCAAAAACAAATGCTAACGTATCAAACATATCAGTTGATTCGTTCAACAGTGACGGATCTGTTGATTCCACCGCTGATTATTGGCTGCCTTGTGTTTCTACCGTTAGGCATTGGTATCCCTGCTTTGGCATTAGGCTTGGCCTTACTTGCTGCTGTATATTTTGTATCAAAATCGTATGAGCCCTCCCGTGATGAACCCAATGAATTATTGCCTCATGGGACTTACGCCCCAGGTTAAAAAAGTGTACAATTACGCCAATTCTCATTCGGTTGATTGTTTTTTATGAATCTTGATAAGCACTATGATGTGATTGTTGTTGGTGGAGGGCATGCAGGCACAGAAGCTGCATTGGCTGCGGCGCGCATGGGCGCTCAAACCTTGTTGTTAACTCACAATTTAGATTTATTAGGTCAAATGTCTTGTAACCCTGCAATCGGGGGTATTGGCAAGGGGCATTTGGTTAAAGAAATCGATGCGTTGGACGGCATCATGGCGCATGCTGCAGATGAGGCAGGAATTCAATTCCGCATCCTCAATGCCTCCAAGGGCCCTGCAGTTCGCGCAACACGTGTTCAAGCAGATCGCGTACTGTATCGTAAAGCAATACGCCGTGCCTTGCAAAAAGAGCCAAATCTTACCTTGTTTCAACAAGCAGTTGATGATGTTTTAATTGAAGGATCCCGAGTTAAAGGCGTGCTCACACAAATGGGGTTACGTTTTTTTGCGCGCGCGATTATTTTAACCGCGGGTACATTCTTAGGTGGTAAAATTCATGTGGGTATGAATCAATACGGCGGTGGACGCGCAGGTGATCCTGCGTCAGAAACGCTGGCTGCTCGATTGCGTGATTTGGCTTTACCTGTGGGTCGATTAAAAACTGGTACACCTCCGCGTATTAATGGAAAAACCTTAGACTATCAGGTCATGGCCTTGCAGTGGGGGGATACGCCTGAACCTGTTTTTTCTTATTTGGGTTCGCAGGCAGACCATCCAAGACAATTGCCTTGTTATATTACGCATACCACTGAGAAAACACATGCAATTATTCGTGATAATATTCATCGCTCACCCATGTATGCAGGCGTAATAGAAGGCATAGGTCCGCGTTATTGTCCATCAATAGAAGATAAAGTGGTGCGTTTTGCAGATAAGCTTTCCCACCAAATTTTTGTTGAGCCTGAAGGACTAACGACAGATGAAATTTATCCTAATGGTATTTCAACAAGCCTGCCTTTTGATGTTCAAGTAGATTTTGTTAGAACCATCAAGGGGTTTGAGAACGCAGAAATCACGCGTCCTGGTTATGCCATAGAATATGATTATTTTGATCCGCGGGGTTTAACTCGATTTTTGCAAACCAAGCCTTTTGAAAATTTATTTTTTGCAGGCCAGATCAATGGCACAACAGGCTATGAAGAAGCTGCTGCTCAGGGTTTGATTGCGGGAATTAATGCTGCATTGTGGGTTCAGGGAAAGCCGTTGTGGTGTCCGCGTCGAGATGAAGCTTATATTGGTGTCTTAATTGATGATTTAGTAACCCTTGGAACAACAGAACCTTATCGTATGTTTACATCACGTGCTGAATATCGATTATTACTCCGTGAGGATAATGCAGATTTGCGTTTAACAGAACAAGGTCGCGCATTGGGTGTTGTTGGAGAAAGGCGTTGGGCAGCATTTTGTGAAAAACAAGCCGCCATGGTTGCAGCGAATCAACGATTAAAAGAAGTATGGGTTCGTGTAGAACATAATGACGCTTTGAGTGGTATTTTAGAGGCCCCGTTGTTGCATGATTGTCGAGCAGATGAGTTATTAAAACGTCCTGAAATGACCTATGCACATTTACAAGGTGTGTCATCGTTAGATTTACCGGTTATTGATTTGGCTGTTGCGCAGCAAATTGAAATACAACGTAAATACGCAGGTTATATTGACCGTCAAACCCAAGATATTGCGAAACTTCGTAAATATGAAGAAACCGTATTACCAGATGACTTCGACTATAAAGCTGTCTCTGGATTATCTTTAGAAGTTATTCAAAAATTAACAACCATTCGCCCTACGTCTCTTGCTCAGGCAGGACGTATCTCTGGTATTACGCCAGCGGCATTGTCGTTATTGCTTGTTTATCTTAAAAAGCAAAGGATGCTCATATCATGAAGACCAAGGCAGCAGAATTAAAGCTTCGTCAGGGGCTAGATGGCTTGGGTCTAGATTTGCCTACGGAGCCATTTATGCAATATCTGGCGTTGCTGTTGCAATGGAATAAAGCGTTTAACTTGACGGCCGTTCGTGACCTCGATGAAATGGTCTCACGGCATATTCTTGATAGCTTGGTGATTTTACCCTGGCTGCGTGGAACGCATTGGATTGATGTAGGGACTGGCGCAGGTTTGCCGGGGATCCCATTGGCCTTGGCAAGAAAAGACACAACCATTGTATTGCTCGACAGCAATGGGAAAAAAATTCGATTCTTAAACGAAGTCAAAGCAACGCTTTTGTTAGACTTTGTTCATATTATTCATGCACGAGCCGAAGATTATCGTCCGAGCCAACAATTTGATACCGTGTTAACGCGCGCATTTAGTGATATCCCTCATATTATGAAATGGACGAATCATCTGATTAAACCGGATGGCCTTTGGCTTTGTATGAAAGGGCGCCGTCCTCTTGATGAGTTGACCGCTATTAATAATCCTCTATTAATAAAAGACTATGTCGTTGATGGTGTTTCGGGCGAGCGTTGTTGTGTTATGATCGAAAAAAACATAAACGCAATGCAGTCGTAAAGAGGATTTATCATGGCCAAAATTATTGCCATAGCCAATCAAAAAGGGGGCGTGGGGAAAACAACAACAGCTGTTAATTTGACCGCATGTTTAGCCGCAAGTCATCAATCTGTGTTGCTTGTCGATCTTGACCCACAAGGCAACGCAACCATGGGGTGTGGTGTCGATAAAAATACCTTGGTTCATACGATTAATGATGTATTGCTACGCGATTGCTTGGCTGAGCAAGCCGTTTTAACAACAGCTTTTGGATTTGACTTGATTCCATCCAATGGTGATTTAACGGTTGCCGAAGTGAGTTTGATGGAGCAAGCTCATCGTGAAACTGTTTTATTTAAGGTTTTGCAACCGTTTCATTCGGCCTATGATTATATTTTAATTGATTGTCCGCCCGCATTGAATACGCTCACATTAAATGCTTTTGTTGCGGCAGATTCCGTGCTTATTCCTATTCAATGTGAGTATTATGCACTTGAAGGCCTTGCGGATCTAATGTCAACCATTGAGCAAGTGGTTGCTTCGGTTAATCCAAGATTGCAGATAGAGGGCCTATTACGCACGATGTATGATGCACGGAATCGCTTGTGCTCAGATGTCTCCAAACAACTCTTATCGCATTTTGGGAATAAAGTTTATCGAACCGTTATTTCACGTACTGTACGCTTAGCGGAGGCACCGAGTCATGGTATGCCGGTTTTACAATATGACAGAACCTCCTCGGGAGCAGCTGCGTATATGGTTTTTGCGTCTGAATTGCTAGGTAAACAAATTGTTGTTGGCCAGGAGGCATAACTATGGCGGTGAAACGAGGTGGTCTTGGACGTAATCTTTCAGCGCTTTTGCAATCGACAGAAGCGATTGTTGCTCGAGAACGTGTTGTTGACGCAGCACAACAAGAAGGCCTGACGTTACCCATATCGGACTTACAGCCAGGTAAATATCAACCCCGCGCGGTAATGAGTGACGCCTCCTTGTCAGAACTTGCCGAATCTATAAAAAAACAAGGGCTACTACAACCGATTGTAGTACGTGCTATCGCTCCACAGCGCTACGAAGTTGTTGCAGGTGAGCGACGTTGGCGTGCATGTAAGCTTGCTGGGATGAGCAAGATTCCTGTTATTATTAAAGTCATTGATGATGAAACGGCCATGGCCATGGCGCTAGTTGAGAACTTGCAACGAGAAGCCTTGAATACCATGGACGAAGCACGCGCCATGCATCGTTTAGCGAATGAATTTTCATTAACCCATCAGGAAATAGCGAATTTACTGTCAAAATCGCGAGCTTCGGTAAGTAATGTCCTTCGTCTAATCAATTTAACGCCAGAAGTTCAAGCGCTTGTTGAGCAAAATTTGCTGGACATGGGACATGCACGATGCTTGTTGATGTTGCCCCAAGACAAACAAGCCGAAATTGCACTGTGGGTGCATCAAAAACGTTTGTCTGTACGAGAGACAGAAGCGTTGGTTGCTCGCATCAATGAAAATGCGACGGCGCCAAAGTCATTATACTTTCCTACCCCTTTATTTAAAGATGAATTACGTTTTCTTTCTGATAAATTACAAACTAAAGTTAATATTAAGCCTGGTAAAGCTGGCAAAGGCTCGCTGATTATTCACTATCATGATGCTGAACGATTAAAAAGCATGATTGATCAAATTAGTCTGCATCTTGAGCGTTGTTAGTTCGTATTGTTTAAATGACTGGAGTTTGGATAAACTCGAGTAAAATGAGATTAGAATATGTCGGTTGTGCAAGGAAATCACGCTGAATCGCTTGCGAAAGCCTATCTTTTAAAACAAGGGCTGAGGTTTATTACGCATAATTTTCGATCTCGCTTAGGCGAAATTGATTTGATCATGCAAGACAAAGATGTTCTTGTTTTTATTGAAGTACGCGCTCGTTCATCCAATGGTTATGGTGGTGCGCTTTCAAGTGTGACGCTATCTAAACAGCGTAAATTAGTAAAAACAGCGCTTTATTATTTGCTGAAGCATAATTTACACGATAAACTGCCCATGCGATTTGATGTCGTTTCATTAGATGGCGCTCAATGGCAAATAACTTGGATTAAAAATGCATTTGATGCTGACGTATAGATGAGAGGCTACCGACGTGGAAGATAGAATTCGAAATCTTTTTGGTGCGAGTATAGAATTCAAAAGCATGGCAGCGGAGCTGCTGTCTGAAGACATTGCAAAGACAACAACCATTTTAGTTAATTCATTACTGAACAATGGGAAAATTTTACTGTGTGGTAATGGTGGATCTGCTGCAAACTGTATGCATTTTTCTACGGCACTCCTGAATCACTTTGAAGGAGAGCGTCCGGGTCTTCCTGTGATTGCATTAACAGATGCAATTGGTGTGTTAACTGCGCTAAGTCAGGAAGGGCATGCGGATCAATTTTTTGCTCGTCAGATACAAGCCTTAGGTCAAAGCAATGATGTTTTACTGATTTTAACTTCAACGGGCAATCCGATGAATTTACTAAATGCAGTCCATGCCGCACATGAGCAAGGGATGGATGTTATTGCGTTATCGGGTCGTGATGGGGGGATCCTGGCGAGTCATTTGGGTCCCGAAGACATTGAGCTTCGAGCGCCTGGCGATACGGCCGCCCAAATCCGTGAAATACATTTGTTTGTATTGCATTGTTTTTGTGACTTGATTGATCGGTCACTTTTTAACCAGTTGCAGGGGTGAAGATGAAAGTTGAGTTTAAAGCGATAGGATTTTTTCTGATACTTTCTTTATTAACGGGATGTGTCGCAGCTGTAGTTGCGGGCGCTGCAACTGGGCTTGTTGTTTATGATAGACGAAGTGTTACGATGATTGAACGTGATGCTCGAATTTTTCATGTTGTACACACCGCTATTGTTTCTGACCCACGCTTTCGTGATTCGCATATTGTGGTCAGTAGCTTTAATCAGGTTGTTCTATTGGCAGGAGAAACACCGATTGCTTCGCTTAGAACTACTGCAGAAAAAATAGCACAACATATGCCTAACGTCAGACGGGTTTATAATGAAATTACAGTTGATCAAGCCTCTTTATTAACACAACGAAGTAAAGATGTATGGATTTCAGGGGAAGTACGAACACGCTTACTTGCAAGAAAGGGTTTGGAATCTGGCTCGATTCGCGTGATCACCGAAAATGAAGTGGTCTTTTTGATGGGAATAGTGACACCGGAGCAGGCCAATTTGGCGGTGAATGTTGCTCGTGAGGTCAACGGTGTTCGTAAAGTTGTTAAAGTTTTTCAGTATATTCGTTAATCATGACTATCCTACGACGCTTGAGCATTGCTTTTTTTTCAGGTCTTTGTTTTTTATTGACAGGTTGTTTAGCTGTTAGCGGCGTTTGGACGGGCGCGGGTCTTGTCTATGACCGACATAATGTTTATAAAAAAGTAAGTGATTATCAGATTTCAGCAGAAGCTAATCGTGCCTTGTATCGAGATACTATTTTTAAGCGAGATGATTGTAGTATCGATGTTGCAGCATTTAATGGTGATTTGCTGGTTGCTGGGCATGTGGGAACAGAGGCATTGCGGGAAGAAGCTTATGCACGGTTATCACATGTGGTCGGCGTTAGAAGGTTTTTTAAGCAGCTTTCCATTGGAGCACCGCAGGAAGCAATGGTTGAGGATGCCTGGATCACGACAAATATACGCAGTCAAATGGTTGCTGATTCAGAGATCGATCAACAGCAATTTAAAGTGATTACATCTGATAGAATTGTTTATATTATGGGAGATGTTAAATCAGAGCAAGCTGAGCGTGTTATTGCAGTTACGCGTCAAGTGACGGGTGTTCGTCGTGTTGTGAAGCTACTCAAAATTTATAAATTAAGTAATTGATCATAAAAAAAGCCCTAGCTTTCTAGGGCTTTTCGATTTCGTTCCTCATCAGGAAGTGGCCAAACCTGATCGGGATTAATATACTGTATCAGTGGATCATTCTTTTGGCTAATTGTTTTCTAAATTTTTTCATATTTATTAATTTTACAAGACCCGTATGATGATTGTTGCTATGTTCTTCGCTTTCTTGAATAATAATTTCTCTGTGATGGGAGGGATTATGGAGTCGATAAGGGCAATGGCGTTTATCATGTTTATGATGAATTTCATTACCATAATGATTCAACATGGTTTGTCGAGTGGCTTGTGCTGTGCCTTGCTGTTTGTCTGACATGATGAGTTCCTTTTTCTGGTTGTCGGGCAGCGCATATGGTCAAATTGAATCGACCGCCTAATTCCATCTGTCCTGTATAAATTATAGACAATATATTGGGTTTTGGTAACCCTCCTTCATCAAGTCATTTGACTGGCACTATAGTGACAACATGGTCATATCCCCATTGAACTCGCTTTAACCGCTGATGTTGGCTCGTTTCGCTCAAAATTAGCACCAATAGCCAGTGTGTTGTTTAGGCTAGGTCTATGCATCATCATTTGAAATACGCGGTTAAATTGGTTTCTAATTGTTTTCAATGATCTATTTTCACAATTCAAATAACTTAAAATTAATAGAATAATGTTTACATCATAGTTATTTTTTTTAACAGGTTTTTTATAAAGGCAGGCTAATGCTGGCAAAATTCGTTGTATCTCATCCTCACCGTTATAAGATAAACGTAGATTACAAGATATTCCTACCCCACCAGATGAGCTTTTTTTCCTTAAAGCAACAAGTAGCGCATCGCGTTCAACACATGTTTTTAGTGTTGTGTTAAATAACCGATTATGCGTTAAAGACACGTTCACTCCCTCAGGGATAACAGCAAAAGCTTGCGCTAGGTCTGCAGGGAGCCACCTATCAAAATCATTCCAGCCCAAATCAAGTGATCTGACACTTGCAGGGATAGTGGCAAAGATTTGGACTAATTCGAGGGCAGTTTTTTTTCCAAGACCATTTCGCCTCAATTCAAGTGATGTAACACACACAGGAATGGCGGAAAAAATTTGGATTAGTTCAGGGACGGTTCTAAGGTGTAAGCTGTTATATGAGAAATCAATCACTGTAACGCTCGCAGAAAGAGCAGCAAGAGCCCGGGCTAGCGCTATGCTGGAATCGTTCACAAACGCGTCACGATTAAATTTAAGTGATGTCGCGTCTTCAGGAATGGCAGAAAAGGCACTGTGGAGCGTATCATGGTTATAAGTATTTAATGTATAAGTTCGGCTCATATAGTATTCCCCTCGTGACACCCCAGGTTGTGGATTAGTTCAGTGAGTTCGCTGAACATAAAGAACATGCGTCATCCTGAGCGCATTTTTTAAGCGCGAAGGATCTCCTGGATATTGCACAATCTGAGATCCCTCGCTGTGCTCGGGATGACGTGGTGGGGAGTTACTTCCCCTCTATATTGGTAACCTCGGTGCGACATGTATTCTATTTGCTCATTATAGTGAATTAATATTAGAGTGGCAATGTTTTTGTCACTAAAACAGGGGGTGCCACACAGCCTTCTTTTAGACAGGCTGGTGGCTGATGCGTCTTGATTTGGATTTAAGTCGGATTGCAAACGCCATGATGCCGTAAAAATGCATCAATATTTGCGGGCCTTTTGCGAAAGGCTTCAAAAGCATCTTTTGCTTTGACTGAGCCGCCGACTTCAAGGATGCAGCGTAAAAAATCTTGTCCTGTTTTTCGATTGAAAATGCCTTCTTCTTCAAAACGAGCGAATGCATCACTGGATAAAATTTCCGCCCATAAGTAACTGTAATAGCCAGCGGCATATCCTCCGCTAAATACATGAGCAAAGCTATGTTGAACTCGATTATATGGTGCAACAGGGATCACGGCGGTTTTTTCTCGTACCTTGTTCAGTGTATCAGAGATAAAGTTGGGTTGATTTGGCGTAAATGAGGTGTGCATAAGAAAATCGAAACTTGCAAATTCTAGCTGTCTTGCTATGGCCATCGCAGATTGAAATTGCTTGGATGCAAGTAACGGCTCAAAGAGTGCATCAGGTAGGGGTTCGCCTGTTTCAACATGAGATGATAGGTATTCAAGTGCGTCTTTATCCCAGCACCAATTTTCAAAAAATTGACTAGGCAATTCCACTGCATCCCATTCAACACCATTGATTCCTGATGCGCCAAGGTAGTTCACTTGTGTTAATAGATGTTGAAGACAATGCCCGGTTTCGTGAAAAAGTGTGATGAGTTCATCATGTGTAAGCGATGCAGGATATTTACCTTCTGATTTTGCAAAATTACAGGTTAAAAATGCGACCGGTAGTTGTATTGACCCATCATTTTTTTTCCGACGACTAACGGCTGAGTCCATCCAAGCACCCCCACGTTTGTGTGGCCGCGCAAACAAATCCATATAAAGGTATCCGCGCGCATTTTTTTTGTGATCCGTGACTCGGTAACAATGAACATCATCATCCCAGGTATCAATTGGGTCTTTAATTTCTTCAAAATGAACACCATACAACGTATGAATAATATTAAAAAGACCATTTAATACATGGGGTAGAGGGAAATAGGCTCGAAGTGCTTCGTCAGAAAATGAGGTCAGGGTCTGTTTCTTCTTTTGTGAATAATATGCAATGTCAAAGGGTTGAAGCGTATGCCCTGCGAAGGCTTCTAAGTCAGCATATTCTTGTTTTGCTTTATCGTGAGTTTGTTTGATGAGCGCATCAAGAAAATTAAAGACAGCATCGGTTGATGGCGCCATTTTTGTTGCGAGAGAGGCCTCGGCATAATTTTTAAATCCGAGTAGAATTGCTTTTTCATGCCTTAAGGTTAGGATTTTTTCCATGATGTCGCTGTTGTCATGTCTTGAATTTGAACTTAAATCAGATGCTCGAGTCACGTAGGCTTTATAAAGGGTTTCACGAAGAGCGGTATCGTCAGCATAAGTTAAAACTGCGTGATAACAAGGAAATTCAAGGTTTAAAATGACGCCTTCAAGTTTTTTCTTTTCCGCACGCGCACGCGCCGCGTGAAGTGCGTGCTCGGGTAGGCCTGCGAGGCGACTTGTATCAGTGATATGAAGCTCAAAGTGCTGCTCTGCATCTAATATATTATTTTCAAATTGATGCGAGAGAGTGGATAAGCGTTCATCAATAGCTTCATAGCGTGTTTTATCTGACTTTGAGAGCATAATCCCTGAGAGTTTAAAATCGCGAAGCGTGTCGTTGATTATTTTTTGTTGTGTTGCGTTGAGTGTTGATTGATTAATGCTTTGTATGGCTTTATAGAGGGCTTCATGATGCCCCATGTAGGATTCATAGGCCGAAAGCATTGGGAGGCACTTTTTAAAGCAATCACGTAAGGCTTTATTGTCACGCATAGCATGTAAGTGAGCAATGGGCGCCCAAAATTGACTGAGTGTGTCGTCCATATCATCAAGGGGTTCGATGAGGTTATCCCATGTGAATGGGCCTTTGTTTTGGAGCAGCACCCCACAACGCGTTTTATTTTTGTCGAGAAGCGTCTTGAGCAAGTGAGGCACATCCGCAATTTTTATCTTCGAGAAAAGAGGTAACAAGTTCATGTGTGTTCCTTTAAGTTAAATGATGGAAAATTCTGGTTCCGAAGACAAACGTGACATGGCCGCTTTTTTGCATTGTTTTATAGGCGATGCTGGATTTTTAAAGAGGCTATAGTTTTTTAACACCCGAATATCACAATTGGGTGGATTCGTTCTTATTTTAAGATTTTCATTATAGTTAACCGCTGTTGTGATCACGGAAAGCGTTCCGCCTAAAACAGGTAATATCGGGCTTATCGCTGCGATTGGAGGTAGAAACATGGCAATGGATAACAGCAGGGTTGCATGATTTAAAACGAGCAAAGTATTGGCATAGAGTGTGAAATTTATGTGCTCATCAAGTGAGGTTAGATAGGCCTTCTCGTGGCACGTGGGCTTTTTTTTGAGAGACTCAAATTGGTTTATTTCTATGGCGTATCGGATACATGAAAATATAAAATCAAAGGCTTGAAGTCCTACAGCTAAATAAATACTCCAAGGAAGGAGTGGGCCCGTTAAAATAAAAGCGCTTGTAAGACTGCCGATGAGCCAGACAATATCATTAATCAAAAAAAACCATCGTCTATTGAACGTGAGGTGTGTCCAAAATCGTACAAAAGGGTCAAGATCTTTTTCTTGCGGCGTCATCGTTGAATTTTGAATAGTGTGCTTTAATAAAAGGCTGGCATTCATCGAAAGGCGCGAAGCAAAACACATCCATCCAAAATGGGTCAGACAGGGTCCAAGTGTATCATTGATTTCTTTGAAGTGACGTGTAAACGTTGAGTCTGGAGCATAAACGGAGAGTGCTCGTATTGCCCGAAGCAGTCGAATGAGGAAAAATCGACTGGCATTGACGTCTATGAATTTATTGTTAAAATTTGAAACATATTGGCTTTCTGGGGTAATTGGGATTTCTTTATAATATGGCATCAGTAATTTTTTAAGAATTTCTTGATGCTTTTTATAACGAACAATCTCTTGCTGTTCATTAATCGAAGTAAAAATTTCTTCTAGTTTTTCTGCTTTTAATAAGTTTTTTTCGAGTTTTTTTTGAATACTTCTCGTTGGGATTGTCTTATCTTTACAAAATTCAATTAAATACGCGCTATACGCGCGGTACTCAATGACTAAAGATTGATGATTTAAGATCTCTTCGTGCGTTACAGCCATGCTTTATATTCATTAATTAACGGGGGAATATCCTAACATAAAATACGCAGAAAGCTAATTTATTGAAAAAATAGTTGTTGCTTGCCCAAAGCATTGTTCTGAGCGACAATAGTCACCTTTATTTTAAGGCTTCAGGAATAGGTGTGGAATTTTTGAAGGAATGTGCTTCTGCACTACGTTTTTTGAGCGTAGATGCCGTTGAAAAAGCAAAATCTGGTCATCCAGGAATGCCGCTTGGGATGGCAGATATTGCTACCGTGCTATGGCGAAGATTTTTAAGACATAATCCTAAAAACCCTGCTTGGTTTAATCGCGATCGTTTTGTATTGTCGAATGGTCATGGGTCAATGTTGCTTTATGCACTTATACATCTGACGGGCTACCCCCTGACAATCGATGATTTAAAAAATTTTCGACAGTTGCACTCTAAAACACCAGGTCACCCTGAATGTGTTGATACGCCGGGTATTGAAACAACAACAGGTCCTTTGGGGCAGGGGCTTGCAAATGCAGTGGGCATGGCCATTGCTGAGAAGTCATTGGCAGCAACCTTTAATCGTGACGAACTCATATTAATTGATCATTTTACCTATGCGTTTGTTGGGGATGGATGCCTCATGGAGGGGATTTCGCACGAAGCCTGCTCTTTTGCAGGAACCCTTGGACTTGGTAAATTGATTGTTTTTTATGATGATAACGGAATTTCTATTGATGGTGAGGTTCAACAGTGGTTTCGAGACGATACGGTTGAACGTTTTAAAGCGTATCACTGGCAAGTTATTGGCCCCATTGATGGCCATGATCCATTAGCCATTGAGCAAGCCATTGTGCAAGCACGTCAAGAGACAGTAAAACCCACACTCATCATCTGTAAAACCATCATTGGTTTTGGTTCGGTGGCGCAAGGCACTAAAAAAGTGCATGGATCACCGTTGGGTGCTGCTGACATTGAACAGCTTCGTGTTCATTTAAATTGGCCATATCCTCCTTTTGTTATCCCTGATGCTGTTTATGAGGCGTTTAATCATGTGCGCGAAGGGTGCACGCAAGAGGATGCTTGGTTATTCACGTGTCATCAGTATCAAGAACAGTACCCTGTCGAATACAACGAGTTTTTACGTCGTATAAATGCGGATTTTCCTGAAAATTTCTTTTTAAAGTCGGATGCTTTTATTGAACATTGTCGTTTGCAATCCGCTGCGATTGCAACGAGAAATGCCTCGCAGCAGTGTATTGAAGCTTATGCTGCATTACTTCCTGAGTTATTGGGGGGCTCTGCTGATCTTACGGCGTCTAATAATACAGATTGGTCTGGTACGAAAGTCATTACACAGGATACCTTTGAAGGGAATTATCTTTATTATGGCGTGCGTGAATTTGGCATGTCTGCGATCATGAATGGATTGGCTTTGCATGGGGGCTTTATTCCCTATGGAGGCACTTTTTTAGTTTTTAGTGATTATGCTCGTCCTGCTGTTCGACTTGCCGCTTTAATGAAAAAACGCGTTATTTTTGTATATACACATGATTCAATTGGTGTGGGTGAGGATGGACCAACCCATCAGCCAGTTGAGCAAATCACGTCACTTCGGATGATGCCAGGCATACACGTTTGGCGTCCTGCTTCTTTAATGGAAACAGCTGTCGCTTGGCAACAATCATTGATTCGCCAAGGTCCTTCTTGTCTTTTGTTATCGCGACAGGCAATCCCCGCATTACCGCACGCAAGTCATCGTGCAGCGGATCTTGCAGCGGGAGGATATATTTTACAAGAGACAGTAAAAAAACCTGATGCAATTTTATTGGCAACCGGCTCCGAAGTTCCATTGGCTATAGCTGCCGCGAATCATGCATTAATGCACGGTTATCATATTCGTGTGGTGTCAATGCCTTGTGTAGAACGTTTTCTTGAGCAATCTCTTGATTATCAGCGGCATGTCCTACCTTCGGAGGTTAGAGTACGTGTTGCAATTGAGGCGTCAAGATCGATTGATTGGTATAAATTTGTAGGGCTAGATGGTGCTGTTGTTGGTCTTGAAACCTTTGGGCTATCAGCACCTGGAGATGAGGTGTTTCACGCGCTTGGGATCACCGTTGAACAGATAATAATAACCTTACAAAGGTTACTTTATGTTGGAGAAGTTGTATGACAATACGTGTTGCTATTAATGGCTATGGCCGAATCGGCCGATGTGTTCTTCGTTCGATTTTTGAGCATGATCGTCAAAATGAATTTAACGTTGTTGCGATCAATGATTTATCAGGCATAAAAACAACGGCTCATTTAACCCGATATGATTCGACGCACGGACGTTTTCAAAAAAGTGTTGAGATTGAAGACAATAAGCTTGTTGTTGATGGGCATCCTATCCAAATAACCGCGGAACGCGATCCTGCTTTGCTCCCTTGGAAAGCATTAGATGTGGATTTGGTGTTTGAATGTACTGGACGCTTTACTCAACGCGAGGCCGCACTAAAACATGTGAGTGCCGGGGCCAAAAAAGTATTAATTTCTGCGCCAGGAGAAGGTGCTGATGCAACGATTGTTTATGGTGTTAATCATCGAATTTTAAAAAATTCAGATATTATTGTTTCAAATGCATCCTGTACAACCAATTGTTTAGCGCCGGTTGTAAAACCACTTCATGACGCAATTGGTTTATCGTATGGTTTATTAAATACAATCCATGCATATACAAAAGACCAATTGTTATTAGATGGAAATCATCAAGATTTACATCGTGCACGCTCAGCGACGCAGTCAATTATTCCTACAAAAACGGGTGCAGCAAAAGCAGTAGGCTTGGTTTTGCCAGAACTCGCTGGTAAGCTGGATGGTTTTGCTATGCGTGTTCCAACGTTAAATGTATCGGTTATTGATTTAACGTTTATACCGGAACGTCCTACGACGGTTGATGAGGTGAATGCGATCATGATTCGCGCGCAAAATGATGTGTTACATATTAATTCGGAGCCCTTGGTTTCATGTGACTTTAACCATTACAAAGCATCTGCAGTATTCGATACGACACAAACCAAGGTTTTGGGTTCGCTGGTTAAGGTTGTTGCGTGGTATGATAACGAATGGGGTTTTTCTAACCGTATGCTGGACACAGCATTTTACATGATGAGCCTTTAAGGAATAAGCATGAATTTGATTAAAATGAGCGATGTTGATTTGCGTGGAAAACGTGTTTTGATTCGTGAAGATTTTAATGTGCCTATCAAAGATGGCATGATCATGAGCGATCAACGTTTAACAGCAGGACTTCCCACATTAATTCAAGCCCTCGAAGCGGGTGCTGCTGTTATTGTTCTTTCACATCTTGGTCGGCCTGAAGAGGGTGTGAGTGATGCGCGATATACTTTAAAACCCGTAGCAGATTATTTGGCCGCCAATCTTCATTATCCTGTCCGTTTTGTCACAGATTATTTGGATGGTGTTGAGATACAACCGGGTGAGGTTGTGTTGTGTGAGAATGTGCGTTTCAACGTGGGTGAAAAAAGCAACGACAAGCAATTATCTAAAAAACTGGCTGCTTTGGCTGATGTTTTTGTGATGGATGCCTTTGGTACGGCGCATCGCGCGCATGCGTCCACGTGTGGCGTTGCGATAGAGGCTCCAGTTGCCGTTGCCGGTCCGTTGCTTGTTCGAGAAATTGAAGCATTACACCAGGTGCTGCGTGATCCAGCAAAACCGATTGTTGCTGTTGTTGGGGGCGGTAAAGTGTCTTCAAAATTGTCATTACTCAAACAATTGGTCCGTATGGTTGACGTATTAATTCCTGGCGGTGGTATTGCAAATACCTTTTTAAAGGCAAAGGGCAATGAGGTAGGGCTTTCTTTATGTGAGAATAGCTTGTTGGATGAAGCAAGAGAAATTCTGGCTCTAGCCGCGCAAACAGGGTGTAAGATTCCGCTGCCTACAGATGTGGTTGTGAGTAAATCTTTTAATGATAGTTGTCCTGCATTTAATAAATCACTCGCAAATGTTGCTAAAGATGACATGATTTTAGATATTGGTCCTGAAACCATTGCGCGTTATGTTGCTTTGCTCGACAGTGCAAAAACAATCATCTGGAATGGTCCTGTTGGTGTTTTTGAGTTTGCTCAGTTTGCTTATGGCACACGGGCATTAGCCATAGCCATTGCAGACAGTGATGCGTTTAGTATTGCTGGTGGTGGGGATACGTTGGCTGCCATTGATCAATATGATTTAACGGATCAAATATCTTATATTTCTACGGGAGGGGGAGCTTTTCTTGAGTATTTAGAAGGAAAAACCCTTCCTGCTGTTGCTGCGCTGGAAGCACGTGCCAGAGCATAAAGTAGGGTCTACGTATGAATATATTGTGACTCATACGTAGACCCTCATAACAAACAACACCGCATACTGCGTCCAATGTCCCTCAGCAATCTGCTTTGCGTTTATCGTTTTCATACTTGTTTAAGTAAAATACATTTAGATCATGTGCTATACTAAACAATGTGATTATTGTATAAGGACATATCATGAGGTCAAGTCATTATTTAACCATAAAGGAAGCGGACCTGACGGGTAATGTTTATATTATTGGTGATGTTCATGGCACGGCGCAACTTTTTGATGAGGTCTTAGGTAAATTATCCTCAAATGATATTTTAATTGTTGCAGGTGATCTCATTGATCGGGGTGAAACGCCAGCGTGCAAACCCACCAGTGCTTTGGTCTTAGATCGAATCATGGCGCAGGCTTTGAAAGTTGATGTTCCTAAAATATATGCAATCAGAGGGAATCATGAAGAAGATTTTCTAACCATGATGGCTATGCTGAAAAATTTAGCTGCATTAAGGGCAGCGGATGAGCGCGTTCGAATGCCTGTGGACATGAAGTCATTTTTAGTTAATTTTATTGGAAATGGCGGGGGATGGATTTTTAGAGAAGATACGTCAGGAGCGCCGGAAAGACAGATGAAATTTAGAAATTATGCAGTCAGTGGTCGTAGTGATCCTTATGTCAAAATAGCATTAGATGAAATCGATCTTATGTTTCGACAAGGTGACCCACTCGATTTATTAAAGCCTGAATGTAGTGCCTATGAGGCCTATATTCAAAGTTTGCCTTATATTATTAAAATCGACTCTGAGGATAATCCTGTGTTAGTGGCGCATGCAGATTTACCTTTGAGTGATGTGGCGTTGGATGAGAAAATAGCTTCGGGAACTGATTTAACACCACCCGAAATTATGCATATTACGGGTGCGCGAGTTCGTGAGTTTAGCACTACTCGAACAGCTGATTCAGTGGTGGTGTATTGTGGTCACAATATTATTGATGAAGAGAGTGATACAGGGCCTCATCCTGCTTTGCCTGTTAGAGAAGCGACAAATCATATTAACTTAGATGGTGGTTCGTATTTTACGCATGGGCAATTATTGGTGAATCATACGCAACATGGGGTTGAAGTTGTAGGGGAAGTTGAAGAGCATAGTCAAGCACTTTTGGCTTTTGCTCAAGAAGCGATTCAAAAGCGTATAAGTCCAGCAACAGCGCCAACCCCCCTATAAGATGCGGGGGGCACTCCCCACGTCTTTCCGAGCACAGCGAGGAATCTTCTACGATGTGGCACTGTGTTCAACAGGCGCTCTTGCTTCATCTTAATCTACGATACACTGTATCTGGTTGCTACAGCAAGAATAAATCGAGTCGCAAGGGTCTGGCCTAGTGTTCGCCAAAGACCTTTATTTTTTTGTGCATACTTAAATCCTATAAAAAGCAATCCGCTAATAATACAAGAAAACATGAGCGGATGGGTTTTTATGAGCTGAGGGAAAGTTAGGTTGTTTTTTTCTACATAGCGTTGTTCTGTTGATAGTTTTTTTTCTAAGGTCGCAATAGATAACATAAGATGACGTCGTTTATTCATGTTGCTTCGCTGTAAAGTAAGCCCTTGTTTTTTCGAAACTCATGTCTGATTTATACTGTGAAAGTTTGATGAGACAGATGAAGATGAGTCCACTATTGATGATGATCACAAATAAAAACGCAAGCCACGTGTGTTGTGTTAGCACATTGACCAAATAACCCATTAAACCCATCACGCTGAGCCACAAGGTAAGACAAAACATACATAAGAAACCAAAACACATCAGCAGCGGAAACACAGTTAATCCCGCAAGTTTTGCTTCAAGCGATACCAAATGCAACATCAGACGAAAAGATTCGGTTTGGTGCTTAATGAAGCCGATAAGATCTGTTAATGCGTTCATTATCGCTTAAGCCATCGCGCGAGTAAAAAGCCTACACCACCTGCAATAAGAATAGATGCCAGGGGCTTTTCCTGTACTTTATCGACCAGGTTTTTTTTATAATGTTCAAATAGTTCTTCCTCGACCCCTATTGTTTTTGCACTTTCTTGAAAGAGGTGTCGCATAAAACGTTTTCCTTCATCAAATAACGCTTGTGTTGAGTCGACCTGTACTTTTTCGTGTTCATGAATCATTTGGGTTCCTTATTGTGGCGCATAAAAAAGATATGGATAGCATGCACATAATTAAAGTTTTTGTCTATGTGGTCGACAGATCCATTATAGTGCCGGTCACATGACGTGATGAACAGATAAGCGCGCCTAATCGGTCATCACGTCATGTGACCGGCACTATAGGTATCTTTGTTTGCGATAATAAAAAGAATAAGGAGCAGGCAATGTCACACGATCACACGTTAGAAACAAGTTTTTTAACAGGGCTTCGAGACAGTAAAGTGACGGTTTCTGTCTTTCTGGTCAATGGGATTAAGCTTCATGGAACAATTGAACAGATCGATGATGGGGCCATTTTACTTAAAAATGCGATCACACAAATGGTATACAAACATGCCATTTCTACTGTGGTGCCCTCATCTCGAACGATTTAATACATAGATCGATAATTTTTGATGTGTAAGGCCGCCGTACAGCTGCTCGACTAACTTGCCTTGAGGATTAAAGACAAAGGTCACAGGAACACCGGGTATATCGCCTAATTGAAGTGATGTTGAAGGATCCTGGGCCAAACTTGGGTAGTGTATTTGATAGGTTGTGATCAACTGTTTTTGTTGACGCAGTGATAATCCTTCATAATTAACAGCAAACAATGCCACTTTAGCGGCATCATAGTGTTCATAAAATTGGTTGAGCTCTTGGATTTCATTGAGGCAAGGAGCACACCAACTGGCCCAATAATTAATAAAAACCCAGTGTCCTTTAAGGGATGAGAATGGAATTATTTCTCCATTAACCCCCTCGAGTACAACGGGTTTTTCAAAGGCACTAAGACAACAATTAAAAAGAAAAAAAATTAAAAAGATAAACATAAGACGAGGCAAGAGATTAAGGATGGATTATTTTAACATAATTTCGGTATAATTGTTTTTTTTCAGCACATTATAAGGTTTAGCTGTATATGCTTTTTTCATTGTTTGTTAGTTGTCCTAAGGGACTAGAATATCTTTTAGAGACCGAGCTCACCGAATTAGGACTTATACCGACAAAAATAAGTCCGCAGGGCGTTTATGCTGAAGCTGATCTTGCGCTGATTTATCGTATTTGTTTGTGGTCAAGACTTGCTGGGCGCGTACAAATTATTTTGACACAAGGACCAGCGGAAGATGAGCGTGCGCTTTATAATACAGCGCTTGCCTTTGAATGGGAGACGCTGTTTTCTGTTGATCAAACATTTGCCATTGTTTTTCACGGAAGTTCCCCCGCTTTTCGCCATACTGTTTTTGGTGCACAAGTCATTAAAGATGGGATCGTTGATTATTTTCGTGAAAAAACAGGTGAGCGTCCTCTTGTGATGCGGGAAAACCCCGATATTTTGCTTCATGCGCATTTAAAGAACGAGACCATTACAATCAGCTTTGATGTCACAGGATATAGTTTACATCAACGTGGATATCGATTGTCTGCAGGCCTTGCGCCATTGAAAGAACATGTGGCTGCTGCCATGCTGATACGCGCACGTTGGCAAGCCTTCATGGACGAAGGGTTTGCTCTACAGGATCCATGTTGTGGTGCGGGAACCTTGGTGATCGAAGCTGCAATGATGGCAACACATCTTGCGCCAGGGTTGTTACGTGAAGATCAAGCATTTTTGAACTGGCTGGGTCATGATCATGAATTATGGACTGCATTAAAACAGGACGCAAGAAGCCAGTTTAAAGAAACAGCGTGTCTTTTTATTGGATCGGATGAAGACCCAGCCTTGATTGAGTGTGCACAAAGTAACGCGGAACGTGCTGGGGTTGCATCATTAATTCGATGGGAAAAAAAGTCGCTCATCGATGCGCGACCTCAAGCGGATAAAGGCCTTTTGATCACCAACCCACCGTATGGGGTACGTTTGGGTGATGAAGAGACTTTAATCCCATTGTATCGCTCGTTAGGACAAACGTTGCATACCTATTTTACGGGTTGGCAAGCGGCTATTTTGACAACCAGTCCTGTGCTTGCAAAGGCATTGGGACTTCGCTCCCATAAACAATATACCCTATACAATGGGCCTTTATTATGTAAATTATATTGCATGCAGTTGGATGCATCGAATCAACTTAAAACATCGACGGCACCAGTTTTATCAGAGGGGCTTCAAATGTTTGCAAATCGACTTCAAAAAAATGTGCAACATTTGAGAAAATGGGCAAAGCGTGAGGGAATTACGTGTTACCGTGTTTATGATGCTGATTTGCCAGAGTATGCATTTGCTATTGATTGTTATGCGTCACATGTTGTTTTACAAGAGTATGCTGCGCCGCGTTCGATTGATCCAGACCTTGCCGCGAAACGAAGCGCAGAAGTCATTGAGGCCATCCCTCACCTTATGGGTGTTGGACGTCATCAGGTGATTGTGAAACAGCGAAAACAGCAAAAAGGCTTAGGACAGTATGAAAAACTAGAGCAGTCCGAATGTAAATTGGTGGTGATGGAAGGGCAAGCTAAGTTTATGGTTAATCTTTCTGATTATTTAGACACAGGTTTGTTTCTTGACCACCGGATTTTGCGTTTAAGTTTTGCTAGCATGCCTAAAGCGACGCGTTTTTTAAATTGTTTTTGTTACACGGCAACGGCGAGCGTCCATGCTGCATTGGCTGGAGCCATTACCACGAATGTTGATTTATCCAATACGTATTTAACCTGGGCCCAAGAAAATTTTAAACTGAATCAGTTGGATGTGTCTCGTCACCAATTTATTCAAGAGGATTGCGTGGCGTGGCTCGCGGCAGCACAAGAGACATACGATGTTATTTTTTTAGATCCACCGAGTTTTTCTAATTCTAAACGAATGCGTTCAACCTTAGATATTCAACGTGATCATGAGGCATTGATTGCCTGTGCGAGAAAGTTGTTAACGCCAGGAGGGATTTTATATTTTTCAACCAATTTAAGACAATTTAAATTATCTAAGGCATTACTGGCTTCTGATGCTGTTGAAGACATCAGTGCAAAAACCATAGATCTTGATTTTAAACGAAATCAGCGGATTCATCAGTGCTTTAAAATCGTCGATCAATCATAGCGTTACAGAAGCATGGATATGACAGTTTTGATAAAGAAATAAAATATAGAAATATTGTATTGACAATTGTTCGGCGGATATCAATAATTCATTTTGTAATCTAGGACCAACCATGGAAATAGATATTGACTATTATTGAGCATGGTGTTTTTTGAATGTTCGCATGAAAGGAATACTTTCAATAATAGCAATATATTTACAGCAATGTTGTTGACAAGGGCGAAATGAGGCTTGATAATCGTTTTAAGTACGTTTTCGTATAAGAGCGATGATGGCGTACTTAAATGCAACGTTGTGGCTTAACGAAAAAAAACGGAAGCTTAATAATAAAAAGTGGAGAAGCGTATGTTAAATCTGAAAAAAACAGCAGTAGCTGTACTTGCTTTAGGTAGCAGTGCTGTATTTGCAGGTACTATGGGACCTGTATGCAGTTCTGTTAATGTTACTGTTCCTTGCGAAAGCACAGCTTGGGATTTCGGCGCTCGTGCGTTGTATCTTCAGCCTGTAGGAACAAATGAAGACTATAGTTCTTTTGCTGCTAATTCAGCTGGCAAATATGTTGATTACAGCAACAAATGGGCTTGGGGCTTTATGATCGAAGGATCGTATCACTTCAATACCGGAAATGATGCAAATCTTAACTGGTACCATTTAGGTAAGTCAGCAACTAAGAATTTCGCTTCTGATTACACACTTATTGGTACAGCTGGTACTGGCTTTACTTCTACAGGTGGTTCTGCTTCAGTTGATCCTAAATGGGATGCTGTGAACTTCGAAGTTGGTCAGCATGTAGATTTCGGTGAAAACAAGCACATTCGTTTTCATGGTGGCGTTGAATATGTTCGTATAGCTAACGACGTAACATTGTCAACTGCTGGTACATATGTTGCTGTTCCAGTATCTTTCAGTGTTAACAGACAACCAACATATAACGGTTTTGGACCTCGTGTAGGTGCGGACATGGGATATGATTGGGGCAATGGCTTAGGCATTTATGCTAATGCTGCTGCGGGTGTTTACGCAGGAAGCAGTAAAGTTAGTGCAACAATTACACCGTCAATTGGCTCGTCTTATTTTGCTAGCGCTTCTTCGACAGTGGTTGTTCCTGAATTAGAAACTAAATTAGGTATCAAATACGACTACGCAATGGCGCAAGGCGATTTGACACTTGATGTTGGTTGGTTGTGGATCAACTATTTCAATGCTCAACGTAGTATTGATGGTGAAGTTACTGGGGTTACTCCTGCTCCTGGATTCGCTAAAGTTACTTCTGGTGACTTCGGTCTCCAAGGTCTGTTCTTCGGTCTGAAATGGTTAGGCAATGTTGCTTAATTGATCTTCTGATTGTTGTACTGAAAACCGCCGCCCTTAAAAGCGGCGGTTTTTTTTGAGTAAAATTTATGGTTTTAATCGTTAAGATTTCGTAAATAATTCCTGGCGGGTTTGCTGCTGGACCGATATAATGTCGAGCTAGAAAATATTCCCAGGAGTAGTTTGTCATGCGATGTCTTGTTTTTCTGTTGAGTTTGTCTTTAATCGTATTACCCGCATGGTCTTCAACTGAAGCAGAGCAATTACAACGCAAAGTAAAGCAGCTTCAGGAACAAACACAACATGTGCAAAAAGAACTGACTGAACTGAATCGTTCTTTAAATAAAAAAGCAAAAAAAAAAGAAAAATCAAAAAAATCACCTGAGTTGAAATCTTCATTACCTCCTGTTCATGATACGTCGTTATCAGTTCATGCTTTTGATGGGCATCCAGAGTCTGTTGAATTTTATCCTGCGGCATTAATTGCTGATGATCATGTAGTGACTTACATAGCAGGGATGCCGGTAGTTACTGCGCCCTACATTGGGAGCAGACCCGCGTTTGATGGATCGGACTATATTGTTAATATTTCTAGTATTAACCGAGATATTCGATTAATGCAGCAGCGTAGACGTTTATATCGAGCATTTAATCAAATGGGATATGAACAACCTAATTTGCCAATTATTGCGCTTAGTGGAAAAGCAGAGCCTATTGCGAGTATTGGACGGCAGTATTTTGGAACATCTAAAACAGACATCAGTTTGGCCTCAAGTGAGCTTGATGTGGCAGCAGCACTGAATGATAAAGTACAGGCTTATATGGCCATTGCCTATGATTCGTCTCCGCCGGCATTCAGCGGACAGCGCGTTGCAAATTCTTCATTTAATTTAAATATGGGATTTGTTAACATTGGTGACCTGGACAAAACGCCATATTACTTTACCGCAGGTCAAATTTTTGTTCCATTTGGTCGATTTTCTTCATCTATGGTGAGTGCGCCCCTGACCATGCGACTAACACGCACAAAAGCTCGACCTTTTATTTTGGGTTATAAATCACAAGGGGATACAGGCGCTTTTGCTGCAGTGTATGGTTTTACCGGCGATACGACGCTTAATAATGCAGGTGTTGGTGGTATTAACTTGGGGTATGTGTTTAGCACAACGCATGGCGCAGGAGAAATTGGTGCAAGCTATATTAGCTCAGTCAACAATGCAGGGGGCATGCAAGCAACCGGCTCATTTGCAGGAACGACGTTTGGAGGATTTGGCTCTTTAACGAATGGGAGTGAAAACGTTAAAAAAATACCTGGGGCAGGGGCACATCTCAGTGTTAGTATAGAACGATATAACATTACAGCCGAATGGGTGAGTGTAACAGAGCGGTTTAGAACACAGGATCTGAGTTTTAATAATACTGGTGCTAAACCACAGGCAGGACAATTAGAAGGCGCATTTACGTTTATTGTATTTGATAGACCCTCATCCCTTGCGGCTGATTATCAATGGTCTCGTCAAGCATTGGCGTTAAATATACCTGAACAACGTTTCAGTGGTGTTTTTAATATTTCAATTTGGAAAGATACTGTTGAAAGTTTAGAATATCGTCATGACATTGATTATAATATAAATCAAACAGGTAATGGCGCAGCACCTGCTGGTTTGGTTAATCAGCTCACAAGAGGAACAGGTGGTTCTGCGGATACTGTGTTGGCTATGATAGGTGTGTACTTTTAAGAAGAGGATAAGACATGAGCATTAAGTCAGATCGATGGATAGAAAGACAAGCGATAGATCATGGGATGATCACGCCCTTTGAAAAAAATCAAGTGCGTGAAAATGAGAACGGTCGTATTATTTCTTACGGTGTTTCTAGTTATGGGTACGACGTTCGTTGTTCAAATGAATTTAAGCTATTCACCAATATAAATTCAACCATTGTTGATCCAAAAGCATTCGATACAAATAGTTTTATTGATATCCAATCCGATGTTTGTATTATTCCACCCAATTCATTTGCATTGGCCCGTACGGTTGAGTATTTTCGTATCCCTCGAAATATTCTCACCATTTGTCTAGGAAAATCAACTTATGCTCGTTGTGGGATCATTGTGAATGTTACCCCATTAGAGCCAGAGTGGGAGGGCCATGTAACCTTAGAGTTTTCTAATACAACAACATTACCTGCTAAAATATATGCAAACGAAGGTGTGGCACAGTTTATTTTCCTAGAAGCAAGTGAAGTTTGTGCGGTTTCGTATCGAGATAGGGCTGGGAAATATCAGGGGCAAACGGGCGTCACCCTACCCAGAACCTAATTACGCATCATCGTTTTGAATAGGATGACTTCGTCGAGACGCATTAACCCGGTCTCGAAGTTCTTTACCAGGTTTAAAATGAGGTGTGTTTTTTGAGGCCGTGATCACTTTTTCACCGGTCTTAGGGTTATGTGCTTTTCTGGGTGGCCGATGATGTAATGAAAAGCTCCCGAATCCGCGAATTTCAATGCGATGCCCTTCTGTTAAGGCATCGCTCATTGAATTGAGGATATGATTAATCCCGTCAGATATTTTTTTCTCGGGCATGTTTGTCATTTTTGCGGCAAGCATGGCGATTAATTTTGATTTGATCATACCCACCTCTGTGTAGCGTGATATGTAAATAGTTTATATTACGTGTTAAGTATAGACTTGAAAAGACAGGATTCCAACTATCTTGTGTGAGAAACTTATGACTTTGAACTTTTATGGCATGCTGTCTTTAAATGTATCTTTTGTTTTATATTTGCTGGTATATTTTCCACAAGTTAGACACAATCGAACGTTAACGCATATTCAATCACTGAGTACGGGCATGCATACGCTCTTGTATTCTGGATATGTTCTCGATTTATTGTATGGTTTTTTAAGTCATTATCCCTGGCAGTATAGAATGGTTTCTTGTGTGGGTGTTGGACTGTTGTCACTTCAGCATATCCAGCTTATTCATTTTTTTGGGAAAAAAAAGGCATTTATTTCTGCGGGCAGTTATTTTTTGGGTTTAATTCTGGTCATCATTGGCGTGACGTATGTTCTTTTAAACGCGTCTTATTGTTCGTCACAGCTCATTGTTTTTTTGGGATACGGTTCACGGGCAATGTTTTTAAGTTACACTTTGCCCCAGCTAGTAAAAAATAACACGTTAAAATCAGCTGTTGCGATGAGTACGTCTTTTGTCATATTAAGTGTGATGATTGCAAGTTTGGATACAATTTCAGCCTGGTGTTTGGATTGGAGCTGGCCCAATAAAGTGGGCTCTCCTATCTCAATGATATTAACCTGTTGTCTTTTATATCAAATAAAAAAATATGCTCCAACTTCCCGTCCCGTAAGTCATTTTTCCGGGACTATATACTCTAAATCTACTTTCTTGCTATAGTTTCTTAAACGATGATGGTCAGCCCTAAGCAAGGAGCATTTTATGCGTAGAAAATGGTATTTAGGATTTGGGGTTTTTTTGTTGCTTATCCTGTTCCGACTCACGATGTGGAATGATGCGCGTTGGTTTCCTGTGATTTTAGTACCAATTATTCTGCTGGGTATTTATGATGTGTTGCAAAAAAAACACAGTATCTTACGAAACTTTCCTGTACTTGGGCACATTCGTTTTGTTTTGGAGTTTTTACGGCCTGAAATTCGTCAATATTTTGTTGCGGGCGATGAAGATGAGTTGCCATTTAATCGTGAGACTCGCTCACTGATTTATCAACGTGCTAAAAACGTTCGTGATACCATGCCTTTTGGTACTGAACGAAATATTTTCGAGGTTGGGTATACGTGGGTATTGCATTCACTTGCTCCCAAAGATCTGTCTTTGGTCGAGCCTCGCCTTATGGTCGGAGGGCCTTCTTGTAAAAAACCTTATAATGCGTCCAGACTCAACATTTCAGCTATGAGTTTTGGGGCCTTGTCAGCGAATGCCATCATGGCATTGAATAAAGGCGCTAAGTTAGGGGGCTTTGCACATAATACGGGTGAGGGTGGGTTGAGCCCTTATCATTTGCAAGGCGGTGATCTCATTTTTCAATTAGGCACCGCCTATTTTGGTTGCAGAACAGAAGATGGAGCGTTCGATGATGAGTTGTTTAAAATAGAAGCCAATCGTGATGAAGTCAAGATGATTGAAATTAAACTCTCACAAGGTGCTAAGCCTTCGCATGGTGGTATTTTGCCTGCGGCAAAAGTGACACCCGAAATCGCTCGAATTCGACATATTAAAATGGGTGAAGATGCATTGTCACCCCCTGCACATTCAGAATTTAACTCACCTAAAGGGTTGTTGGAATTTGTTGAGCGCTTGCGGCTCTTAAGTGGTGGTAAGCCCATAGGCTTTAAACTGTGTATTGGAAAAAAAGATGAATTTTTGGGTATTTGTAAGGCGATGATTGAAACATCAATCTTACCTGATTTTATCACAGTTGATGGTGCAGAAGGCGGAACAGGGGCCGCTCCTGTTGAATTCAGTAACAACATGGGTGAGCCCCTGGATTCCGGATTAACCTTTGCACATAATGCATTGGTTGGCATTAATGTGCGTGATAAAATTCGTATTATCTGCAGTGCAAAAATTACAAATGGTTATGAGATGATTCTTCGAACCGCCATGGGTGCTGATATGTGCAATTCAGCGAGAGCTATGATGATGGCTGTTGGATGCGTTCAGTCCAAGCAATGCGATGCCAACACTTGCCCAACGGGTGTGGCCACACAAAATCTTCGCTTGCAGCGCGGCCTGGTCGTTGAGGAAAAAAAATATCGTGCGGCGAACTACCACCGCAATACAATGAAAAGTTTCTTGGAAATGGTTGGAGCTATGGGATTAGAAAATCCTGATGACATCAAACCTCATCATGTGATGCGACGTATAAGTGATAATTGTGTCAAGTCTCTTGCTGAACTATATTGTTATCTAAAGCCTGGCGAATTGCTCGGTGATGACATTCCAGAGGATTTTAAAATTGACTGGGAAAAAGCGCGTGCCGATGCGTTTTAACTGGCTCTGCACAGACAGATCACGCTTATCTGTTTACCACGTGATCTGTCCACCGGCATAGGTTTAGCGATTAATATGTTTGATCTCCACCTGCGTCTTCTCTTCTGTCTTTACCTCTGGTTCGGTATGTCGCTTAAATAAGGTATGACTAACCGGGTGGGTCGAGTGAGCTAATGTTGATGTATCAACATTTAAAGACAGTTTTTCTTTGGCGTGAACTGGTGTTGTCGTCGTATTGTTTCGACCAATCATCAGCGTCTCTTCTTCGGTTTTTTCTTTAATGTCATCGTCGGCGAATAATAAGGACGTCTCCGCTTCCGACAAGGCAACATGAGCATGTTTTTTCGTTGCCAATACATTTTGATGTGCATCATAGGCCGCATATCCGCTGAAAATACCGAATGAAATCGCATAAGGTAATCCGACACTTAACACGCCATACCCCAAAATAAGACCCAATGGTGCAAATACACCAGAAATAATCAGTCCAATGCTTGCGATAGTGCCTAAAAACAGTAAGGTACCTAATAGAATGTTTTGGTTTTTTTCAAAAAATGATTTTGGTTTGTTAAGACCGGCGATATTTTTTCCAAGCGTATATGTTTCTCCAAGGCTTTTGGCAATATCGCTATCCAACATGCCTTCGTCTTTAATACCTTGACTACCAGGACTATTATCACTGGCAATTAATTGATGATGTTGACTATCAAAAATTGCTTTAAAAATATGAATAAAATGCTGTCTTTTAATCTCATCTGTTTCATCGTATCGTGGGATTTGAGCATAAGCACGTGTATAAATATCAATGGCATCAGCCATCATGATCTCGAGTCCGGTTCGATCTTTAGCGCTTTTGCAATTCGTAACGACTGAACCCCCTAGTTTTTCGGTTACATAATGACATAATGCTGCGGTAAATAAGTCTTTATTACGCCCAGATGTCAATGGTTTAACATTATGCGCTTTGAGTTCTGCTATGGCTGTTGTTGCCTCTTGCAAACGCGCCTGTATACTTTCGGTAGATGATGTCGTGGTTGCTTGAATCGATTCGAGTAACACAACTACTTGTGCAATGAAATCATCTATAGGGACACCGGTCAGCCATCCTCGTCCTATATTCACGCCAATGTTAAGATCAATTAATTTAAGACCGGGGTATTCATCTTGCTTTTGAATACTATCAATCGCTGCACTTTTATCTTGGGTACGTTGCGTATTGTTTTCCTCGCCACTCAGTGTGAAGTCTGTATAAACTAGTTTAGTATCAATCACTGTTTGTAAGATATTTCCGTGTTCTTTGTGTGTCAATAATCCTAACAGCAGCAAGGGTGCTTTGATCGGAGAGGACTTTGAGAGGTTCCAATAGCGCTGAAAGTCTTCTTTGACGTCTGTTTGAATCGCATTAATCATTTGTTTAATATTTTCTTCAGCAACCGGTTGGTAATAGTCTGGTGGCATAGCATAAGCTGTTGGTACACCTTGACGATAACTCCGTTTTGTGAATATTTTCCCTGTAGAATCAGTAAACTTGATTGTCTTTTGGGTTGCATTTGATAACCCAGGTATTCGTCGCAACGTTGCGGGTAACACTTTTTGATATGATGACCAATCACCGTTGATTTTTTGAGGAATGATAATTTGTAAATAATGAAGTTCCCATGCGGCAAGCTGATGAGCCCACACGGGCTTTGGTGTTTGATGAACCTGGAGCAGCATTTCTTTTTGAGAAGCAGTTAATTGCGGTTGAATCACTGATTCTGATAGATCGAGAAACGCATCTAATTCAGCGAAATCAACATGAGTCGTTCGCTTGGGTCGTGCATATCTTTGCCATGCCCAATAGGCTTCGCCTAACGCAATTTCTTGATGATCTAGGCCACTGATTTGTGATAATTTTTTAATAAACTGGTTGACTATTCTGTTATATTGAGTCATTTTAACTTTTTTTTGCGCAATTAGGTGTTTGGTTTCGAGTAAGAGCGCATCCATTTGCGCTTGAATTATTAACGAGTTTATATTTCGCTGTTCAAGAACAAAACGTGTTCCTTGAACAAAGGCTTCTGCGCGCAACTGAGCCAGCTTTTTTATATCAAGGATCATTTCACCAGAACTATTGTTAGTGGATGTTTGCATAAACTACTCCCTTGTAACACCTCGCTATTGTTATTATTATAGTCTATTCGTGTTTTTTTTTATTAAAATATTTAATTTGTAGCAATGGATGAGTGGCTTGATGGGCGATTACTTACCCATCAAGAATGATGCACGGGGCGTTACGATAAAGTTGGACTTTAATGCTTGTCGTCTTTAGATGTGACTATTCTCACTGGATGGGTCAGAGTGATTTTCTTCAGTAGCGACTAATCCTGGTGGTGTATCTTGTCTGTCGCGAGAGTGGTGAGACATCTGTGTTTGAAGGGTCGTGTGTTGTGTTATTTCATTTTGATCTTTGTTTATTTCTGCATGCCCCCAGTTTAAAAGTAAAATGCCTGCATAGATTAAGTCAGCGATATTGAGTGTCTTGCACAATGCGCTAGTCGACTTTTCACAGGTGTCTTTGTTTTCATAGTAAAGTACGATAATAATGATGATTTGAGCTACTGTTAAAGCGGTTTGACAACCATGTGTGAAGCGTTCATGTGGCTTTAACTCGGCCTTAAATAAACAAGCCCTGCCTGAAATAAAGGATTGTACAACTCTTGGTGGAATGGAGCCGATCAATGATACGGTAGCAACGGTTAGCCCGAGGATTTCAGTTCCCCCGTTTGCACGTTGTGCTTTTCGGTGGTCTCGTGTTGACCCAGTACTGCTAAGATTACTGTTTGTTGATTGCATGTAACACTCCTTGTTTATTACATAATAGAAAAGTTAAGCTGACGGCAGGCTTCAAATAAAATAATGGCAACTGCATTAGACAAATTTAAGCTTCGACTATTCGCCTGCATGGGGATCCGAATCGCTTGACACCGTGCACGAATATCGTCAGGTAGTCCGCGAGTTTCTGGACCAAAAAGTAATATATCTTCCTGTTGATAAGTGATTTCATGGTACCCTGTTAATGCTTTGGTTGAGCATGCGAGTACTCTTCGACCGTGATTTTTTTTAAAAAAATCTTCTGCATTGTCATAATGATGAATTGTTGCAAACTCATGGTAGTCAAGTCCGGCGCGGCGCATACGTTTATCGTCTAAAGCGAACCCTAATGGATGGATCAGGTGAAGTTCTGCTCCTGCATTTGAACAAAGACGTATAATGTTACCTGTATTGGGGGGGATTTCAGGTTCAAATAAAGCGATATGGAGCATAGATGTGTAGTTTCATTCTAAAAAAATAGGTCATATAGTGCCATACTTTGTTGCGTCGCGCATGACTTTTTGCAACAGATGGTTTAATGTAGCGTAAGGGTGTTTCATTTTTGTTTTAAAGGGATGATACTTATGTTGGTGCGCCTATTTGCATTGATACTACTGGTGAGTTGCTTGGATGGTTGTCGTACGCTTTCAATCACAGATCAATCATCTAAAAACCAGTCTTCTGTTCAATCATATGATTTTCATTATTTTGATCGCATTGATGTTAATGCGGCAGTGAATGTTCAAATTCATCCAGGCTCGTCTTTGTCTCGCGTGATATTACACGGGGACCCACGTGATTTGTCTCATATTAAAATGAGAGCTAAACACGGAAAGTTTATGTTGGTCCTTGATGAAAAACAAACGCCTATGAAACAAGATTATCCTCATTTTGGTCCGGTTCAAGTTGATATTTATATAAAAAAACTGCGAGCATTGACGTATAAAGGTAAAGGTCAGGTGGTGGCACAGGGTTTACACGCTTCACCATTTGATTTAACTATTCAAAATCCTGAAAAAACCATGTTAGATGGCACCATTGGCTTACGTTGCTTAACACTCACCGGACCAGGTTACATCGAAGTAAAAGGGATTAATAGCCAAGATTTACGCGTGAAAATTCAAGGAAAGCCTAAAGTGCAGTTGATGGGGGTTGCAAATTTGACCCAATTAACCATGCGGGGTGGTGCAATGTTTAGTATGTATTGGCTAAAGAGCCGGACTTTGATTTTGCGCGCTTATGATTCATCCCGGATACAACTCGCAGGTGTGGTGAATCGATTGGATGTCGAGCTTTGGGACAAAGCGCAGTTTAATGGACGTTATCTACGAGCAGATCATGCTTTTATAAAAACACATGAACATTCGCTTGCTGAAGTAGTCTCAGTTAAAGATCAACATACCTTAGCGACAGATGCGAGCGACATTCATTTTTATAATTTACCCAGGTTTAGGGCTGATTTTATGGCAATTAATGGCGCTGTGCTGGATATGCGAGATTGGTCTTTGCAGCTGAGTCAGCGCGAAACAATCTATAATCAATAAGTGAGGAGTTACGAAATATCTCAACTTAACTAGTCTCGCTTCCTGTAAATACGATCCCTTATCATGTCGTCCCCGCGCAGGCGGGGATCTATGTTCAGCTTGATCAAAATGCCACATCAAGAATAGATCCCCGCCTGCGCGGGGACGACAATAACAGCACGTATTTACAAGACGATGCACTAGCCATGACGTGAAGGTGGCTTCGTATTTTTTTCATCATCTATCTCTTGAGCAGGGTTATTTTGGGTAGTTTTCCTTGCTGAGCCCATGAGGCTTAAGGCATTTTTAAAATGTGCCATAATACTTGAGGCTCCTTTTAAAAAAGTTGATGTTTTTTTCTTTGTATCAGTCGACGCGGCTTCAGGTACATCGCGTTTAGTTGTTACGGAATGATCGGGTTGACTATTTTTTGGAGACGATTTATCTTCTGTATCAAAATCTTGTTTAGGCGGTTGGCTTTGATTATAAAGCTCAGCCGTTATACGGTGTTCAAGAGATCCCATCGGATCAACCGGATCCCAATGGAGCATTTCTTCATAAGCTTTTTCGATGTCTTCGGGTGTTAGCTCAGTTTTATTATTATCTCCGAGTAGTCTTCCCATTTCTCCTGTTTGACGCATTTTTTGTTGAAAGCCAGGATCATGTAAATATTTATCAAATAGATACAATTGCTGTTCGCGATTTTTTTCTGTATCAAAATCTTGTTTAGGCGGTTGGCTTTGATTATAAAGCTCAGTCTCTATACGGAGTTCAAGATAACCCATAGGATTATCTGGACCCCAACGGCGCATTTCTTCATAAACTGTTATGATGTCTTCGTCTGTCAGCTCAGTTTTATCATTATCTCCGAGTAGTATTCCCATTTGTCCTGTTTGACGCATTTTTTCTTGAAAGCCAGGATCATGTAAATATTTGTTAAATAGATACAATTGGTCTTCGTTTTTTGCTTGCATTGAAGTCTCCAGCCATTAAAATATCACTATATAAAATTATAGTACATATTAAATATTTGGAGTTCTTTGTGTTGGATCAGTTGACAGTTGCTCTACAACGCCCAGGTGCCGCGGGCATATCATTACCCATAAGTATGGCCATAAGCGTTTTGAAAAGGTTCCTGTGCTTTTATATGCTCATAAAGATTTCTCATTCCACCAGAAAGAACGTTATTCCAGAGTTTCTCTTGCTGATCAGGACTGATATACAATTTTGATTTTTTTTTATCAAAAGACACCTTAGAAAAACCTAGCCACTCAAGCCCCCCTACATGATCGGCATGTAGATGACTTATATATACCGCATCAATCGTGCTATGCGTGAGGCCTTGTTCATAGAGCGAATGTCTAATATCAGTGCCGCAATCAACCAACATGCGTTTTCCAGTCGAGCTTTCAATAAGCATATTGGACTGATACTTCTTATCCCCTACTGAAAAAGCAGAGAAGACACCAAGAAATAATAGTTTCATTTAACTTTCCTTGAAATTAAAATCGACACAGTGAATAATTTCACTTACATCACCATCAATGGGCAAAACATGGGCTGAGTTATTTAGCCAGTGCAACCGCACATTGGGTGAGTCTTCAAAAAGGTGTGCCACTTTTTTAACATCAACAACCTTGTCAAATACACCGAGAAAGAGGTCAGTAGGGCAAGTAGGGAGGCTATTAAGGCCCTGATTGATAAGTGTTAGAATCTCAATAATGGTTGCAATGGGTAATTTAGTATAGGTCAGTTCAAAATGTTCTTGTGTGTGAAGATTTCCGGCCCGATTAGGGACTTGAGAGACGCCTAACCAGTGTGCTAGCTTCGCCAGTATGCGTGATATCTTACTGTTCATTTTAAGTGATAGCGCGGGGCTTAAAAGATAAAGATGTCGTATTTGATTGTGATTGGCCAAATGACAAGCCAATAAGCCACCCAGTGATAGCCCCATGACATCTACATGCGTATACTCTGCTTTTAGTTCGTCATAAGCCTTTTGCGCACCGCTTAGCCAATCCTTGGCTTTGGCTTGACTAAATGCAGTTAAATTCTGCCCATGGCCCGGTAGCGCGGGGCAAGATATAGCATCATATTTTGTAAGTTGTGGAATCATGAGACGATAAACAGCAGGCGTAGATGAAAATCCATGAAGGAGCAACAATGCTTGATCATGATTTTGTTTTTTAATGAGAACAGGCGCTAAACGGTAGGCATCTTTCTCCGATAGTACTTGCTTGATTTTTCCGCGCCACATGTATCGAAAATCGTTGGTTTGAATCATCCTTCATCCTTAGTAATTGATTGACAAGACTACGCGAGGTATGACATAGTTCGTCTCGCGAGGTTGGACTTGCTATGTGTCATTCCACTGGGTCAATTGGCGACACACTGATTGGCCCTTTTTATATGTCTGTTTCTTTTGATGGTGTTCGATAAGACGCATCTGCTTTCGTTGCTTTTCTTTCATTGTCAGCAAGGTTTATTTCAGCAACTTTTTTTTGCCAAAAATCATGAATCAGGGCTTGATACTGTTTTAAGCGTTGAATGACTTTAGCTGCGTGGCCCATGACCATAGGCCATTTTTTAGGATTAAAAACAAGCAAAGTCACAACCAAAATCAGCAGGAGTTCACTGGTCATGAGGTTTTTCACCCTCGTCTGTTAATGCACGACGAAACTGTTTGATGGCTTCTCCGAGATCTCCACCTAAAGATTTTAATTTTTTTGTGCCAAATAATGCGATAACAATCATTAAAATTAGCAACAAAGATAAAGGACTTATGCCACTTAATCCCATATTACCCTCCAATTAATTTCCAATGGTACAGACTAACATAAATACCCACATTAATGATAAGCATACAGACAAGATTTCTTTTCCAGGCCGTGCGAAATATTGGTTTTTGAATTTCTTGGCTCTGTTGTTCTATATAACTTTTTTTGGATAAAGTTAATACGTCGTTTAACAGCCGAGGCATGTGGGGTAACGTTTCAATAAAAAAAGGTAAATTATCACGCAGGTGACTTAAAAAAGCTTTGGGTCCCATTTGTGTTTTTAACCATTTCTCAAGAAAGGGTTTAGCGGTTGTCCATAGGTCGAGATCCGGATCGAGTTGTCGTCCAAGGCCTTCTACTGCGAGTAAAGTTTTTTGTAATAACACGAGTTGTGGTTGAACTTCCATATTAAATCGACGGGCAACTTGGAACAATTTGAGTACAACCAAAGCAAAAGAGATGTCTTTGAGTGGTCTTTCAAAAATAGGCTCCGAAACTGTGCGTATGGCGCTTTCAAATTCATCAACACGTGTATCACGTGCAACCCAGCCTGATTCAACATGCAACTCGGCAACGCGTCGATAATCACGATTAAAAAAAGCGATTAGATTCTCTGCTAAATAACGTTTGTCATTGTCATTGAGCGTACCCATAATACCAAAATCTATACAGATGTATTGAGGATTTTCTTGATGATGAGGTGAAACAAAAATATTACCAGGGTGCATGTCCGCATGGAAAAAACAATCACGAAAGACTTGCGTGAAGAATATTTCGACTCCACATTCTGCTAATTTTTTTATATTGATGTGATGTTTTTTAAGCGCGGCAACATCAGCAACGGGGATCCCATAAATGCGCTCCATAACCAGTATATTCTCTTTCACATAATCCCAATAAATGATCGGAACATACAGCAAAGGAGAATCCTTAAAATTACGTTTTAATTGACTTGCGTTTGCAGCCTCCCGATGAAGGTCAAGTTCATCCAGCAGATTGCGTTCAAATTCCTGAACAATTTCTATGGGTTTAAAGCGTTTGCTTTCTGCCCAGGTTTTGTTCGCTAGTGCTGCGATGCTGTGTAAAATATTTAAATCTTGTTGAATTCTTTTTTTTATGTTGGGGCGTAAAATTTTAACTACGACCTCTTCGCCTGTGATGAGCGTTGCCGCATGAACCTGGGCCATAGATGCCGAAGCAAGGACTTGTTCATCAAATGTTTTAAATAGATGATGCGCTGATTGTCCATACGCATCTTCTATGATTTTAAGTGCGAGGCTACTCTCAAATGGGGGCACTTGATCATGAAGCTTACTCAGCTCTTGGGCAATATCTGGGGGTAACAAATCAGGACGTGTAGCAAGTGCTTGTCCAAATTTTACAAAAATAGGCCCAAGCTCCTCCAGTGTTATGCGTAATGCTTCTCCACGGGTACGCGGGTGTTGTCTAAACCAATTGAAAGGATTTAAGTAAATCATGAAGCGAAAAGGGCGAAACAAATGAAGCGTTAAAATCACTTGATCAAGTCCATTTCGAGCGAGAATTAAATTGATGTGCATGAGTCGTATCAGTTGATTAATCCGCTTCATGATTCACCAAAGATAAATTCATGTGTGCAGTTAAGCGTTCAACACGCAGGGATAGGGCATCAACATCGTTAAAAAAATCATGGACTTCTTCTTGGGGCGGAAACGCCCGTAATTCTTCATGTAAGTAGTCTGATAGATGATGCTTCATAGACCGTTCAAACTGTTGTTTAAAATCAAGTCCGCGTCGAACCAACGAGCCTACTTGGTGAGCGACAACATCGCCTGTGAAATGAGCTAAATGCCCCTCCCAATCGATATCAAGGCCATCAAACAGTCCTTTTACGGCTTGTCCGAGGGCAAGATCTCCCGTCATCCGAATTTCGTCATTAAACAATGATCGTACTTTAGACGCGGGGAGTAAGCTTAAGCGAATGAGCCCTAAAGGACTACTTTGAATTGTTGTGTCAGGTTCTCCAATATAATCTGCAAGTAAATAAATGTGTTGATCTTTAAATTGCATAAAGAAGGTTATATTTAAAGGACTCATCACGAGTGCTAAGACTTTGTCTTGTAGGTTGCTCAGTTTTTCGGGCGTTGCGGGATCTAATCGCAGGGCATGATTCATTGCTTTTTGTAGGGCGGTTAAAGAATATTGTTTAATCATGAAATCCTCAATATTTGTAAGCAATATGAAGCGCTACAATGCCACCGCTTAAATTATGGTAATGACAATCTTCAAATCCTGCTTGCATGATCATCGATTGTAATTCATCTTGTGGTGGATGCATTCGGATTGATTCAGCAAGGTATTGATAACTGGATGAATCGCTTGCAAAAAAAGCACCAAGTTTGGGCAGCATCGAGAACGAGTACCAATCATAGATTGGCTTTAAACCAGGCAGCGTTGGGGTCGAAAACTCAAGAATCAATACCCGACCGCCAGGTTTACATACCCGAAACATGGAGCGGAGCGCTTCTTCTTTATCGGTGACATTACGTAGTCCAAAGGCCATGGTGATGCAATGAAAGGTATTACTTTCAAAGGGAAGACATTGGGCATTGGCCTGTACATAGGTGATGGGTTCACACAGTCCTTCATCGAGCAGGCGATTTCGACCTACATTGAGCATTGCTGCATTAATATCAGCAAGAATAACCTGACCTGTGACGCCGACTTTTTTAGCGAGCACGCGGGTTAGATCTCCGCTGCCGCCGGCAAGATCTAGCACGCATTGGCCTTTGCGTACTTGGCTTAATGCGAGCGTAAAGTATTTCCAGAGTCGGTGTATCCCCAGCGACATGATATCGTTCATCAGATCATATCGTTTGGCCACGCCATGAAAAACGTCGGCAACTTTTTTTTGTTTGTCTTGCCAAGGAACAGACTGAAAACCAAAATGTGTGGTGTTGTCGGGTTGAGTCATGTTCGAAGCGCCTCTATAGGGAATTGAAACAGTTTATCACTTAACCACATGGCTTCGGTAGATTGATTAGTCGCTTAATTGAATGCATTACAGCTTTTTCACATGTAATTTTCGGGAGCCTAAGACGAATTTTACATGTGTTTTGCTTTTTTTGTCAAAAGGTCAAAAGTTATTATTGTATTGTTGATACATATTATCTTGTTGTTGATCAACTGTGGGGTTGGTATTTCCAGGGTTATTATCGATTAGACCATTCGAGTTACTCACGTCACCGGCCGGCACGAAAGTTTCCTGCGTAGGCGCTTCTTGATCTGGCATAGGGGGGTATTCCGCACCTAAAGGTGTAGTATAGTCTGCGTAAGCAATGTTACACATACTGCAGAGTATGATGAGTGATAATAAAATTATTTTCATGATAACTCCTTTGGTGCCACTCAGGCCACTTGATGATCCGGTAAGCGCGCTAAACTCGCTGCGCTCAAACAGAGCGCGCTTACCGGATCATCAAGTGGCCTGAGTGTTACGATAACCTCTTATTCATGGGTATAGTACACCACAGCGTGTTCGTCAAGAATGCAAAAAGTGTTGGCAAGCGGCTAAATAAAGCTGATCATTACCATGTTGAATATATGCTTGAAGACAACCCATCATCAGATGCTCTGCTGTTAAAGGGTTTGATTGTTGAAGAGATAACTTCTGATAAATGGATGTTATCCCTTGCGGTCTGTTTGTTGAGATTTGGTCACGTAACGCAAGATGTAAACCTAAATGTAAAAAAGGATTTGTGGCACCATGCCCAGGGAAATAGGCTTGGTCAGTGAGTTCACCGTTAAAAATGGCATGATATTCGGGATGTTCTTGAATAACGTTCACCAGTTGTTGCTCAAGAGGCGTCAGTGGTTCACCTTTTTTAAATTTGTGCCAGCTGATAAAAAAATGCTGTCTTGTGTCTTGAACTTGATTACCGTAAAACATGAATAATTTTTCCTCCAGACAGTGGGGTTGGTACACCTGTTGTGCCGGGTGCGCTTAGGGGTAAGTTTTTTAAACTGCGCACGGCCAGATACGCCATCATTTGAGCTTCCATGGCATCACTATTCCACTGCAGTGCATCAGCAGTCATGATTTCAACCGTATCACCCAGCTGGGCTCGTAGTCGCGTGATAAGTTCTCGTTTGATTACTGGATTATGCCATCCACCGCCAGCTAAAACCCAACGCATGGGTATGGGAAATTTAAACTGTTTTAAACTCTGCACAATACTTTCTGCTGTGAAGGCCTCAAGTGTTGCCGCTGCATCTTGTATTGAAAGCGAGTTTAAAATGGGTAACAGCTTGAGATCTCGAATATCTAAAGATTTTGGGGGCGGGGTTAGTAAATAATCTCCATCAATGGCCTCTGCAAGCAGGGTTTTTAATACGAGCGGGTCAACCATGCCCTGTAAGCCATATTGACCATTAAAATCCATTGTTTCACGGCCATTGGTTCTTTGTCGAATCAAAGCATCAATCAGGCCATTACCAGGGCCGGTATCAAATCCGATAAGATCGTTGAGCGTATCGCCTAAGATCAATGAAATATTAGCAATGCCGCCACAGTTTACAACGGTTAATGGGAAGGTTTTATCACGAATGGCCAATGCTTGGTGATAAATTGGGGCAAAAGGTGCACCTTGTCCGCCGTGTTGGATATCATGTTGTCTAATATCATAAACCACGGAGATATTCAGTTGGTCAGATAAATACTGAGCGTCTCCTAGCTGGTAAGTGATTCCTTGATGAGGCTGATGAAACAAGGTTTGACCATGATAGCCAATGACGTCTACCTCCGAGGGTTTAGTCTTTGTTTGTTCTAAAAGCGATAAAACAGCCGATTGATGAAGTGCTGTTGATAAGCGAGTGACCTCATCAAACGAGGTTGTCTCTTGATGAGTGCCTTGATTAAGGCCGAGTTCGTGCGTCAGATAATCTTGAAGTGAACGAGCATAGGTTGCCTGAGCCAACGCGATATTTCCTCCCGCACTATGCATGGCTCGTTCAGCGCCTTTGAGCAGATGTTTGGTCCTGGCATCGTAGGGAAAATGCATGTGTCCAATGTCACGAATACAAAACTCGCCATCCGTTTCTAACAATGCGGCGTCAATGCCATCCATCGACGTACCACTCATTAATCCAATACTTAGCATGAAACCTCCGATTAGGTTTGGATAGTTTAGCCTTGAATAAGCGTTAAAGTCATTTTCATTTTATAGTGATAAGCATCAATTGAAGCATGTTTGAGCACGAAGATTAAATTATAGTCTATAATTAACGCATTGAATCTATTTTAGGGAGTTGTAATGGGTGTTGACAAAAATGCTAGACAAATGAACGACGATGGCGATGATGCAAAAAAAGTAAAAAAGGAAGAACCAAAGTCAACGTCTGGTGATGCAGCGAAAAGCGGCACTGATTCTGATCAAATGATGGGTGATGCGCTTAAGGGTGCAACGCCGAAACCTTCCAAAAAAAGTGAAGAAGAGGACGATGAAGAGAGCAAAAAGGGAGAAGCA
>CANNJI010000011.1 GCA_947504875.1 Legionellaceae bacterium
GCATTGGGAAAAGCTGCGGAATGAAGAAAAAGCCTCCATCAAATGGATGTTCAATGTTGATACAGCTAGAGAGAAACTGGACAAGGCTTATGGGAAGCTAACCTGTCAAAACTAAATGGTTTCGGTACTAGTGCATCGTCTTGTTAATAGTATCAGCGACATTATACCGAGTATAAATTCGTGCATAAGTACCATCCTTTTGCATCAACCGCAGGGCTTCATTGACTTGTTGCATCAGACTGGTCGAACTATTTTTGGACATGATGGCATTACCAAAACCGATAGAAATAGGATGTCCAATTAACCTAAATATGTTGCCCGTAATAGACATCCAATAATTCGTGCTGGGTGTTTGTAGAGCAAAAGCATCGATTACACCAGAATCTAAGGCGTCTATTCCAATTTCTATATCATTATAGACTAGCAAAGGTTGTTTTTTAGCATAAGAATCAGATATAAATGTTTTTATGAGCGGATCATTTATTGTTCCAATTTTACTGTTCATGACATCAGCAATAGAATTAATTTCAGAGTTTTTTCTTACAAAAAACTGCACTGTACTCACTAAATAAGGCAGGCTATAAATATAGTTCATGTCGTCATTTAAAACAATAATAGCGCCTACTACTAAATCAATTTTCCCATCATCCAGTTCGTTAAATACATCTATCAACTTAGGCATCGCTTTGAACTCACATGTTACGTTCATGCGGCTACAAATTGCATTCATAATATCTATTTCAAAACCAGAAAATACTTTTTTATTGGGTGTACTTATTTCAAATGGCGGATTAAAAAATAATGTTCCTATGATGAGTGTTGACTGTTTAGTGAATGATTCTTTCGCTTGTATATCCGAAGAAAAAATAAAAAAAAACTGAGCCCTATTGTTTTCACGAGACCGAAAAATGTAAATTTCATGACTACTCCCTGCTGTCAATACTGTAGAAGTGTTAAGAGATTATTTCCTCTCATGCTGTTCTTTTTGGGTCTTTAAAATTTAACACAACAAGAATTATCTATTCGCGTCGATTCTTGTTTTCGAAAAAAAAGGCCTGGGACTCAGTTGCATGGTTGAGCATATTCTAATTATCTTAAGAATACCCCGATTTAATTAGATGAGCAAGCGGCATCAAAATGAATTTAATGCGGTTAATTAGTACGTCACATCACAAGGGCTTACGAAAAACTTTACTGCACATTGATGGTTCGCAATTATTGCTGGCTATAGATTGACATGAGCAAAACCATTAATCCGTCAGGCGTTTCAGCCAAGGCTATTCAACATGTCGTCTTAACACATGAAGTTCATCTTGCAGTGTTTTCAACCGCTCTAACAATTCTAAAACCAAGACAATACCCGACGCATTCACCTCTAAATCTTGATGCAAACGATTCGCTGATTCTATTTTTGCCAGCATATCCAAATCAAAACGAATATCATCCAATGAGTCAGTCGTTACCTCGTGAATTAAACCATGCTCAATGAGCTCAATCAAAATATCCCGGGGAATGGCTGTTGATTCACACACTTCTATAAAAGTTAAATACGCTACCGAATGTTTAGCCATGGTGTCCTCCCCATGTTTTACGTGGATCAAAGGGCATTTCTTTTGCCATCGTTTCATAACATGCTTTATGAAGCGCTGTTGTTGGCTTGGGGATAATAATTTTAAGGATCACATATTGATCACCCATAGGCTCGCCCGGTAATCCACGTTTTTTTAAGCGTAATGTTTGCCCGCCTTGAGACCCTTCAGGAATTTTCAGATCAACAGGGCCGGCAAGTGTAGGAATTTTTATCGTAGCACCCAGCGCCACTTCCCACGGGGTAACAGGCAAGGTAAGATAGATATCACCTCCCATCACATCGAATAAGGGATGTTTATCCACCTCAATTGTTAAATAAAGATCGCCTTTAGGGCCCCCTTGCATGCCGGATTCACCTTGACCCGTTAAACGAATTTGTTGTCCTGATTTAACACCCTTTGGAATTTTAACGTTAAGGGCGGGGCCACCACCAGTAAATTCAATTTTTTTATCAACGCCACGATAAGCGTCTTCTAAACTGATATGAATCACGCCTCGTCGATCAGCCCCCTGTTGTCTGGCTTGACGAAAACCACCCTGACCAAACAGTGATTCGAATAAATCACCAGCCATTGCATCATCCATCCCCGCGCCCTGCCAGTTATAACCGTTTTGATGTGATTGTGTATGATGCGCACGGCTATATTCAGCATCTTTAAGAGCTTGATCATAAGCTTTACGTTTTTCTACATCTTTGAGAACTTCATAGGCCTCACCCAATGTTTTAAATTGTGCCTCTGCGTCGGCTTCTTTATTCAAATCAGGATGATACTTACGCGCCAAACGTCGGTAAGCTGTTTTAATCTCTTTTTCTGATGCATGCTGAGAGAGCCCCATCACATCATAGTAAGTCTTATTATTCATGATTAAACCTCATGCATCATCTGTTCAATATATCGTCTACACGTTAGCGGATGCGAGAGATAATTCATAAATTGTTTTGTTCCGCCAGTCCCAGTTATTTCAAGCGAGCCATATTGAAAAATTGTCCCAATAATGGATTGTCTAATATCAATACTTTCTATTTTTGAAAGCGGAATATCCATGGTTTTACGTATAAGCAGCCCTGAGCGCAAGATAATTTGCTTCTTTTTAACCATTAATGATGAAAACTGATACGTAACCCAAGTTAAAATTAACCAAAGTAGCGCAACCACAATCAACATAAGCGAAACATATTGAAATGAAACATAACTCGCTCCGAGCCACAGCGCGCCCAAAAGCATTACAAGAGGCCACAAAAACAACACAATATGTAATCGTGCAAGATATACAACATCAGGTTCCATACTCATTTCCCCTTAAAAATCATCGCAAAAAGATGAAGAATTGCGTATAGTTTAGGATAGACGAAGAAAATTTACAAAGGCTTCTATGCGCCGAATAACAGACTGTTTTAATTCATCCGTTAATATGCTTCTTAAAAAAGCATCGGAAATAGAAACACTCAACTCAATTGTCCAACAGTATTTCCCGGAAGCCGCCCATATTCCCTGTAAAGTTGGCAGTTTTAACCAGGGTTGTTTAGTCTTATTAGTCAGCGACCCGGGCTGGGCAACTCAATTAAGATTTAGCCTACCAGCCCTTCGTGATCGCTTACGCCAAGAGGCAGGCTTGCATCAGCTGTCATCGATAAAAATCGCCCTTCAAATGGATGGCGTGGTTATTGACTCCCCTCGCCCCAAAGAAAAAACATCAAAACTTTCAAAGCGAGCATGTGAACACATTATCAATGGTTCGGATTCTGCTTACCCACCACTTAAAGAAGCGCTCGAGCGGTTGGGAAGAAAGAATTAAGCCGGTAAAGGTAACAAAATCTCTGGACGCATCAGCGGAGGAATGGTTTCAGCATTAAAATATGCATACTCCCATGCATCTTGTTGTACCATCAGCGCTCTAAGTAATTTATTATTGAGTTCGTGACCCGATTTATGACCTTGAAAAGCTCCAATTAATCCAGAGCCCAGTAAGTATAAATCACCGATGGCGTCCAATACCTTATGTTTCACAAACTCATCATCAAACCGCAAACCATCTTCATTCAGCACGCGATAATCATCGACCACAACCGCATTGTCGAGACTGCCACCTTTGGCCAAATCACACTCTCGTAGCTTTTCATAGTCGGATAAAAAGCCAAAGGTGCGCGCACGGCACACATGCTTCACATAGGAAGAAACAGAAAAGTCAAATTGCGCTTTTTGCGGTTTTGTATTAAAAACTGGATGATCAAATCCTATCGTAAACGATACCCGATATCCATTATATGGAGAAAACTCGACAAATTTTTCACGTTCTTCGATACGCACAGGTTTTAATATACGAATAAATCGCTTAGGTGCTTTTTGTTCTTGAATTCCGGCAGACTGAATCAGAAATACAAAAGGGGCAGCGCTACCATCCATAATAGGAATTTCAGGGCCGTCAATGTCAACATATGCATTATCGATACCTAAACCGGCAAGAGCCGATAACAAGTGCTCCACGGTTGCTACACGTACGCCTTGATGCTGAAGAGAAGTACAAAGCATTGTATCACTCACATGCTCGTATGATGCAGGAATTTCTACAACGGGGTCAAGATCGATTCGCCTGAATATAATACCTGTATTCACAGGCGCAGGACGAAGCGTCAATAATACTTTTTCGCCAGAATGTAACCCAACGCCTGTGGCTTGAATCACCTTTTTAGGTGTTCTTTGCTTTATCATACCATTATCACCAATGATCCATCTCCTCTCATTCAACCTCTTCGGAACGCCTTAAAAAAGAAGGAATTTCCAGATAGTCAATATCAGGAATTGCATCACTTCTTCCTGCCTGTTTAACCGAGGAAACAGAACTCATTGCAGCTTGCTTACGAATCAACGCAGGACGTTCAAGCTCGTTATAATCTAATGAACCATCAGTCCGCCGTGTTTCACGTGTTTTATTCGCGGGTATTGATTGTTGATGACGCGATCGGACATCACCTAAACCCGTCACAATCACAGTCACGCGCATTTCATCTGTCATGTTTGGATCAATCACAGTACCCACAACGACTGTTGCATCATCTGAAATAAATTCTTTTACAACATCACCAACTTCTTCAAACTCACCAATTGACATATCAAGACCGGCAGTAATATTCACTAAAATACCACGCGCACCTGAAAAATTGACATCTTCGAGTAAAGGAGAAGCAATTGCGGCTTCAGCTGCTTGGCGCGCTCGTTGCTCGCCTGAAGCACTTCCTGTACCCATCATTGCCATGCCCATCTCTGACATCACCGTCCGAACATCTGCAAAATCGACGTTGATAAGCCCTGGCCGCGTGATCAGGTCTGAAATACCTTTTACAGCACCGAGTAAAACATTATTGGCGGCTTTAAAGGCATTTAATAAACTGATATTTTTACCTAATACGCTAAGAAGCTTGTTGTTTGGAATAGTAATCAGTGAATCAACATGTTCGGCTAAGCGTCGAATACCCTCTTCAGCTGCTAGAGCTCTTTGTTTACCTTCAAACGAAAAAGGCTTAGTAACCACTGCAACCGTTAATATTCCCAACTCTTTAGCAATTTCTGCAACAACAGGCGCGGCACCAGTTCCTGTTCCACCGCCCATGCCTGCGGTAATAAATACCATATCAGAACCTTCAAGCACGTCTCTTATCCGATCACGATCTTCTTCTGCTGCTTCTCGTCCAATTTGCGGATTTGCACCAGCGCCAAGCCCTTTAGTTAGCTCATCGCCTAATTGAATCAATATGCTTGCTTTTGAATTTCGAAGTGCCTGCGCATCTGTATTGGCGCAAATAAACGTCACGCCATCAATATTTTCTGCAACCATATGCTCAACCGCGTTGCCACCACCGCCGCCAACGCCGATCACTTTAATTACAGCATTTTCCTGATGGCCTTCGATTTGCTCAAACATTACCCACTCCTCTTTCGGTCAAGTTAGGCTTAAAAATTACCATTAAACCATTGTTTCATTCTGGTCCAAATTCCATTCGCATTTTGGCCTAAACCTAATACTGGAGTATTGTATCCTGGTTCGTATTGTTGTTGGAAGCCATGAAGCAATAAACCAACACTTGTTGCAAAAGCTGGGCTTGATACCGTATCAGGTAACCCAGGAATTTCTGGAACAAGCCCCTGTCGAACAGGCATATCAAAGCTCATTTCGGCTAATTCAAGCGCGCCATGAACGCATGATGCGCCACCTGTCAAAACAATGCCAGATGCAATAATTTCTTCAAACCCACTGCGTCTAATTTCATGCTTTATTAGAGAGAATAACTCTTCATAGCGTGCGGACACAACCTCTGCCAGCGCTTTTACTGAAATTTTTCTTCCAGGACGTTCATTTACACTTAAAACATCAATCATTTGACCACTGCTTGCATGTTCAACAATCGCTGAACCATATTGTAACTTCAGTGCATCAGCGGCTTTAGTTGGTGTGCGCAAGGCCATTGCAATGTCATTGGTGACTTGATCCCCTGCAATAGGGATGACAGCTGTATATTGTATCGCGCCGTTTGAAAAAATAGCGATATCTGTTGTTCCGGCACCCATATCAACTAAACACACCCCTAAGTCTTTTTCATCTTCGGTTAAAACAGCATGACTAGAAGCCAATTGTTCAAGAATAATATCGTTCACTTCAAGACCACATCGTCGTACACATTTTGCTATGTTTTGAGCGGCACTCACTGCACCTGTAACGATATGTACGCGAGCTTCAAGACGAACACCAGCCATACCAATGGGCTCGTGTATATTCCCTTGATTGTCAATAATAAACTCTTGTGGTAGAACATGCAGTATTTTTTGATCCGCCGGAAGAACAACCGCCTTTGCTGCGTCAAGCACACGCTCAACATCTGCTTGCGTGACCTCCTGATCTCTAATCGCAACTATACCATGAGAGTTTAGACTTCTAATATGGCTGCCAGCAATGCCGGTATATACCGAACGAACGTCACAACCAGCCATTAATTCAGCTTCTTGAACTGCGCGCTGTATCGATTGTACTGTTGCTTCAATATCAACAACAACACCACGTTTCAGTCCACGTGAAGGGTGACGGCCTATGCCAATAATTTCAAGACTGCCAGCACTTGTCACCTCAGCGATCAATGCAACAATTTTCGACGTCCCGATGTCTAGACCAGCAATAATATTTTTCTCAAATTTTTTAGCCATTATCTTCCCGATTGTTGTTTCCACTGCACAGCCATACCCCGCGCATAACGTAAATCCACACTCGACAACTGGTCTGGTTTATCCGCAAACACAACAGGATAAGCTCTACAAAACCTTTGTAGGCGTAACTCTAAATCACGTTTGCCAAGACGTAACATAATACCATTCGTAAGTGAAAGTTCCCACGCCTGTGATTCACGCAACTTTAACGACGCTGCAGTTAATCCATAGCTTGTTAATAGCTTACTCAATTTTTCATAAATTTGTAAGACCTCTTTTTTTTGTTCATCAGGGCCGCTCAATCGTGGGAGTGACGCCGGCATATCTTGCATTTTACCTCTAGCAAATAATAAGCCATCCATACTGATCAGTGCATCATTCCATACGGCAACTGGAACGCGTTCAGTCAATGAAATTTTTATTGTGTCTGGCCAAATTCGCTCTAGTTGAACGCTTTTAGCCCAAGGCAATACCATTAAATCTGACCGCAACTGAAACAGTGATAAAGAAAAAAAACTTTCCTCACGATGCTTCGATAAAACAGATTCTAGTTCAGCACGTGTTATATGCTGGTACGTGGCTACAATTTTAACTGTGTTGATTGGAAATTGAAGTGGATCAGCCAAAATCACATAGACCAATCGCGACATTAATAATAAAGCACAAACGACCAACGCAGCAAGTATAAATACAAAACGTAATCGCTCAGCTTTTGCTAGCATATCCCTATCCTATTATAATAAACATCATTTACTGATAATGCGTTACCAATTGAGCCCTTGTTTGATGATGCATCTTCGCTAAATCAATCAAGCGATCCAATAAATCTGAATAGCCTATGCCACTCGCTTCCCACAGTTTAGGATACATGCTAATTGAAGTAAAACCTGGTAGCGTATTTATTTCATTAAAATATAATTGGCCGGTTACCTCATTAACGAAAAAATCAACTCTCGCCATGCCTCGACATTTGAGCCGCATAAAGATATCAGCAGAAGCCTTTTGCAAACGATGCGTTGTGGATTGATCCAAAACAGCCGGGATGTTTAATGTTGATGTTTCACTGTCCAGATATTTGGCGGCATAAGAATAAAAACCGTCTTCATGCTTCACCGAAATTTCACCGGGAACACTGACATGAGGCATTAAAACAGGAGAATTATTTTCAAGAACAGCAAGTTCGATTTCTCGTCCCTCTATAAACTCCTCAACCAGAACTGTGCGGTCATAACGCTTAGCATCAAGGATTGCGTCCATCAGCTCATTCATCGTGTGCGCCTTATGAATACCAACACTTGAACCAAGAGAGCACGGTTTAACAAACAAAGGCCATCCAAATTCGGTTACCGTTTGTTCACAAAAAGCCATGATTTCAGTTCGAGAAGCATGCCACGATAACGAGCGATAACGTGCTGACTGAATGCCATTTACACAAGCAATACGTCGCGTCATATCTTTGTCCATGCCTATGGCAGAAGATAAAACATCTGAGCCCACATAAGCCACTCCTGCAAGCTCTAGCAACCCTTGAAGGGCACCATCTTCATACAAGGGCCCATGGACCACAGGAAACACGACATCTGAATCGATCGCTAGCTTTCCATCCACCAACAAACTGGCTATAGGCTTCGATTTTGGGGTAATAACCGGCAAAGCATGCTTATAGGTTAACAGCTCCTCATCGCTATTCACAAAGCATCGACCTTCTTTATCCATGCCAACAGGTGTAACTTTATATTTTGAGCGATCTAAATGTTCCAAAACAGAAGCGGCTGATCGCAATGAAATTTCATGTTCGCCTGAACGCCCACCATACAGTAATACCACATGAATTAAACCCATCATTAACGCCCTCCTAAACCCTCAATTTTATGCATTATGATCACGCCGGAACGCGTGTCGCTTGTATTAAATGCGTTGCAAGCTGACCAATATTACCCGCGCCCTGCATTAAGATAACATCACCATCTTTAATCACTTGATTCAAGTGCTGCTCTAAATTACCCTCGGTTACAAGCGCAACTGAAGTTCCTCTCGCATGAATTGCTTTAACTAAAGCATCACTGCTCACGCCATCAATTTTTTGTTCACCCGCCGAATAGATATCAAAAAGTAACACCTCATCACCCAAACTTAATACATCAACAAACTGCTCGAAGAGCGCATGTGTTCTCGTGTATCGATGGGGCTGAAAAACATGAACCAGTCTTTTGTTTGGCCAAACAGCTCTAAAAGCATCTATTGTTGCACGAATTTCTTGAGGATGATGACCATAATCATCAACAACCAGCGCAGAACCCAACGTAAATTGACGTTCACCTAACATTTGAAAACGTCGCCCCACGCCTTGAAAAGCTAATAAACCCTGAACAATCGCCTCATCACTTACACCAAGTTCCGTTGCAATAGCAATTGAAGCCAATGCGTTTTGTACGTTATGTCGCCCTGGCCATTTCAATTGAATTGTAAGCGGTTGATGCGGAGCTGGACGATGGACTGTAAAACGACTCAGCATGATCTCCTGAGACCAATCAGTCGCGCGGTAATGAGCGCCATCATGAAAACCATACGTTTTGGTGGGACGTTCAATGTATTTAAGGATCCGACGAATTTCAGGATCATCCACACAGACAACAGCTAAACCATAAAACGGTAAATGATGCAAAAACTCAATGAATGTTTCTCGTAGCTTATCAAAATCATCGTTATACGTTTGCATATGATCAGCATCAATATTTGTAACGACAGCCATCATTGGTTTTAAAAATAAAAATGAAGCATCGCTCTCGTCCGCTTCTGCAACAAAATAAGTAGACTTTCCAAGCTGAGCATTTGAGCCGGAACTTGTTAGTTTTCCTCCGATCACGTAACTTGGGTCAAGGCCTCCCTCAGCCAATAGACTGCTCACTAAACTGGTTGTGGTCGTTTTACCATGAGTTCCCGCGATAGCAATGCCATACCTAAAGCGCATAAGCTCGGCCAGCATCATCGCCCGAGGAATAACAGGAATTCTAGCCTCACGCGCAGCTAGAATTTCAGGATTATCTTCTGCCACAGCCGTTGAACGAACAACAACATCAACGTTCATGATGTTTTCTGCACAATGCCCTATTTGAACAGTAATTCCCAATGCGCGGAGATGGCTCACAACACGGCTTTCATTTAAATCCGATCCTGTCACATGATAGCCATCATTTTGTAAAACTTCAGCAATACCACACATGCCAGCACCACCAATGCCCACAAAGTGAATGCGATCAACATGCCCCATTCGGGGTGATAGAAAAATATTCTCGTGCTTCACAGTACCCTCCTACGAAACCAATGGTCTCAATCCTAGAGACTGCCAACGATTTTCATGATCAATGCGTAGCAACAATGCTGCAACCATACAATTAATAACCAAGCTTGCTCCCCCATAACTTAAAAAAGGAAGCGTTAAGCCTTTTGTAGGCAATAGGCCCGCATTGACCCCCATATTAATAGCGGCTTGTAAACCAAGCCAAAATGTAATGCCATAGGCCGTATACGCAGCAAAAAAGCGTGTTTGCGTATAGGCTCGAAAGCCTATCATCAGCCCTCTTGTAACGAGTATACTATATAAAATCAAAACAAGAAGGATTCCTAGTAAACCTAACTCTTCAGCAAGTACAGCAAATAAAAAATCAGTGTGTGATTCGGGCAAATAAAATAGTTTTTGAACGCTCTCTCCAAGGCCTAGCCCAAACCAGCCGCCACGCCCAAAAGCTATCAGGGATTGTGTTAATTGATAGCCTGTATTGAATTGGTCCGCCCAAGGATTCAGAAAGGCCGTTAAACGTGCCATACGATAAGGTGACGAAACAGCAAGAACGCCCAAAGCCCCTGCAACAAGAATCAATAATCCAAAATAATAACGTAGTTTTACACCCGTTATAAATAACATCACCATGACAGTGCCAGAAATAACAACTGTAGCACCAAAATCTGGCTCCAATAATAATAAAAAACTCACAAATCCAAGAACAATCATCGGTTTAAGAAAACCAATGATTGTATTTGTTCCACGCTTTTGTTCACGCACAAGATAGCCTGATAAATATAGAATCATAACTATTTTTGCAAGTTCAGACACCTGTATGCCAATGGGTCCAAAAGCAATCCAACGCCGACTTCCATTCACCACACGCCCTATTCCAGGAATCAGAACGAGAACAAGCAGCGTAAGACAAATCAATAAGAATAATGCACTGTATTTTTCCCAAAATGAGCTGTCAACACGCATAACAACAATTGCAATACAACATCCAACAAATAAGTAACATGCTTGACGAATTAAAAAATGAAAAGGCTGTTGAAAATATTTTGTTGATACCATAATTGAACTTGATGCAACCATCATCAATCCAATAATAAGCAATCCAATAATGGCAGCAATAAGCCATTTGTCATAGAGCGCCAAAGGACCTTCGGAACGTCTTAATGTGCTTTTTTTAATCACAGCGAATTCACCAAGTCAGTAAAAACTTCGCCTCTATGATTGAAATCCTTAAACATATCAAGGCTTGCACATGCAGGTGACAACAACACAACATCTCCTGATTGCGCTTGTGCTTTAGCAAGATCTATCGCCTGCGCGAGCGACGCCGCACGCGATATAGGCATCAGATCATTCAACGCGTTCGCTAAGAGCTCAGCATCCTGCCCAATAAGAATCACTGCGCGCACAAAATCCTGCATGACTGGGCGTAATAATTTAAAATCAGCCCCTTTCCCTTGCCCGCCAGCAATAAGTACAATTTTACCTGACATGGCCCCACCTATCCCAGCAATTGCCGAAAGTGTCGCGCCAATATTGGTTCCTTTTGAGTCATTTATCCATTCCACTTGATCCAATGACCTGACCCACTGACAGCGATGAGGAAGTCCAGAAAACTGCGTCAATACATCAATCATGAGGTGCTCTGGAACATGGATCGCTGCTGCCAATGCGCATGCTGCAATCGCATTGAGCCAATTATGGCGGCCTTTTATTTTTAACTCATCAATACATAAAATACGCGTCGCTCCGCGCGCGAGCCACGAAGCACCCGCTTCATCGACAAGAATACCCCAGCAATCATCATGATTAGGTGCATCTAAACCATAACTGATAATATTTACACCATCCATGAGATAACACGCATCAGGATAAGTATGTTCATCTTGTCTGTTGTATAAAAGAAAACCTGCACCTTTGTACACACGCTGTTTTGCATGACAATACGCCTCAAACGTATGATGGCGATCAAGGTGGTCGGGTGATACATTTAAGATTGTTCCGGCAATAGGTGTAAGAGACATGGTGAGATCCAGCTGAAAACTCGATAACTCAAGCACCCAGGCATCATAAACCATGCCATCAGTCAGGAAATCAAGCACGGGCGTACCAATGTTTCCTGCGACAGCAACCCGTTGACCTGCAAAAGCCGCCATCATACCAACCAATGTCGTCACCGTAGATTTTCCATTCGTGCCGGTAATAGCAATGACCGGAGCTGTGATCATCCGCGCCAAGCATTCAATATCCCCTATCACTGGAATATTCAGTGCCCGTGCTTTTTCTAAGGCAGGATCATCATAAGCAACACCTGGACTACTGATCACCTCTTTAAGATGAGGATAAATTGAATCAGGTAAGGTTTTTAAAAAAACATCGACTTCAGGAAAATTTTCTTTGAACTCATTCAGGCCGGGCGGGTTTTCACGCGTATCAAACAGAACAAAAGGGACATTAATACGGCGTAAGTGCCGCGCAATCGATTGTCCTGTTTTACCTAAACCTACAACCAACGTTAGCGTCCCTTGCATAAAATTATCCCTCTTGAATTGATTTATCTAAGCTTTAACGTAGCTAATCCACACAAAACAAAAACAACCGTGATAATCCAAAAACGTACAATCACTTTGGGTTCAGACCATCCCTTGAGTTCAAAATGATGATGCAATGGCGCCATTCGAAAAAGTCGCTTCCCTTTGGTCCACTTAAAATAACCTACTTGTAAGATCACTGACATGGTTTCAATCACAAATAATCCGCCCATGATCAATAAAATTAATTCCTCTCGAACAACAACTGCAACAATACCTAACGCAGCACCTAAAGACAAAGATCCCACATCCCCCATAAAAACTTGCGCAGGATAGGTGTTGTACCATAAAAAGCCAAGGCCGGCACCAACAATAGCGGAGCAGAAAATCGTGAGTTCTCCGGTATTCGGGACAAAAGGAATAGAGAGATAATGTGCATAAACTGCATTGCTTGATACATAAGAAAAAACACCCAATGCCCCTGCGACCATGACGATAGGCATGATTGCAAGCCCATCTAATCCATCCGTTAAATTCACAGCATTACTACTTCCCACAATCACAAAATAAGTAAACAATGGGAAAAGCAGACCCAACGGAACAAACCATGTTTTAAAAAAAGGAATCGTTAACTCGGTATGAATCGGCATTGTGGCATGTAACTGTAAATAGATAACAGCAGCTAAAGCAATGGCTGATTGCCAGAAATATTTCCAACGTCCTGGCAAGCCTCGACTATTTTTTAACACAAGTTTTCGGTAGTCATCAATCCAACCAACCATGCCAAAACAAAGGGTAACCATCAGAACAAGCCATAAATTGGCTTGTCGCAAATTACCCCAAAGCAAACAACTCACGGTGACAGCCAATAAAATTAAAGCCCCGCCCATTGTTGGCGTACCTGCTTTTGACAAATGACTCTTGGGTCCATCATCACGAACTACCTGTCCGATTTGAAGACGATGTAACCATTTAATTAAATACGGTCCGCAAAATAATGCAACAATTAATGCCGTCAGTGCCGCCAAAATTGAGCGAAAAGTCAAATACTGAAAAACACGAAGTGCATGGTAGTGGCCTTGCCACAATTGAGTTATCCAATAAAGCATACTTATTACCCTCTAAACGATAAGTTCATGCACAATTTTTTCCATTGCACTCGATCGCGAACCTTTCACCAAAACAGTTGTTGATGTATCCAAACACGGCATAAGATGTGAAACCAGTGCCTCTTTAGTTAAATAATGACGCGCGCCCTCGCCAAATGCAACAACCGTTGCGCGGCTATGCTCTCCACATGCCAAAAGTTTGTCAATGCCAAACGTTTTTGCTGCGCGCCCAACCGCTTCATGATGTTCGTGGCTAAAATCACCCAGCTCACCCATATCACCAAACACAAAAATTCGACGTCCAGGACGCGCGGCCAGAACCTCAAGTGCCGCTAACACTGATCGTAAATTTGCATTATACGTGTCATCGATAACAACTGCATCAGATTTACCCAAACGATAACTCATTCGACCGGAAACGCCTGTAAATAATGAGAGCCCTGTTGCAACAGCCTCATGAGAAACACCCAGTGCACGCAAACATGCACACGCAGCTAAGGCATTTGAAACATTATGGATCCCTGGTACCTGTAACTGAACCATTGCATCGCCTTCTGGGGTCACCAACCTAAAAGCTGGGCCTTCAACAGAACTCAAATCAATATCACTGGCATGAATTGTTTCAGGTGTTTTTACAGAAAATCTCACCACCTGTTTATCTTCAAACAAGGCATCCCACGCGTGAGCATAAACGTCGTCCGCATTAACCACCGCGGTACCCCCTGATAAAAGTCCGGCATGAATTTCGCCTTTCGCACGCGCAACACCATCAATTGAGCCAAATTCACCAATATGTGCAGGTGCAATATTATTAATTAATGTAACATGGGGCAGTACCATGCCAACAGTATATGCAATATCCCCCGCGTGATTTGCACCCAATTCAAAAACGGCAGATTTGTGCTGATTATTTAAGCCGAGCAAACTTAAGGGAACCCCCAAATGATTGTTTAAATTACCTTTTGTTGCGAAAGATGGTGAAGGCAAACAAGATGCAATCATCTCTTTAACCGTTGTTTTTCCATTGCTTCCTGTCAAGGCAATCACGCGTAGGTCTGACAAACTTTTTCGATAAGCGGCGGCAATAGTTCCTAGCGACTGTATGGTATTTGGAACAAGCCATTGTGGACTCGTAACATGAGGAACAATATACTCACACAATACCGCCACAGCACCTTTATTGATAGCCTCTGGTATAAAGGCATGTCCATCAAAATGAGGCCCTTTGATTGCAACAAACAAATGTCCAGGGGAAACGTGACGACTATCGATAGAAACCCCTGTAATCGGAGATTCTGGCATACGCCCCAAATTCAAGGAAGAAAGCAACTCATTCAGTAGCATAGCGTGCACATATATAAAAAGTCATACTGAGTAGTTTACTTGGGTAACGCTAACAATTCCAGGGCACATCTACAAATTTATACGCGCCACCATCCATTGACCCTATTCAAAAGCAACAGGACACATCTTGTTTGAAAAGACCAATCATGATATGATTATCTTTTATATGCTTTGTATTTATATTGAGACCCCCTCATGTCTACGTTTTTTTCTAAAAAAAAGCTTGCACAAGATATTGAAGCTTTCAATGCTACACCCACGCTAACTAAAATGAGAATAACAGCTGGATATAGTAATCTTTATCGACTTGTCCTCACATTTTCTCGCTTAACTGTCCAAGAAACGCTTCTTTTATTAAAGAATACGCAATGGCTTAAGTTTTTTAATGAATTACTTGGAATTTCACTTGATACCGATCAAATGATTCGTATTTTAAACACCCCTGTTGAATTATTTCGATTTTTAAGCGTGGCTATTTTTGCTTTTCGATTAAGCACGAACATAGGCGACATGGCTTGGCATTTAATCTATCCAACCTCAATAAGAACAGCTGATATCGTATGGCAAGAACAATGGAATGTGATTCTCAATGACGCGGTTTGGTCAACGGCTAATTTGTTTTCAAACTATGCCACCTACTTCAAAATAGCCCCGCCCATAGCTGCAGGCATTACCGCACTGTTCCTTTGTTTTGACATAGGGTTACTGTTATATCGAAAAAAATTAAAAGAGGATGACCTTTCAGTCGCAACACATGCATACTTTAATGCTAATTTATTAGCCGCGAGTTTACTCGCGTTGGGTTTTTCGGCATCATTTATTCTGACCGCGCCTGTACTGATTCCCATAGAGTTTTTTGTTTGTGCGATCGGAACTGGACTCTATGCTACAGCAAATGGATACGCTGAATATGTAGATAAAAGTGTTAACTCAACACAAGATGCCGCGAATAAGGCATGGAACGACTTTACGACATCACTCTTCAAAAACACCGTATTACCGTCCCTTTTCATGATGACCCTTGCGCTGTCTTTACCTGCGGGTCTGTTATTCGCTACACTATACGTAGGATATGAAATAAATCTACGATATAACATTGAGACGGACCCTCACCCCCTATGCGCATTGAATTAAGAAATCTCCAGATTAATCTGATTAGAAAACCCATTAAACACCTGTATATTCGTATAAGCCGACATACAGGTGATATTTCCGTGAGTGCGCCCAACCACTTTCCACTCGATCTCATCAAGCACCATTTATCGATAAAATATGAGTGGATAGATGCCCAACGTGTGCGTGCGCTTGCTAAAAATCTTGTCAAAAAATCGAGTCCACCAGAAATAAATCATACACAGGCAAAAGCTATCATTACAAGCCAACTGAATCGATTCATTCCTAAATGGGAGGATATCCTCAAAGTAAAGGTCAATGCGTTTACTATCAGAGCGATGACAACACGCTGGGGCTCATGCAATACACTCAAAAAACGCATTACAATCAATCTTAATCTCATTCATAAGTCTGAGACTTGCCTGGAGTATGTTGTGCTTCATGAATTGCTCCATTTAATTGAAGCCAACCACAGCAAACGCTTCTATGCGCTCATGGAAAAACATATGCCTGAATGGAAAACCATTCAAGCAGAGCTTGAAGCACCACGCGTCATGCGTGAGGAACAAGCCCTGCTTTCTGCTAACTAAGATAAGGTGACATAGAAGCGCCGCTCGCAGAATCGTCCATTGACGAAGGCGCTCTCATGGATGTTGTTTCACTCATCGAAGACAGATCTTCGGCTGAGGTAAGCGAAGTAAGGGAGGGGAAAGAATCAAATAATTTTACACAAAAGGTAGTGGCCGCCTTTTTCTGAGCACTCAGCTCTCTTTTGCTTTCATCAAAAGCGGAAAGTAATGCCCCAAAATCAAAAATTCTTGTGCTCGCATACTGATAAACAACTGGATATTTTAATAATAAAAAAACAATATCCAAATTAATATGTTTCTTTGCGACTCCATCTGGCGTGCGCGTAGCAGCTAAGAACATCGCAAGGGCTGAGCGAGGTATCTGTGCTTTTAATTGAGGATCGTCTATTAACAAATCAAATAACTCTGAGGAATGTAATCCTGCCGCAATAATAAGCGCAACATTACCGACGGCTGGCACCATATTATAACGAAGAGCGTAATGATCAGGTCTGATTATCTTATTTAAATACCCATGTGCTCTGATATCAGCAATATTAGATAAAAGATGTATTTGTGCGATATGATCAATATCTATATGCTCAAGTAAAAGAAAGACAACCGATTTATGTCCTCTTTCTAACGCCCTAAAAAAAGCAGCCAGCACGTCCATATATTCAGGATTCTCCTCCAATATAATTCGGACATGATCTATTTTCCCCCTTTTGGCAGTCATCGCTAAAAGCGATACGGGTTGAAACTGCACTTGATCAAAAAATAAATCCTCGTAAGGTTTCACCTTCAAAAGGGTTTTTCGAATATCTTGTTCTGTAACAGCAGATAAAAAATTATCTAATGCAGCCAACGAAGGCTCCGCGAGGAAAACAGTATCTAATCTACCTTTCATAACACATACCTCAAAATACAAATAAAGAGCACTGTACCATACTTTTGGGCATAGTTATTAAAAAAAGGCAGGATCGATCAAAAAAAACATCTCTTTGATTTGTTTTATCGATATTTTCTATGAAAATTTGACAGGCCAATAATAAAGATAGTCCAGGCTTAAGCATTTCGCTGGATTCATGCGATGCTCAACGGATTCATAAAAAATCTTATGAACGTTACCGTTTGCGCTTGCTTTTCCGTCTTTTAATCTAAACGATTTTAAGTTACTCAAACTTCAGGAGATGTTAGAAGGCGATTATAGCCTATTGAGCACTGCTACAAAACTTATATATGGTACCGAAGGCCGGACTCGAACCGGCACAGCTTTACGCCACCGCCCCCTCAAGACGGCGTGTCTACCAATTCCACCACTTCGGCATACATTTATTGAGCATCTTACACTTCACTTACTTTTTACTTTCAACAGGCACTGGAATACTGGATTCTGGTAATGCGCTGTGTTGAGGACCCGTGAGCTGACCTGCTTTTTGAAACTGCGTTGATATCATGGTAGACAACAGCACACTCGTAACAAAAAAGGTTAACGCTAAACCACCGGTTAACTTAAATAAGAAACTTCCTGTTCCTTGACTTCCAAAGACTGTATTTGAGGCGCCAGAACCAAATGCAGCACCAATATCAGCACCTTTCCCGTGCTGAATAAGCACTAATCCAATCAGGGTGATTGCAACCAACACATGAACCGCTAATAATAATTGATACATGTTACAATTTCCAAAAAAGTCTTCGCATCAAGCGATGCGCCACCAATCAAGCCACCATCAATATCTGGCATAGAAAATAATGCACTTGCATTTTTTTCGTTTACACTGCCGCCATACACAATGGGCAAATTTTCAGCGTCATCCGTACTCCATGCAGACACTACACTGCGAATATAGGCATGTGTAGCTTGCGCTTCATCCGGCGTTGCTGTTTTACCTGTTCCTATGGCCCAAACCGGCTCATACGCAACAATACAATTTTTAAAGTCACTGTTAGACTTTACAGCAAGGAGCTGTCGTTCTAATACCTGTGTTGTAAGCCCTTGCTCTCGCTCAGAGAGAGACTCCCCTACGCAAAGAACCGGTATCATATCATGTTCTTTAACCTGTTGGAATTTTTCTGCAACATTTTTTTCGGTTTCATGAAACAATTGTCGTCTCTCAGAATGTCCAACTAAAACATATTGACAAGAATAGTCCTTAAGCATCGGCAGTGAAATTTCTCCCGTAAATGCACCATGGTCTTTGGGATATATATTTTGCGCTCCCCAGGCAATATCTGACCCTGTTAACAATTGCTCAACAAGCGGCAAGTAGATGGCCGGGGGAAAAACAACTGTGTTGACGCATGACTCAACAGAGAGCCCCTCTTTTAAGGTTGATAAGAGGTTTTTAATCGAGGCAACAGAACCATTCATTTTCCAATTGCCCATTACAAACGAAGCGCGTTTCATCATGCCCTCTTTATGCAGCTGTATCGCTGGAATACAGCGTTTTTGCAATGTGTTTAATTTCTTCCGTTAACTCCTCGGCTTGCACTCTTACTGTTTGCTCATCCTGCCCTTCAACCATCACTCGCAATAATGGTTCAGTACCTGATGGACGCAATAAAACGCGACCTTTGCCTAACAATTTTTCTTCCAGAGCACCCACAAGATCAAGCACTTTATGCTCATGAGCCAATTGAGTCGCTTGTTCTGTTTTGTAGTTAATCAAAACCTGCGGTAACAACGTAACCCCTTCACATAACTCCTCAAGTGTTTTTTCTTGTTTGACCATAATGGCTAACACTTGAAGCGCTGCAACAATGCCATCCCCTGTTGTTGTTTTATCTAAGCAAACCACATGCCCTGAGGACTCACCGCCAATTTTCCAACCCTGTTTTTTTAGTGTTTCTAAAACATAACGATCACCAACATTGGTTCGCACAAAAGGAATAGTCAATGATTCCATTGCTTTTTCAAGACTAAAATTACTCATTAATGTTCCAACGACGCCACCATGAAGTACACCACGATCATGCCTATCCTTTGCGATAATATAAAGAACTTGATCGCCATTGACGATGCGACCTTTACTATCGACTAAAACAAGCCGATCTCCATCACCATCTAAAGCAACACCGATATCAGCACCAGAATCAATCACAAGTTGCTGCAGTAGCTCTGGCGATGTCGAGCCAACACCTTCATTAATATTGAAGCCATCCGGTTTATTTCCAATTGCTACAACCTCAGCACCAAGCTCATTAAATACATTAGGAGCAATATGATACGTTGCGCCATGAGCACAATCGACCGCTATCTTTAATCCAGATAATCGCGTAAGAGATGGTATTGTTGATTTGCAAAACTCAATATAACGCCCAGCAGCATCGTTAATACGCATCACTTTGCCAAGTAACGCTGAAGGAACAATCTTCAAGGGCTCATCCAGCGTACTTTCTATGGCGTACTCAATGGCGTCGGGCAACTTAAAACCATCTGCCGAAAAAAACTTCACGCCATTATCTTCAAAACGATTATGAGACGCACTGATCACAATACCAGCACTGGCGCGAAGCGTTTGCGTTAAATAAGCAACAGCGGGTGTTGGCATGGGGCCAAGTAAACGCACGTCAACGCCCGCTGCAGCAAGGCCTGCCTCTAAAGCAGATTCAAGCATATATCCAGAAACGCGGGTATCTTTTCCAATGAGAACTTTTTTACGTGCACCATTAACAAGCACTCGGCCAATGGCCCACCCTAATTTCAACATAAATTCAGGATTTATATTTGAACAACCAACGCGACCACGAATTCCATCCGTTCCAAAATATTTCCGTTGACTCATACCCTTATGTCTCCCTCAATTTTCAGCACAGATCACAGCATCAACCATGTCTAAGGCTTGTTTAGTTTCATCTACGTCATGCGTGCGAATAATTGCCGCACCTTGAAGCGCTGCATATACTGCAACGCCTAATCCACCGGCTAAGCGATGATTAACCTCTTTTTTTAAAACAGCGCCGAGCGTACTTTTACGAGAAACGCCCAAAACAATAGGGCGGTGATGGCACTGAAATTCCCGCAATCCTCTAATAATGGATAAATTATGATCGTTACTTTTCCCAAACCCTATGCCGGGATCAAGCATAATATTATCCATTTTAATCCCTTGCTCTGTACAGGCCAAAATCCGCTCAGAAAAGAACTGATGCACTGAAGCGCTTGCACCCTCTACATAAGTTGGGTTATTTTGCATTGTCGCAGGCTCCCCTTGCATATGCATCAAACAAACGGGCACCCCCAAACGAGCAACATCTTCTAAAGCACCTGGCATTCGAAGCGCCATAATGTCGTTGATCAAAGTAACACCCGCCTCAACCGCTGCACGCATGACAAGTGGATGATAAGTATCAATGGATAAACAAATGTTTGTATGTCGTGCAATTTTAGTGATAACAGGCAAAACACGTGCTAACTCATCTACATCGCTTAATAAGCTTGCTCCCGGCCGCGAAGAGGATCCGCCAATATCCACAAGATCAACGCCTTGTTCAATCATCTCATCAACGCGTTGACACGCTTTATCTGGATCAACGTACCGGCCACCATCAGAGAAAGAGTCAGGAGTTACATTTAAAACACCCATAACCAATGGTTTTCGACAATAATGAGGCGGACTAACGACTGGACCAAACGGCTCATGAAGCCATGCTGTAAATTCCTGAGCATTCACAAAGAAGAAGAGTCCGTCATTGAATCGTTAGAAGCCGCCTTGGGCAGATCCGTCGAGGCCTTTTTTTTAGGCTTCGTCGACGTTGTCATTGAGTCCCAATCAGCAGGTGGCGAAGGCGGATTGCCCGACATAATTTCTTTGATTTGATCCGCGTCGATTGTTTCATATTTGATTAAGGCCTCTGCCATTGCGTGCAATTCATTCATATGATTCGTAATGATTTCTCTCGCATGCTCATAATTTCGGTCGATAATCGCACGAACCTCTTTATCAATTTGTTGTGCTGTATTATCAGACATTTCTTTACTACTTTGCGTTACAGTTCGCCCTAAAAAGACTTCGCCTTCTTCCTGACCAAACGTTAAAGGTCCGAGGGTCGACAATCCCCAGCTTGTTACCATTTTTCTTGCAATTTCAGTGGCGCGCATGATGTCATTTGAAGCACCCGTAGTTACAAATTCAGGGCCAAAAATAATTTCTTCCGCAAGACGTCCTCCAAAAAGACTTGCCAACTGACTTTCTAATCGCCGTTTACTATGACTATATCTATCTTGTTCTGGCAAAAACATGGTTACCCCAAGCGCACGGCCGCGTGGTATGATACTTATCTTATAGACAGGATCGTGATCAGGAACAAGTAAACCAACCAAAGCATGACCCGCTTCATGATAAGCGGTTAGTTTTTTCTCATTGTCATCCATCACCATAGAGCGACGCTCAGTTCCCATCATAATTTTATCTTTTGCTTTATCAAGCTCAATCATACTGACATTTTTCTTATTCGCACGCGCTGCAAATAAGGCAGCTTCATTCACTAAATTGGCGAGATCAGCCCCAGAAAATCCTGGCGTCCCACGAGCAATTGAAATAATTTCAACACCATTTTCAACGGGAACTTTTGCTAAATGCACCTTTAGAATTTGTTCACGTCCTCTTATGTCTGGCAGAGAAACAACAACCTGCCTATCAAATCGACCAGGACGAAGTAAAGCTGGGTCAAGCACATCAGGGCGGTTGGTTGCTGCAATCACAATCACACCTTCATTTCCTTCGAACCCATCCATTTCAACCAACAATTGGTTGAGTGTTTGCTCACGCTCATCATGCCCCCCCCCAAGACCGGCACCACGATGACGCCCAACCGCATCAATTTCATCAATAAATATAATACATGGCGCTTGTTTTTTTGCCTGTTCAAACATGTCGCGTACACGCGAGGCCCCAACACCAACAAACATTTCAACAAAATCAGAACCTGAAATTGTAAAAAACGGAACCTTTGCCTCTCCCGCAACAGCTCTTGCTAACAGTGTTTTCCCTGTGCCGGGAGAACCAACCAACAATACGCCGCGTGGGATACGCCCCCCTAGCTTCTGAAATTTTGTAGGATCACGTAAAAAATCAACAAGCTCTTTAACTTCTTCCTTAGCCTCTTCAACACCGGCAACATCAGCAAAAGTTACTTTAACCTGATCTTCACCCAACAGACGTGCCCTTGAACGACCAAACGACATAGCGCCTCGACCACCACCGCCCCCTTGCATTTGACGCATGAAAAATACCCATACACCAATTAAAAGTAACATCGGGAACCAGTTCACAAAAAGGTGCAATAAAAAGCTTTCCTGCTGCTTCTCTTGGCCACTGACATCAACATTATATTTTAATAGCTCACCTAACAGCGCATCATCGCGCATAGGCTGGTAAGTCACAAATCGACGATTATTTTTTGTTACCCCTTTGATGATTTTATCATCCTCAACCACAACAGCGCCAACAGCTCCCTGAGAAACCTCTTTAAGGAACTGACTATAAGACATTCTGTCTGCAGAGGCCGTTCGAGGACTAAAGTTGCTGAATACAGAAACCAGAACGATAGCAATAATAAGCCAAAGAAATAAGTTTTTTACCATGTCGCTCAAGATAAGCCCTCTTTTACGTAAGTGAGTTAGGGGTAAATAATCTACCCTCTTTAAAGTTACTACAAATTATAGCCCTTCGCCAGTAAATAGGTTTCACGAGACCTCGCACGTGAAGCTTTGGGCTTTCGAATAACAACGCGTTTAAATCGTGACCGCGCGAGCCGGACTAGATCATCAAACCCAGGGCCATGAAACACTTTCATGAGTAATGTTCCGCCAGGCCTCATCATTTGCTCTGTAAAATCAAAGGCTAACTCAGCCAAATAAAGCGCCCGCGGCATATCAATTTCCGCATTACCACTCATGTTAGGTGCCAAATCTGACAAAATCACATCGACCTCATGCGCTAAAATATGCTTTTTTAGCTCATCTAGAACACTATCCTGCGTAAAATCGCCTAAAAGAATGTCTACGCCTGGGAGTGGGGCCATCGGCAAACAGTCCAAGGCGATAATTTTTCCCTTGCCAGCCAACTTTTGTGACACATATTGTGTCCACCCCCCCGGGGCTGCACCTAAATCAACGACGGTCATCCCAGGACGAAATAAAAGCTCTTTTTCATCAACTTCTTTTAATTTGTAAATTGCTCGGCTTCGATACCCTTCAAGTTGAGCCATTTTGACGTAATGATCATTAAAATGCTCTTGTAACCAACGCTTACTACTGTTCGAACGACGCATATGAATATTGCAAAGTAAAAAAATTTGACATATTATACCTAAAAAAACGAGACTCTCCTAGCATGAAACCTTCAGAACGACAAACATTAAAAGCAAAAGCACACAATTTGAAGCCTGTAATTCTTATTGGCGCTAAAGGTTTAACCCAAGCAGTCATTGATGAAACAGAGGTAGCACTCCTTGCACATGAGCTGATTAAAATAAAAATTAATGGTCAAGAAAAAGATGCTCGCAAAGAAACGGCTGCATCAATATGTGACACGTTAAATGCGGAATTGATTCAAATGATTGGCAACATGCTTATCATTTATCGAAAAAATATCCTGAAGAACTAAACGATGGCGTCTATTTCTCGAGATATCAGCATTACACTCATCGTAAAAATTTCATTATTAGTTGCCCTCTGGTCAATCAATTTTACCCATGCACAAAAGCCTAGTGTTAATGTAAAACAATGGATGTTAGCGCAGCAAGAGAAGTCTCCCTCAGCTTAAAAATGCCCACAGAAATTTAAGATCTACGCATCACACTTTTTTGACTATAAAACTCACCCACGTCGTATGGAAGCCGCGTCAAGGCAATTACACAGAACTTCAGCCACCGGGGCTTGCCCCTTCTCCTGCGCGAGGTCTAAAGCTGTTTTATTATTATTCTTGATAGTCATATCGGCCCCTTTTGCAAGCAACACACTAACCGCGGTAACATACCCTTTCTTCGCTGCATACATAAGCGCCGTTTCACCGTGAGAGCTCCTGGCATCAATATCCGCTCCTTGATCGAGATAAGCTTCTATTTTTTCTTTTGACGGCTCCGTCGGCTCAATAAAAAGGTTTATGTACTCCGTATTTAAGAATAGCTGCATCTGGTCCTTAAGCAAAATTGAGGGCGAATCCTCAATTTTTATAGCCTGAGCCAAACGCTCTTTTGCAATCTCTTCGATTAAGAAGAAACAAGATTCTCTGTTTTCCAAGCGACCCATTTTGCCCTGTAGTAAAGCCATTACATCCGTATCGTTTCTATCTAATGCGGCAATAAACTGAACCTTAAATTTCTCATTTTCGAATAATTCCTCGACTAGATCGGATGTAGGCGCCTCTAATATGGCATATTGCAGGGTTGAAACAATAGTCGCACCCTTTTCTAAAAATAGATCTATTAAATCGGAGCGTTTATTGGTTGCGGGATTCACCAAAAAATATAACGTGGACAGATTGGTTTACTATGAGGTCTGTGTAAGTATCGCTGTAGCTATTGAACGAGAGAAGCAAATCAAAGGGTGGTCACGAAAAAAGAAGCATGATTTGATTAATGCATTTAACCCAGAGTGGAGCGACTTGTATCAATCGATTCTTTAAAAATTGTGCCACCAGACAGGAGATCCCTCACCCTCGCTGCGCTCGGGTTCGGGATGACGTGGTGGGGAGTTACTTATAGACGAGTTAATGGATAAATTTTTAGCGATGACTGGGGATATATTGATCACTAGAGTTGTTTTTGTTACAATGCGCGACGCGTTGTAAAGGGTGAGCTCGCATGCTAAAAAATAATGATAAATTAATTGATATTGTTTTTAATTATCTGAAAGGAGAAAGCATTGCATCCGTTCGAATTAAACTTGAAGAACTCTGTACAACAGCTGATGCGAAGGTCTTATTTAAAAATAAAAAGATAAACAAAGACATTTTAGAAGGCTTGTTAATTCTTCTCTGTGTTCCTGAAGAAGCCCGACAAAACTATACCACTGAGAACGATTTTTTTGAATTGCTTACGCAATTACATCTGGATGGTTATCGTCATAATCATCTTTCTTATTTAATTAAACTGATAGAGCAAGCTAAATATCCACGATCATGGCATATTCAAGTTGCAACCATTACCTTTTTTACAACAGCCCTAGGACTGATTTGCTATATAAGTCCTGCATTTGCTGAAATGCTTGAAACTCAGTTTTTTCGTATAACCCCTTTTATTTTTCATTGGCTCGAAAAAACATTTTCTATTTTGAGAAACCTCCCGCTGGTGGGCATGACTTACGCTGCAGCAAAACTTATTTCAAATATCTATAAAACAATTTTTCATGGTTCGACCAATATTTCACAAAAACTTACCACGTTGTCTTTCCAGCTTTTTTCAGGCGGATTTTCTCTCGCAGCATATGTTTTATCCTATCTTGCCGCAGGTGTTGCAACACCCCTTGCAGGAACCTTTTTTGTAAGCAGCTCCGTTGTTGATATTATTGAAAGTTTATTTACATCCTATCTCATCAATAAAAAAACAACCCCGACCAACCTGACCTCCCAAGAAAAATCTTCTTTTGAGTTCCTAACTAATAAAAAATGCCTTGAGATCCAAAAAGAGCATGCTAAGCGCGCAGTATGGATCAATACCATTGCGGCGATAGCCATTGCGGTAGCTATTGCAATATGGTCTTTTGCAACCCCTAGTATTTCTCTTATTTTAGGGTGTGTCCTGTTCATGTCCGCGGTTAATTACGTCAAGACGTCGAGCATTGAAAAGCTTGATACAACCTATGCTAAAAAGCTGCAGGCGAATATCGAAGACATAGCGACTCGCTCAAACATGGAGCCCTCATCACTTTCACCCCTAGAACAAAAAGCGCTGAAAACAGAGGCCCTTTGCGTAAAGCTCACTGAAGAAAATACCAAGCTTAAAAGAAGATTGACAGATTATCAAACAGGATTAAGGCTCTTTCAACCAGTCCCTGAACTTAGAGCTGATTCAACAGACTCTCTTTCAAGTGATGAGGAGCAAATGAGTGTGATATCGCTTGTCGCGTAATTGAGATCATATCCGCGTCACTATATCCATACGCGGCTTGAACAAGCGTGTACTCTTTTGCAACCGTTGTATGAACAAACGGTGGATCATCTGAACTGATACTCACAGCAATTCCTGCTTTTAATAACTCAGGAAAAGGATGATGAGCAAAATCCTTAAACAACCCAAACGTAATATTACTGCTTGGACAAACTTCTAAAGCAATATTTTTATCTCGGAGCAGAGCCATCATATCAGGGGAGTGAATCGCTTGCACACCATGCCCAATGCGTTGAATAGGTAAGGAATTAATCGCTTCAAGCATACAGCTCGCGTCCCCGAACTCTCCTGCGTGAGCCGTACATAAAAGACCACCTTCTGATGCAATCGTAAAAGCACGTTGAAATAAATGCGGTGGAAAATTTAATTCATCCCCCCCTAATCCAAACCCAACAACAACAGGCAAACACTCGCTCAGCGCACGTTCTGCAGTCCTGATTGATGCTTCAACACCAAAATGCCTTACAGCAACGATGATCACACGTCCAACGATTCCATAGCGCTTCTCAGCGTCATGAATTGCTTGTTGAATTGCAGTCAGGTGTTCTATAGAAGGGATCCCTGTCATTTTTTCAGCGTGCTCAGGTGAATACATCATTTCGACATAGATCACATCATCACGCGCGCTAGATTCGAGATAATCAAACGTTAAATCATAATAATCTTGTGGTGTTTTAATTAATCCTGCAATCACATCAAACACACTTAAAAAGTGTAAAAAGTCACGAAATAAGTAGCGTTCACCGTCAGGAGAAATAACATTCGGCGGAATGATGCAGTGATTACGTTCGGCAAATAGCTTTGCGAGTCTCGGAGAAATTGTGCCCTCAAGGTGAACATGCAGCTCTATTTTTTTAATAGTCATGGTAACTTCAAATCAAATCGGATAAGATCACAAGGTTAACTTAAACTTGTGCCCGAGGGAACCCATGAGTAACCAACCCATTGATAAAAACTTTATCAGCCCTATAGACCACTTTCTGTATGACTTTGATAAAACACATGCGCTATCCGATGCGCAAAAAAGAGAAAAAGAAAAACACGCGCGCATAGCAAGCCTTCGTGATAACAAAACCAACGAAGATAAGACCACCCTGACCATGGAGAATTTTTAAAATGATTTGGTTTAAGCCTATCACAGCAGAAAATTTCAATGAGAGAGAAAAGGACACGTTGGCCCATTTTATGGGTATAAAATTTACTGAAGTCACAGAAAATACACTAACAGCAATCATGCCTGTTCAAACAAAAATAAAACAACCCATCGGGATTGTTCATGGGGGTGCAAATGTCGTACTTGCCGAAACACTGGCAAGTAACGCAGCCAATGCGGTCATTGACATCGAAAACTATTATTGTGTCGGCCTTGAAATCAACGCAAACCATATCCGGTCTGTTCGCGAGGGAACAATTACCGGTGTAACGCGGCCTTTCCATATAGGACGATCTACACAAGTCTGGCATGTTGAACTATTCAATGACAAAGGTCAGCTCACGTGTATTTCACGGATGACCGCGTCGGTTTTAAAGCGTACTTTATAACCCTAACCAGCGTATAAAATGATGCGTTGCAGTAATGCGTACGGGCGGGGTTGACTCAAACTGGATCATATAATTTTTATCCTGCTCGTTTATTTTGGTTATTTTTCCAAGACTCACCAATCGCATTTCTGTTTGGTAATAGCCGTGATGCATCTTAATCACTGGAATGACAAATGAAATTAAATTTAAAACCGCTTGATCAATATGCGCTTCTAACTGCTTAAATTCAGCGTGGTTTAAAGCAATATATTCCATATGATCAATTTGACGCCGAAGCATGCGTGTTAAAGGGGGCTCACTTTGAAAAAGTTTGACATAACTATCAGCAGGCATAGCTACAATCGGTAAACTATCCCCCTCTTTCACTTTTTTATCTGCGAAAAAAACATCATCTCGCGTTTCAGTGCTAACAACAGTCATCGGCGCTTGATTGAGGGCATAATCAATGGGCGGCAGAACAGAAGGCTTTTCACATTGTAAATATTTGGATTTTAAAAACCAAGCGTCGCTGGGGTAATACACAACAAACAGTGATTTATCTTTTATGGTATTAATGATGGGTTGAGCCAAATCAATAGGAACTGCGGGACACCCCCAGCTTCGACCTGAACGCCCATATTTTTTAATAAAATCCTTATCCAAATACCAGCCGCCATGCATAACGATGGAGCGATTATATGCATTATCATTAAAGCCAGCCTCTAAGCCTTCAAGCTTTAGAGAAATGCCTTCTCGACCATAATAGGATTTTTCTGTTCTATACACACCGATACTGCTGGTTTTACTGTCATATTTATTAGAAAAAGTTGTTGATTCACGTTCTCCCGATTTAATCCCATGAGCAACGTAGGTATTAAATAATAATTTTTTTTCATTCAGGTCAAATACCCAAAGTCGTTTATCACTCGCAGGCATAGAATAATCAATAACAGTTAAAATAGGATTATATTCCAGCTGGTAATTCTTAGCGCAACGCATGATGGATAATACTTTATCAATCACATCCTGTTTGAGTGCCCCTTTTTCTCGAAGTAGCATCTCTTCAACCGAAGCAGGCGCCTCCAACATAGGGGCTGGCTCTACTTTAACAGGCGAAGAATTGCCAAACACAATCATTGGACTTAAATACACGCCCATGACGGATAGACTGCAGATCAACAACAAGACCATTTTTTTCATAACAGGACCTTGAGTGTTTATTTGTTATAACTATAGTTCAAACTAGAAATAAAGCGTAATTGCTCGCGGGTCATTTCGAGTGCAACTAGAGATGACACTGATACAAGCCTCAGTTTAAGAGTCGAAGATCTCTCACTGTAATTGAGAAAACAACTAGAGGGAGGAAAAAAATGACTAAAGCCCTGTTCCTACAACAGATGTCCCTCGGACAAGTCCTGGTCCATCAAGCGATTCAATGTGCTCAGAATAAGAAACAGGCGCGTCTTTAAAAAGACGAATAGCGTCTCGCGGTGATATAACAATACCCTGATCCGCCTGCTCTTTTATAAATCGAGAGATGTCAGACAATAGGCTTGACTTCAATTGTTCGAGTTCTTCTTCGCTATACCAAATACTTAACGACAACTTTGCCTGGATATACTCCGCTACACAAGGAATAAGTATAACACTGACATTTCTCTGAAAAGTGACTCTTTTTTTTCTTGGCATTGATGGTACTTCTGGTGTTTCTTTAAAAAAATTCATTCTATTTTACCCTTACAACGTTTGAAAAATCTCCGTATGGAACGACTTAATATTTTAAGCGTGGTACCCATAACTTTTTATTTGCGTTTGCAATGACGCGATCATGCTTCATTAAAATCATTTAGATCTTAATTTATTTAAAAAAACCTAAGACAAAAAGACCCCGCTATTAGATGGATCTTGATAAACATCAGCTGCCAGTTCAACTTCTCCACCCAAGGATAGTTGGGGCACATGATAAGCGACCAGCTGCGGGGAAAACCCAGCCGTCACGATAAGTTTATAACAATGCGATATTGAAGCCTGGGGATGACGAAACATAAAGATAGATCCACAAAAAAAAAGACGATAATTATAACATCTTGCTCTAAATAAGACAACTCATATCACAACCAATAAAGCTATCTTGCCCGACACCATAATCGTCATACAGTGGATTTTTCTGTCACTTCGTAATGGATTTCAAGAGACTATCCCTTTGCTGGTCCATCAGATTTTTCTTCCGAAGAAGCCACGGATGAGGGACTGCTCGTATAAGGCGAAAGAGACGCCACATACGCGGCTGGATCACGAACAAATTCCCTCAAACACTTTTGAATTGATTTATTCACGCCATTACTTTCAGTGTTCCCCGTTATGCGTTTAAAAAATCTGTCCACAGCGGGACTCGCAACGGCTTCACTAATTTTTGACATGGTATCATGCATATGCTGATCCATACTGTCCTGTGTTTTATACTCTTCAACAGCACCATTTAACGCCGCTTGCGCGAGCAATCTTGCTGAAGACAATTGTAGGCCGCTGATACTTTTACCGGGTTCAAGAACAAGGTCAAGCAATGCTCTTGCCATTGTCGATTTCACAACTATCGACTCTGATGATGACTGCATAATTTCTGTGGCATGCTGCAATATCATGGGCGTGTCTGAAAAATATTCTCTTAATTGTTTTTGTATTGTTTTACTATTGCTTGTGCTTTCACCACCAAAAAAGCGCTTTGCTGCTTTATCCGTACCCGCCGGGGTTTGAGCTGCATCACGAATATCTTTTAACATAGACGTTAACTGAACTATTTCGGTCATTGTTGAAGCAAGCGGGAGTTGTAGTTTAATCATTTCAAACGCCCTTTGGGCACAAGTACGAATAGCAGCAAGCTTCTCAACTGGATTTTCATTCCCAAACAAACCGCCATCAAGCATACCAATCATGCTATGGTATGCTTTAATTTTATCTTGATCACTTAATTTACTACCGGTAATTACATCTCGGATCTCAATCCATACTTCATTCGTGTGATCAGTCCAAGAGGTATTATTGGGACTCAATTCATTGATAAAATCAATTAATTGTTTCAATTTATTCAAAATGATTGGATTCATCGACTCGTCAACCTTGTTAACCTCTTTGATGAAGAGTTCATGTCTTGGTAATCGTTGCGCCGGCGCTATAACTACTGCATGATAACGCAGCTTCACAGCCTGATTTTTAGGAATAATTAAACTATATTTTTCATAAAGCGAATCAATTTTACGAACCCATAGATTCATTCCAATATGCATTTTTTGATAGGTTATAAATGCTGGTGTGCGACAAAAATCAACAAAATTTTGAGTTAAACTTTGTTCTGAGTTGCTTAATAAATCGAAAGGTAATTGGTCATACAATGTCTTAAGGGTATCCCATTGTTCAAGATATGCCTGGAACAAACGTTTGTCACTGACCTCAACGCGAGGGTCTGCAAGATAAGGATCAAAATGATCATGGGCAAGACCAACCATAGCAATATATGTAGCCTCAGTATCAACGAGCTCTTTTATTATATATGAAATTTTTTTCGAGTCAGGACCATGTTCCTTTGCTTCTTCCATTATAACCCCTTAAATGCAGATCATAAAAACATCTTATAGATTAAATAATAGACTCTTCTGCTGGGGTGTCAAATAATTGTCACACCATTGATTGCTTAATAGACTTTCATTTGTTCATATAATTCACTAAAATCATTCTCCTCATTGACTTAAATAACAAACAAGGAACCTCATGATTCTAATTAATACATCCAAAGGCGATATCCGTATCAACCTTGATGAAACAAACACGCCAATCACTGCACAAAATTTTCTTCAATATGTTCGAAGTGGATTTTTTACCGACACCATTTTTCATCGGGTTATCAAAGGGTTTATGATTCAAGGCGGTGGACTAACAGGCGATATGAACAACAAAAAAACTGAAAAAGCCATTGAAAATGAAGCTAAATCGGGTAAAAAAAATACGCGCGGCAGCATCGCCATGGCAAGAACATCTGATCCGCACTCTGCAACAGCACAATTTTTCATTAACTTAGCTGACAACGCTTTTTTAAATTACAGCAACGACACCACTCAAGGGTATGGATATTGTGTGTTTGGCGAAGTGGTTGAAGGAATGGACATTGTTGATTTAATTGCAAACGTAAAAACAGGACAAAAAAATGGGCACGGTGACGTACCCCTTGAAACGATTACGATTAATTCTATCACTGAAGTTGAATAGTACCCGACGTCATCCCGAGTAACCCAACGTCATCCCGAGCATAGCGAGGGATCTCATGCATTATGGCACGTTGCCATGTTAGGAGATCCCTCGCTATGCTCGAGGCGGCGTACGGCGGGCGTTACATTTAATATGTATTTGAGGTCATTTCTTCAGGCTTAACAAACGCATTGAATTGCTCTGCCGTTAAAAATCCTAATTTAACAGCAGCTTCTTGTAACGAACTTTGCTCTGCAAGTGCGGTTTTAGCGATTTTTGCCGCTTTATCATACCCAATATGTTGATTCAGTGCGGTCACAAGCATCAATGAATGATGTAAATAATAATCAATCACCGGACGATTCGCCTCGAGACCTTCCACACAAAAAGATAAAAATGAATGGCAGGTATCTGTTAATAAATTCAAAGAATGCAGTACATTGAAAATAATGACAGGCTTAAATACATTAAGCTCAAAATTTCCCTGGCTATCTGCAATGGTCACTGCTGTATCGTTCCCCATCACCTGCACACACACCATGGTCATGGCCTCAGCTTGTGTTGGATTAACCTTGCCAGGCATAATCGACGAGCCAGGCTCATTTTCTGGTAATAGCAACTCACCAATACCACAACGAGGACCCGAACCAAGCCAACGTAAATCATTGGCTATTTTCATTAAGGCACAGGCCAATGTTTTAAGGGTGCTATGCGCCATAACAAGGGGCTCATGAGAAGCCAGCGCTTCAAATTTATTCGGTGCGCTTACAAAAGGTATGCCTGTTAAATCTGCAATGTGAGATGCGGCTTTAACAGCAAATTCAGGATGCGTGTTAAGCCCTGTTCCAACAGCAGAACCCCCCAACGCTAACGCATAAAGCTCAGGTAAAACAGATTCAATGCGGCCAATACAAGCGTCCAATTGCGCAACATAGCCCGAGAACTCTTGTCCCAACGTCAAGGGCACTGCATCTTGCAAATGAGTCCGTCCAATTTTAACAATGTCTTTAAACTCACGCATCTTAGCCGCCAGGCCTTCTCTTAGGGCAAGCACGGCTGGCAATAATTTTTGTTTAAATGCAAGAACAGCAGCAATATGCATGGCCGTTGGAAAGGTATCATTTGACGATTGAGACATATTCACATCATCGTTCGGATGGATGGGCGACTTGCTCCCCATGACCCCACCAGCCAATTCAATGGCTCGATTAGAAATGACTTCGTTCGCATTCATATTCGACTGTGTGCCACTGCCTGTTTGCCAAACATGTAAGGGGAAATGAGCATCAAGCAAACCAGTGCTCACTTCATCTGCTACCTGAGTAATCAACGCTGTTTTTTCTTTTGAAAGCTTACCCAACGATTGATTGGTCATCGCTGCTGCTTTTTTTAATATGCCAAACGCATGAATCACCTCAAGCGGCATGAGATCCTTACCAATATTAAAATGGTGAAGTGAGCGTTCTGTTTGAGCTCCCCAATATTTATCTGAGGGAACAGCGATTTCACCCATACTGTCTGTTTCAATTCGTGATTTTTTCATCTTATAATTATCCATTGATACAATTAATTAATGCGATAGAATAGCAGCTTATTTAATTTTTTTACACTGGTCCCCCACCATGAAAACCATCCGAATTTATGAACCAGGCCCTTATTCACATGATGTACCATTTGAATTATCCCACGGGGCTCATCAACATGTAAGCGTAGTCCTTCGCATGCAACCCAGCGAAACCATCACGCTGTTTTCTGGCGATAATCAAGAATACACTGCACGCATCATGGAAACACATAAGAAACGCACGCTTGTTCAAATTGAAACCTTCAAAACAATGAATCGAGAATCTCCACGAGCCTTACACTTAGCGCAAGGCATTGCAAAAGGAGACCGAATGGAGTGGATTATTCAAAAAGCCGTTGAACTGGGTGTAACGAGTATTACGCCCTTATTAACACAACATGGCGCCGTTAAGCAGGATCCTACTCGGTTATTAAAAAAACAAGCACAATGGCAAGCCATTGCCATCAGCGCCTGCGAGCAATCGGGTCGTAATACCTTACCTATCCTTCATCCCATTACTTGCTTTTCATCCTATATCACAACATGCAAAGCGGCACTTAAATTTATTTTAGAACCCAATACACCACAATCGCTTCGTAATTACACCTTTCCCCCTGGCGATATTGCCTTAATGATTGGACCTGAAGGCGGCTTTCATACAGATGAGTTAAACGAGGCAATACAGGCTCAATTTAAAACACTTAATCTCGGGCCACGCATTTTAAGAACAGAAACCGCAGCCATTTCTGCTTTAAGTATTTTGCAAGCGATGGCAGGTGATCTATAATCAAGTGTAGTTTTTTAATATTAACTGAGGTTCATTCATGAGCAATCACGTAAAAGCAGTCACCGATGAAAATTTCGAAAGAGAAGTACTCCAAGCAACAAAGCCAGTTTTAGTCGATTTTTGGGCCGAGTGGTGTGGTCCTTGTCGCGCACTGGGTCCTATTTTCGAAGAGGCTGCAGCCAATCATGGCGATAAAATAATTTTTGCTAAAATCAATATCGACGACAGCCCCCAAACGCCTTCAAAATATGGCGTGATGAGCATTCCAACCCTGCTTCTCTTTAAAAATGGTCAAGTTGAAGCCACAAAAATGGGCTTGCTTTCAAAATCACAATTGGTAGCCTTTATTGATAGTAATATCTAATCATCTAACCAAGGCTTTCAGGGCTAATATTTGATCTCGAACAACTGCGGCCTCCTCAAAGGCCATGTCTTTTGAAAGTGCGTGCATCTCTTTTTCAAGGGAATGTATGCGCTTTTTATACTCATCCGGTGATATGAAATCATAGACGGGTTCCGGTACAGAGGGTGCTTTTACACCCACCTGCATGATATCCATCACCGCTTTTTTAATGCCTTGTGGCGTAATGCCATGCTTTGTATTAAAAGCCACCTGTTTATCCCGTCGACGGGTTGTTTCATCCATCGCACGCGCCATAGAACCTGTGATTTTATCAGCATATAAAATGGCTCGGCCATTCACATTACGCGCTGCACGCCCAATGGTTTGAATCAGTGAGCGATCAGAACGCAAAAAACCTTCTTTGTCTGCATCTAAGATTGCAACCAAAGACACTTCTGGAATATCCAGGCCTTCACGTAATAAATTAATGCCCACGAGCACATCGAATACACCCAATCGAAGATCACGAATAATCTCCATACGTTCGACCGTATCAATATCCGAGTGCAAATACCTCACTGCAATTCCATGCCCAACCAAATAATCTGTTAAATCTTCCGCCATACGCTTGGTCAACGTTGTCACGAGAGTTCGCTCACCTTGCAAGGTGACCCCTCGGACCTCAGATAAGAGATCATCCACTTGATTCACAACGGGCCTGATATAAATTTCTGGATCAATCAACCCCGTAGGACGCACCACTTGTTCTGCAATCGCATCGGACACTTCTTTTTCATAAGGACCAGGCGTTGCCGACACATAAATGGTCTGCGGTGAGCGAACAATAAATTCATCAAAACGCATCGGGCGATTATCCAATGCCGACGGCAGCCGAAACCCATAATTAACCAAATTTTCTTTACGAGCACGATCCCCTTTATACATCCCGCCAATTTGAGGAACCGTCACATGAGACTCATCAATAATCAGTAATGCGTCATCAGGCAAGTAATTAAATAACGTTGGCGGCGCCTCGCCTTCCGCTTGGCCTGATAAATAACGAGAGTAATTCTCAATACCTGAGCAATATCCAAGCTCAAGCATCATTTCAATATCAAAACGCGTGCGCTGTTCTAAACGCTGCGCCTCAACCAATTTCCCTTGTTGTGTAAATGTAATTAAACGTGCATCTAACTCCACTTTAATCTGCTCAATGGTTTCTAAAATACGCTCACGCGGGGTGACATAGTGTGTTTTAGGAAAAATCGTTACACGGGAAAGTCGTGAAAACACAACGCCTGTTAAGGGGTCAAACGAAGCCAGACTTGATACTTCATCATCAAATAACTCAATACGAACAGCCGCTTTTTCTTCATCTGCCGGAAAAATATCAATGACATCTCCATGAACACGAAATTGTCCGCGAGACAAATCAAGTGTTGTGCGCGTATATTGCATTTCTGCCAATCGCAACAAAAGATGACGTTGCGAGATACGCTCACCCATGGTGACATGCAAAAGCATTTTCAATACAAGGGCTGGATCACCTAAACCATAAATTGCAGAAACAGTTGCAACAATAATAACATCTTGCCGCTCAATCAGCGCTTTTGTTGCAGACAGTCGCATTTGTTCAATATGTTCATTGATCGCAGCATCTTTTTCAATAAATGTATCAGACGAGGGAACATACGCTTCTGGTTGATAATAATCATAGTAAGAGACAAAATATTCAACCGCGTTATCAGGAAAAAAGGTTTTAAACTCACCATACAGCTGGGCGGCAAGTGTTTTGTTGGGCGCCATAATAAGCGTAGGTCGTTTAACTGCCTCAATCACCGATGCAATCGTAAATGTTTTACCTGAGCCCGTGACACCCAATAAAATCTGCCGAGCAAGCCCTGATTGCAAGCCATCAACTAATGTAGCAATGGCCGTGGGCTGATCGCCGGCTGCGTTATAATCAGAATAAAGTTTAAATTTCTTTTTCATCTGTCAATTTTCATAAATTTCGGGTTAAATAAGGCCTATTGATTACAACGAAGGATAAGAGGGTTATCCATGATAACGTTTGCACACCGTCTTGAACAAGTAAAACCATCTCCAACCTTAAGTGTTGCAGCGAAGGCTGCCAAACTTCGTGCACAAGGCTTAGATATCATCAGCCTAGGTACGGGCGAACCAGACTTTGATACGCCTGAACATATCAAAGAAGCAGCTATCTCGGCGATTCAGTCCGGATTTACAAAATATACAGCCGTTGATGGAATACCTGATTTAAAAAAAGCAATTATTGCAAAATTCACACGAGATAATGGACTAAATTATGAACAAAATCAAATTTTAGTCTCTTGTGGGGGAAAGCAAAGCATTTATAATCTTTGCCAAGCACTTTTAAATGCTGGAGATGAAGTGATTATTCCAGCCCCCTATTGGGTTTCATATCCGGATATTGTGCTACTCGCCGAAGGGAAACCCATTATTATTCCCTCAACAGCAAGCGCACGCTTTAAAATAACACCCGCGCAACTCGAAAAAGCCATCACGCCTAAAACAAAATTATTTTTTATCAATAGCCCATCGAATCCATCCGGTGTTGCCTATACCTTCGACGAACTCCAAGCCTTAGGAGAAGTTCTCAAAAAGCACCCTCATGTCTTCATTGCAACAGATGACATGTATGAACATATTCTATGGGCACATCCCTTTGCAAATATATTAAATACATGCCCAGAGCTGTATTCACGCACCATCGTATTAAATGGTGTATCTAAAGCCTATGCCATGACGGGTTGGCGTATAGGTTATGCAGCGGGGCCCGCGCCTCTTATTGCCGCAATGACAACCATTCAATCACAATCCACATCAAACCCCTGCTCAATTGCTCAAAAAGCAGCTGTTGCTGCATTGAATGGTAGTGATGACAGTATTAAGATCATGGTCAAAGCTTTTCGCGAACGCCATGATTATCTTCTTAAGCGCTTGCATGCGATGCCTGGCGTTGAAGTGATTCCTGCAGATGGCACATTTTATATTTTTCCAAATATCCAGGCCATTATTCATCAAAAAGGCTTCTCAAACGACCTTGAATTCTCTGAAGGTCTACTCGAAGAGCAAGGCTTAGCACTTGTGCCTGGCTCTGCCTTTGGGAATGAAGGATGCATCCGATTATCGTTTGCGACAGACATGGAAACCCTTAAGAAAGCGATGGATCGTCTGGAAGCTTTCATTAAATATTAAAAAAATCCACGATGAACCTTGACCCGCGCACGGAATCCATTTAAGATTCCGCCTAATTCCCCGGTAGCTCAGTCGGTAGAGCGGATGACTGTTAATCATTAGGTCGGCGGTTCGAGCCCGTCCCGGGGAGCCATATACAGTAAGGGTTATATGGCGATTCCTGTAAAATCTTCTTTTTAAATTCTAAAAAACGTTCCTCTAAACGTTCCTCCAAGCTCTTTGCTAGGCTTTCCTTGACGTTATTCTCGAGCAGTTTATATACGACAATAAAAAAGCCCGCTCTTCTTGTTGTAGCCTAAAAAAGATTAGATAAAACACAGGTACCCATTTAAAACTTAGGGGGGCATAAAATATATGTCTAAATATAGACCCGACTGTTCTTTTATTTTGTTTTCATTTCGTTTCACTAAAAATAAAAGTTTATCCAAGCATCACGCCTGTCACTTTCGTCACTTTTCAGATAAGTTCAGTGTGTTACTATCATGTAACAATACGATGTACTCATGAGTAAATAATGTTAGATACGGTGGTTAATCAGATTATTAAACAAGAAATACAACTGCTTGATAAAGTCGATGCGCTAGATGTGCTTGCTGAGCTCATCGATAATGAATTTATAGAAATTGGCAGCAGTGCTACTGTTTATGATAAAGCCGAAGTCATGCGATGGCTTGCGAGTGGTGAGGAATCTGAGCGTACAGCAACTGGAACTTCATTTAAAGCACATCCACTTGCTGAGAACATTATTTTATTGACCTATATTAGCAGCATCAAAGACACACCAGTTGCCGACAGTAAGCAAGCGATGCGATCTTCAATTTGGCGATTGACAGATGGCCAGTGGCGTATGGTTTTTCATCAAGGCACGCCATTGAAATAAGGAGTGAAAAGATGTTGCCCAAAAATGCGAGCTTACGGCATCTAGCACTGGCGGTTAATAAGCTTGATGAATGCGAGCAGTTTTATAACCTACTTGGCATGCAGACAGAGCTTAAAACAGCTGATTATGTTTATTTGACAAACGGGGCTGATAACCTATCGTTACATAAGGTAAACGATGTATTTTCAGGCAGCCAACGTTTAGAACACATCGGCTTTGCAGTGGATTCAATCGATGCTGTTGATAAACTATACCAAGAGGCAAAAAGTCATCAACTAACGATTCTGAACGAACCTAAAACGTTTGGTATCGGAACAAGAGGGTTTAGTGTGCTTGATCCAGATGGGATTGAAGTAGAGTTTACCTATCATCCGCCCATGTGGAGTGCGAGTGATGTTACATAACAAATTAGGAGAAGCAATGGACTATATTTATCCAATGCCACTTACGAAAGGTGACACTATTGGACTGATCACGCCATCTAGCCCATTAATGCAGGGACGACTGGAGGCTGGGATTCAATATTTTGAAAAACAGGGCTTCAAAGTAAAACTTGGCCGCCATAATACTAAATGCGATCGTTTTTTAGCTGGCTCTGATGAAGACAGGGCTGACGATGTGATGCATTTTTTTAACGACAAAGATGTTAAAGCTTTAATAGCCACCGGTGGTGGTTATGGCTCGCAGCGCATCTTGCCCTTTCTTGATTATGATGTGATACGTAAGAATCCTAAGATAGTTGTTGGATCAAGCGATACCACCGCGTTGCAATTGGGTCTTTTAAAACAAGCCAGCCTCGTATCTTACACAGGGTTTACTTGCGGGGATGTGCATGATCAAGCGCTCGACCTATCTATTGAACAAACACTCCTCTCGTGCCTAACAAACCAATCTTATTGCGTTGAAAAAGGCATAGGGGTGCACCCAGGTATTATTGAAGCACCTCTAGTTGGAGGTAATTTGGAGTGTCTCATCGCGTTGATGGGAACGCCTTATCAGCCTGACTTTAAAGGCAGTATTCTATTTATCGAAGAGGTTCGACAAGAGCCTTACAAAATAGATTGCATGCTCTCACACTTAGATTTGGCGGGGATAATGGATCAAGTTGTAGGCGTTGTGTTTTGTCAATTTGAAAAATGCTTAGCAAATTATTTTCCAGACCGGGATGGAACAGTGGATGATGTCATCAACGAATGGGCTAAACGCCTAACTGTTCCGGTGATTAAAAACTTCCCTTATGGGCATGGAAGCAATCATCAGTACGTTTTACCCATAGGTGGTAAAGTTAGACTAGATGCAAATGCTCATTCGTTGGCTGTTATTTTTTGAGTATCGATCGTAGATCACATTCATCTCAGTGAGAATAAAAGCGCCATAGGGTCGCGTCTTGACTTTTGCTCTTTCTGTTATGCTTTCATGAAGATCTTATCAATCGCAAACGATAATACCATAGCCTTGTAAACAATGGAGAGCAAAAGTCAAGGCGCGACCCCATTGTTTTCGACCCCATTGTTTTGCGTTTTTATTTCTCTTTACTTTGTTGAGCAGCCCATCTAACCGCAGGATGATTTATAACATTTTCAATAAAATGCAGGTCGTCAGATAGCAACTTAGGCTCAATTACTCCATACTCCAATAATTGATCTAAAAAAGCATGCTCGTTTTCTGTAAGTGGTAAGAGATGCTGAAATGCCTTCTGGCATGACTGAACTAAATTTTCAGCCCATTTTGAATGACCTCCCATAGATGAAAGTTCACTTTTCCTAAGTAAAGGAAGTAACCGATTATTCAAATCCGTTATATCCACTGAAATCGCTTCGGGCGTTAACTGTCGCAAATCAGCTTTTCGGCTTATTGCAGAATACACTATCAGTGCCAAACGTAGTTTCGGCATATCCAAATTGGTTTTAGTCAACAAATGATAGGCATCAAATAAATCACGCCCCGTCTTTCTATCGATTAGCGCCGCCAGTTTCCCAGCAGATAATTCATGTGGATCCAATATGGGAATATTGTGCACCTGTTTACTACCAACGACGCAAGATGATTTAAATTCTATTGGCCAAAGAGGAATGCGATACATGAAATTGAGGTCAACTTCTAAACTCCCCATTTGTCCCAATGCACTTGGATAACGCCAAACCATTTTGCCACCGGCATGGCGATTAGGATTACGATCCAACGTTAACCCATGTCGTTCACAAATTGCGGAAATGGCCTTCTGCAATATAGGCTTTTCCGATAGCATCGCGTCTCGGTCAACAGCTCCTATGTAATTCAAATCAATATCAACCGATAGGCGTGGCAGGTTAAAAAAGAATAAATTAAGGGCGGTGCCTCCCTTTAAAACAAACTTATCTTTAAGCTGAGGAAACGAGGCAATGTCTTCCAGCAAGTCCATAAGCATATAGACTTTTTCCAGATGCTCCATTTTAAAGCCAGTGTTTGCTGCTTCTTGTTGTAGTTTTTCTTTAGAAATCTTCATTAGGCTCTTCCCAGGCACGTTCAAGGATATAGTTTGGAACGATAAGGTTCCATCGTTGCAAACAAGTCCCTGACTCTCGTTTGCTTCGTTCTAAATAATGCATCCCACTTGGTTTTTTTGATTCCAGATGCTTTAATGTGTGCTCATCAATGCACAACTGCTCTTTAAATTGCTCAAGAAAAAAACCGAGTTTGGCAATAGTCGTTGCATTATTCAAGAGCTCTGCATATCGAATGACCTTATCTAGATTCAAGATGGAAATATGCTCTGCTGTGCGCCATATTTCTTCCCAACCACCCCCGTAATTTGGACGATCCAGCACATCAACTACCGTACGCTCTAAGCTTGTGACCTGTATTTCAAGGCCTTGTCGCTCCGCTGAAATTACTTCAAATTGCGTCGCATGATGTTCGATCAATGTTTTAGGAAATGTTAAACAAACAAATTCCGCTCCATTGAATATAAAAGGACGAACAGGGCGATCGGATAGATACAGATACTGATGATGCAACGAATACGAGACCCCATGAAAATCAAACGCCGATTGATAGGCAATAACGGTATTTTGATTAATACGCCCAGCGATTAAATAGGGGTCCACCGGAAAGCTTTCCATGGAAACTCGAAAAGCATAGGGAATGCTCGCAAAAAAACCTCGCTTTATCCGTAAAATGTGTTGTTTTTTTAAATGGTACGCTAGCAATTCTCTTTGAGTATTGGCGTTCGTTGATCCAACAAATAATAGAAATTGATTAAATTCTTTTTGTGTAAACACTGGATGTTGTTCAAAAAAATGTGCAGCATTCATATTTTGACACTTATAGTCATAACTACTAATAAATTTAGTAATATTTAACTATAACGTCAAGTTATAATTGACGTTTATATATTTAAATACTAATTAATTTAGTTTTATTGATGTTTTATGTCAAAGGATTGGGCCGAGATTCTCAGTTTTTTCAACACGTGACAATTTGTCATATTATTCTTTACTGTCTGCATCCGTCAGGCGCCGTTCGCCATCTTCTGCAGTCATTGTCAACTGCGCGTTATGGGGTCGCGTCTTGACTTTTGCTCTTTCTATTATGCTTTCATGAAAATCTTATCAATCGCAAACGGTAACACCATAGTGCGCCATCAACATTTAATCTTGGGGTAAATTGACTTCAGTTTATGCCTCGCTTTCTCGATACTGAATTGCCAATTGACACCTTTTTGTTTTTGATTTGTTTTTTTAGCCCACGCCTGAGTTTCC